>JBGPIL010000012.1:0-22533 GCA_041484905.1 Nitrospiria bacterium
CCCGGACCCCGGACCCTGGACCCTGATCCTCTTTGCTCTTCTCCTTTCCCTCTCTGGCTGCGGCTATACGCTAACTGGATCGTCCCCACCTCGCGCAGAAGACGGTCGCCCGGTGCAGACGATCGCCGTGCCGTTGCTGGACAACACCACGTCCGAACCGTTGCTCGGCGAAATCATCTCCGAACGGCTCAAAGCCCAATTGCTCGCCGCCGGCCCCTGGCGCGTCGTCGGCACCGGCCAGGCTCCGGCACTGCTGCTCAACGGTCATGTGACCAGGCTCAAAACCACGCCGGTTGCCTTCAACGCCGACAGCCGGGCGACCGAATACCAGATGGAGCTCCACCTCAACATGATCTTCACGAGAACGTCGGACGGCTCCACGATCTGGTCGGCGCCCGATCTGGTTGGTTTCGCCGATTTCTATGTCGATCAGAACAGTGTCGCCGCATCGCGCGAGTCGAAGGAGCGGGCCTTTCAGGATGTCGGACAGCGGCTGGCCGAAACCATTGTCCAACAGCTCGCCCTGCTGCCGATCGCTCCGGGGGAGGCGTCATCCAACAGTGCGGGCGACAGAGCAGGTGACAAGGCGGCCGCCCCGCCCACAACACCCCCAACCGTCACCCCAACCGTCACCCCAACCGTCAAATGACCCGTTCCACCTCAACTCGAGGACTCCGGCCCCATGACCTGCGCGCCGCGCTGAAGAAGTCTCCGCCGGCGCCGCTCTACTTCTGCCTCGGGGAGGAGCCCTACCTGATCACGCAGGCGCTCGACCTGCTTCGAGCGTCCACGGTCGGGCCGGACGATCTGTTCAACTATCAGCGCTTCGATGCCGGCGACGCCTCCATGACCGACATGCTCACCGCTGTCGCCACGCTGCCGGCCTTCGCCGAGCGGCGCTTGGTCGTCATCGCCGATGTCGACTCGCTCCTGGCCGACGCCCAGGCGTCGTTGCTCGCCGCCCTCGACACGCTCCCTTCGACCACCTGCCTGGCGATCACGGCGGCCAAGGCCGATCAACGGCGCCGGTTGTTCGTCTGGCTCAACCAGCATGCGACGGTGATCAACTGCCAACCGCTGCTGGAACGGGAACTGCCGGCCTGGGTGAACAGCCAGGCGGCGACACTGGAGCTGCAGCTCGCCCCGGATGTCGCGCACGCGCTGCTGGAACAGACCGGCTCCTCGTTGCACGCCCTGATTAATGAGATGGAAAAACTCAAACTCCATTCGGGGCAGGATGCGCACGCCGGACGAACGGTCATCACGCTGGACGCACTGCACGCGGTGGCCTCGCGGGAACGGGACCGGTCCATTTTCGAGCTGACCGACGCCGTCGGCCAGCGGCGCGGCGCCGCCGCATTGGCGATCGTCCGGCGTCTGCTGGATCAGGGGGAACAACCCGTGGGAATCACGGTGATGCTGACCCGCCATCTTCGCCGGCTGTGGCTGGCCAAGGCGGCCCGCGAGGCCGGCGCCTCCTCTGCCGACCTGGCGCAGCGTCTGGCGGTCTCTCCGCGCTACGCCGACACGATCAGCCGACAGGTCGCCGGCTTTACCTCTGCCGAGTTGCAGCAGGGACTGGCCTACTGCCTGACCGCGGATGCGCAACTCAAGGGGGGACGAATGCCGAAGGATCAGGTGGTGGACGGATTGATTCTCGAACTGTGCGAGCGGTTGCCCGGGCCGTTGATGGTCACGCCCTAAGCCCCATGCGCGATTGGCATGGGGCTTGGAAAATGGAGAATAGATAATGGAGATTGGAGTATGAAGAGCAAGAGCACGGTGGCCATTGCGGTCCACTGCTCCAATGCTCTATGGTCAGATGAATTATGACGCCGAAGCGGAGAGCTGATGCAGGCGTTTGGCCAGGCGCCCTGTCGTGCGCGATGCGCGCGCCCTGGTGATAATCTTCTTGGACGCGGCCCTGCCGAGGGAGGACTCCATCGGGGATAATAGCGCTTTGGCCGTCTTCAGATCCTTGGCGTCCAGCGCCGCCCTGACGGCCTTCAGCCGCGTCTTCAGCTCGGACAGAATCGCCCGGTTGCGCCGCGCTTTGGCCGCGTTTTGTCGAATGCGTTTGGCTGTTGACGGTCGATTCACCCTGTCTCTCCTCGTTGTTGATCCCGATCAGGAACCCGCTGGGGGAGGCACGTTGTATCATAGCCCCGGACGCCGAGTCAAGCCATGACGGCCGGCCACGACCAGCATCATCATCGGCGGGCCCTAACCGGCGCGGCGGGCCTAATCGGTCTCTTTACGCTCCTGAGCCGGCTCCTCGGCCTGGTGCGCGAGATGGCCGTCGCCTGGATTTTCGGCGCGAAGGACGCGGCCGACGCCTTTTATGTCGCCTTCCGCCTGCCCAACCTCCTCAGGGAACTGGCGGCCGAAGGCTCGATGTCGGCCGGTTTTATCCCCGTCTTCACGGAATATCTCTCGAAGCGTTCCCGTCAGGAGGCCCGCAGCCTGGCCAACGCCAGCTTCACCCTCATGTGCGTGGCGCTGGCGATCGTCAGTTTTCTCGGGCTGCTGGCTTCGCCCTGGCTCGTGCGGGCCATTGCGCCCGGTTTCGCGGCCGACGCCGGCAAGTTCGAACTGACGGTGCTCCTGACCCGGATCATGTTCCCCTTTCTCCTCTTTATCGGATTGGCCGCGCTGACGATGGGTGTGCTCAATTCGCTCAAGGCCTTTCAGGCGCCGGCGCTGGCGTCGAGCGCGTTCAACGTCTGCGTCATCGTGGTGACGGTGGCCATGGCGTCGCGGCTCGATCAACCGGTGATCGCTGTGGCCATCGGCGTGCTGATTGGCGGCCTGGCCCAATTCGTCGTCCAACTGCCCAGCCTGTCCAAGCACGGCATGAGCTTCCAGTGGCGGTGGGCGCCGGCCCATCCCGGACTGCGACAAATGTTCTGGCTGATTCTGCCGACGACGATCGGCCTGTCGGTCTCGCAGGTCAATCTGGTCGTCAATACCCTGCTGGCGTCGCTGCTGCCCGGTGGCAGCGTGGCGTACCTGAACTACGCGATGCGGCTCATTCAGTTTCCGCTCGGCCTGTTCGGCGTGGCGGTCGCCACGGCAATCCTTCCGACGTTGGCAAGTCACGCCACCCTGGGCGAACAGACCGCGTTTCGCCAGACGACTGCGTTCGGACTCCGACTGGTTTTTTTCATCAGCGTGCCCTCCATGGCGGGGCTGATCGTCCTGCGGGAGCCGATCGTCCAGGTGCTCTTTCAGCACGGCGCCTTTGATGCGCAGGCGACGGCCGGCACGGCCAGCGCGCTGGCGGCGTATAGCGTGGGGCTCTGGGCCTTCGCCGGCGTCCGGGTCGTCGTGCAGGCCTTTTACGCGCTGCAGGACACACGCACCCCGGTCCGGGCGGCCGTCGCGGCCATGCTCATCAACATCGCCTTGAGTCTGCTGTTCATGGGCCCCCTGCAGCATACGGGGCTGGCGCTGGCCACGGCGATTTCATCCATCATCAATTTTGTGTGGCTCCTCTACCTGCTCGTGCGCCGGCAGGGCGGCTTCGATCTCGGCGAACTGTTCCGCTCCCACGGCAAAGTCATCCTCGCGTCGTTGACCGTCGTCCTGATCGGCTGGCCGATCAGCGCGATGGGCCTCTGGCATCAGGACGGCCAGTCGTGGCTGAAAGGCTGCTGGCTGGCCGCCGGACTTGCGGGAAGCATCATCAGTTTCTGCGCCGTGAGCGCCTGGCTGGGCAGCGAAGAGTTGGCGGTGGTGTGGCAATTGCTGCGGCAAAAACTCGGCGCGACAAAACGGACATGACGCGCGCCGATGATTACCGACGGAAAAACGCGCTCCTGCCGATGGATCGCCGAACAGATCGGCAGATTTCCCTTCGGGGTGACGCTCAAGCGGCGACTCTTGCAACACGAGCGCACGCATGCATCGGCGCGCGGCGTCATCCGAAGGCGATCGCAGACGAGCACAAATCATTGACAAGCTCCACGGCCTGTGCTATTTGTTAAGTGAAACAATCACGGAGGGATGCACACGAAGTATCACGAACCATCAGCGGCAGTGACCAAAGAAAAATTCTCCATGCCGCATCCTATGCCCATCGACAGCCTTCCGTTTTTTTCGATGTCTTCAGCTTTGTTGGCCAATCCTGTCGATTTCCACCCGTTCACTCCTTTCATCCCGTCATCATCACTATTTGTGATCGCATCACGCAAACGCGCCGCGGCACGACGGTCGTGATGTGATCCGTCCGGCACGGCGCGACAATGCGGTGATGTTTCCTTACGAGGATGAAAGGGGGTGAGACGCACAGTGGCAAAAAAGAAAAAGGCAGCCAAGAAAAAGAAAAAGTAAGTGGGGTTGTGATCACCTCAAACCGGGAACCATCACATGTGGTGGTTCCCGGTTTTTTTGCAGGCCGTTGAAAACGTCCATCTGCGGCGTTTACCTCGAATCGCTTGTACTGAGAATCGAATATGACTTCTCATCTTCGATTCGAAGTAAAGATGAGAGGAACGTCCGACTTGTCCTGAGGAGCTGGCCCCGAAGGATTCTCGGTACAAGCCCGGTCGCTCGAAATCCTCATCCGACCACCGCTCTGCGAGATGGTCGGACTCCGGTTCCCTCGCTTCCTACGGCCTTGCAGCTGAGACGTTTTGACCGGCCTGCCCGAAGAACGAGATTTTCAACGCCCTGCAAGGAGTTTGAATTTTGATCAACGATCCAGAAAGAAAACAGCGGCGAACGCCGCGCGGGTTACAACGGCAGGGAGAGGGGAGCAGACAGGACGAGCGGCGCGCTTGGTTCGGCGCGACGCGGACTCGACGGCTCCGGCGTCACGGTGACCCAGGCGTCTGGTTGGGCACGCAGGGCGCGCACCAATTCGAAATTCATCGCATGGCCCGCACACGTGGCGGCCACCTGGGCCACCAGCGGCACGCCCAGCAACGCCAGGTCGCCGATCAGGTCCAACACCTTGTGACGGACAAACTCATCCGGAAAGCGCAATCCCTCCGGATTCACCACACCGTCCTCGCCGACCACCACGGCGTTCTCCAGTGACGCGCCTTTGATCAGCCCATGGGCACGCATACGCTCCACATCCTTGACAAAACCAAATGTGCGGGCCGGCGCGATTCCGCGCGTGAATTCATCCTCGGTCCCATGGTAGAGGTACTGCTGCTGCTTCACCACGGCATCGGGAAAACTGATCGTGTAGTTGATCGTCGGAAACGGCGCGGGCAACACGGTCACACCGGCCCCCGGCTCGCCGATCTGCAGCGGACGGATCAACCGGAGGTACGGCTGCAGCCGCGACTGCTTCTTGATGCCGGCCCGTTGCAGCAAGGCGACAAACGGCGCCGCGCTGCCGTCCAGGATTGGGATTTCCGGTCCCTCAACCTCGATCAGGAGATTGTCCACCCGCAAACCGGCGCAGGCCGCCAGCAGATGTTCGACGGTTTGGATCGACGCGCCATCCGCGCCCCCATTCACCCCCAATGATGTCGACAGGGTCGTGCCCACCACCTGTTCGGCGATCGCTCGAATCGCCACCGGCCTGGCCAGATCGGTCCGAATAAAGCGGATGCCGTGATCTTCAGGAGCCGAATGCAACCGAATCAACGTCACCTGGCCGGTGTGGAGCCCCACACCCGAGCAGGAGATACTTGCTTCAATGGTTCGCTGATATCGCATAGAAGAGTTCCACTGCTATGTTAAAGCAAAACCCATACCAAAAATAACCATGAGGGATATAATAATAAAAACACTATTAAATCAAAAAGATATCTATATTACCTCTATTTGTCTTGGCTCATCACGATTCTATATGTGTTGTAAATTGAACACATATTTATCCGACATGATTCATTTTTGCCACACTTGTAAACTCCACGGCCATATATCATATATTATAGATGATCACTTCGGCCGCACCCCGCTGGGGCAATTGACTCCATGAGAGTGCCATGTTATAAGCAACACCATCACGCAATGATCAACACACTGTATCTCTCACAGCGCGGGATACCCCTCTCCCCCCATCATAACATCCTATGAAAATCGGTGTGCTGACCGGCGGCGGTGATGCACCGGGACTCAACGCGGTGATCCGGGCCATCGTCAAAACGGCAACCCATCGCTATCACTGGGACGTGGTCGGCATCGAGGAAGCGTTTGAGGGGCTGATCTCCCCGGACCTGCAGCGCCCCCTCACCCCGCAGAGCGTGCATGATATTTTGACGCTGGGCGGCACGGTGCTGGGCACGACCAACCGGGTCAATCCGTTTAAGTATCACCGGGTCGTCGACGGACGGGAGGAAGTGGTCGACATGGCCGAGACGATCAAGCGGACGATCACCGCCTCTGGACTGGACGGGGTGATCGTCATCGGCGGCGACGGCACACTGACGGCCGCCCACCGCCTGTGGACGATGGGTTGCCCCATCGTGGGCGTCCCCAAAACGATCGACAACGATCTGTTGGCCACCGACGTGACGTTCGGATTTCAGACGGCGGTGACCACGGCAACCGAGGCGCTGGACAAATTGCACACCACGGCGGAGGCTCACCATCGCGTCATGGTGGTGGAAGTCATGGGGCGTTATGCCGGCTGGATCGCCCTGGAGGCCGGCATCGCGGGCGGCGCCGACGTCATTCTCATTCCCGAGATCCCCTTTGCGATCGACAAGATCTGCGGCAATATCAACGAGCGGCGACGGCTCGGCGACCACTCCAGTATTGTGGTGGTGGCGGATGGCGCCTCGGCGAGCGGCGGTGGACGCGCTGTGGTCGGCACCTCGCCGGAGGGCTACGAGCGATTGGGCGGGATCGGGGCCAAAGTCGGCGAAGCCATCCGGCAGACCGGCCTGGACGTGCGGGTGACCGTGCTGGGCCACTTGCAGCGCGGCGGCTCGCCGACGCCGTTTGACCGGCTCCTGGCCACACGGTTCGGCGTCGCGGCGGTCAATCTGATCGCCGAGGGACAATTCGGCCGGATGGTCAGCCTGCGGGCGCCGCACATCGTCTCGGTGCCGCTTGAGGAAGCAATCAAAGGACGCAAGATGGTTGACCCCGACGGCGAGCTGGTCCGCGGCGCCGAAGCCATGGGCGTGTCATTTGGGCGGTAAAGGGGACAGGCTACTTTTTCATCCAACACAAGTCCTGATCGAGTGGGAAAAAGTAGCCTGTCCCCTTTATTGCGGCTACGCCGTTCCCTGTTCTGTACGCTTCAACAGGCAGGCGTTAGAGGATCACTGATATCCCACCGTCACATAGACCTGTGTGACACTTTCATCGCCAGTGCCGGAGACAACGCCCATCCCCTGGAGTGGATTGGTCCCCGTGCCGTTGACATCGGCCACCGTCCACGCCAAGCCCGTCCGGGGGTTGGTCGTCCAGTCGTAGTTATAGGTGATCCAGGAGGCCGTCAGTAACTGGGCGGTCGGTTGGGTATAGGTGGTCCCGCCCACCCGCAGGGCCGCTTTAATGTTGGCGGAGGAGCTGCCATCCCGAAACGTGACATGGGTCACCCGCACATAGGTGATGGTGGACCCCGCCGGCACGGTGAAGACCGAGAAGCCAAAGATCGCTTCCTTGCCGGAGCTGCTCACCCGGAGATAATCGGTGCTGTTGTTCGGGCTCCCAATGGGATCATCCACACATTGATAGGCGGTGCTGCTGGTACAGCCCGTGAACGACCACATGCTCCCAATCGTGAGGTTGCTCGTTGGCAGCCGACTTTGGGTGGGGGGAGCGGTGACATTAAGAATAATGGTATCGCTCACGCCTGTTGACGAGACATTCCCTGCGGCATCTTTGAACCACACGTAGACGGTTTTGGTCCCGTTCCCTGTGCTCAGGGTAAATGCCACAGTGGCTGCATACGAGGTGGTGGAGGTCACCGTCACCCAACCCGCAGCACCGGCCGTTGGGGTGGTCGCACTTTCCGACACATAGTACCCCGTCACTCCCACACTATCCGTGGCGGCAATCGCCAGCGTTACGGCGGTCGTGGGGGTAGAGGCGGCTCCGCCGCTAATGAAGTTTGCCCCGGTGGTATTCGCGGGCACGGTGGTATCGAGGATGATGGTATCACTGACGGCGGCCGAGACATTTCCCGCCGCATCTTTCAACCACACATAGACCGTCTTCGTCCCATCCCCCGCGCTCAGGGTAAAGTTCACGGTTGCGGCATAGGCGGTGGTCGAGGTCACCGCCACCCAGCCCGCGGCGCCGGCCGTTGGGGTGGTCGCACTTTCTGACGCATAGTACCCGGTGATGCCTACGGCATCCGTGGCCGTAATCGCCAGTGTCACGGCGGTCGTTGGGGTAGAGGCCGCCCCACCATTGATAAAGTTCGCTCCGGTGGTGTTCGCGGGTGCCGTCGTATCCGGAGGCACGACATAGGCCACGGTCACATAGACCTGCGTGACACTTTCATCGCCAGTGCCGGAGACAACGCCCATCCCCTGGAGTGGATTGCTCCCCGTGCCATTGACATCCGCCACGATCCACGCCGCTCCCGTCCGGGGATTGGTCGTCCAGTCATCGTAGTAGGTCGTCCAGGCTTGCGAGAGCGGCTGGGCGGCGGTGGGGCTATAGATAGTCGGACCGACTTTCAACGCCGCTTTGATATTCGTCGCACTGGCCGTGTTCGCCATGGCGACATACGTGACCCGGACAGAGGCAATCGTGGAGCCGGCCGGCACGGTGAAGACCGGGAGGAAGCCAAAGGTCGCTTCCTTGCCGGCGCTGTTGTTGTCCCGAATGTAATCGGTGCCGTTGTTCGGGCTCCCAATGGGGTCATCCACGCATTGATAGGCGTTACTGTTGCTGCAGCCAGTTGTTGCCCACGGCGACTGAAGATTGATCTTGCTGGTTGGTAACCGGTCTTGCAGTGTGAGGGGCAAAAAAGTGGCGGTCACGGACCGGGGCACATCCAGGGTGACCACGCAGGCCCCTGAGCCTGCGCAGTCGCCGCTCCAACTGGAAAAAATGTATCCACTATTCGACGCAGACGTGAGGGTCACCGAGGCGCCGCTTGCGTACCACGCACACAGATATTGGGGGCACGTGGTCACGGTCCCGGCCGGTGTGGGCGTGAGCGTGCCGCTGCCGGCAGGTGTGAGACTTGTTGTCAGAAGTTTTTGTGTCACAAACGAGGCGATATACGCTGTATCGGCAACAGGGGTGGTGATGCTATGGGATTGCGCCCCGCTATCGCTCCAACTGGAAAAGATATCCTGCACACCAGTGCCGCCGCTCTGCGGGGAGGGCACATTCAGTGTGTGCGCACTTTGAGCCTCCCAGGTAAAGACTTGGGGCGCGGTATAGGTGACCCCGTCCGCCGTGATCTGAAGGCCCGATGGCGTGGTGTCCACGGTGATCTGGAACGACTTCATATACGAAGGCGCCGTGAGGCGATTGCCGACGGCGTCATAGGTATATTCGATCACCAGCCCATTGGCATAGTCTTCTTTAATCACGCGGTTCAGCGAGTCGTAGGTATACGTGGCCGTCGCCGCGTGGGAAAGGGGCACAGGGAGAAGTAGTAAGAGCCAGAAAATGAGAACAGTTGACTTTTTCATGGCAATAAATCCATCAACCATATCGTGGATCTGTCGCATTTATTGCTCATGGTTCACGTCCTTGTTTCTTATTTTTCCTGATCGATTTAATAAAAGTCACTATCAGGAATACCATCAGGGCCAGAGAGACAACCGACAGAAAACTAAAGGACCAAAATCTAAATTTTAATTGACTCAAAGCGTGCTGGTATTTCTCAAAAGCGGTCAGCCATGCATTGAAGAGCGCAAGATTAGCAAAATAGAGACTCCCAATGATGGCCACAAGAATGGCCAGCACCCACCCTGCGCGGCCTAGATATTTCTTAATGTGAGCGGTCACGTTACCATTACTACGACGTTGATGGCTACGGTTTATACATCGGCCTGCAGCTATTAATGACGCTATAGGCAAAACCTTGGCAAGTGTTAAAGAGATTAAATCTTCCCAAAGGCTCACCGATCTTAAGATTGTTGTTCACGCACTGCTCGTCCACGTTGTCCATCTGTTGGCAAGATGTCGGCTTATCGTTTGAATGATCCGTGATGTATACGTCGATCCAATAGGGCAAATCGTATTCCTGACCAGGAGGATTGTTGCCAAGAGTGCCCATTCCAGCCTGCATTGTGTCAGTCTTGATCCAACAGTGACTAACGAGCCCGCTTAAAATTTCAGCGGGACGACAACAGACTTGGACTTCCAGCCCTGTGGGATCAGTCCATCTTAGGGGATTGTTGAAAACATACGCATACAGATTAATCCCTCCCGCTAACCCAATCGGATCCTCTTGCAGGAATCTTCCTGCCTTTGGGTCATAATATCTCGCTCGGTAATAATAAAGCCCTGTCTCCTGATCCCATTCCCGGCCGGTGTAGGTGTAGGGGTTCTGCACGGTGGGGGCTTGAGTGAGATTCCCAAACCCGTCATAGCCGTAATTCTGGACGACGGTCTGACCGCTATTGGTGAGCCCCGTGATACTCCCAAGCCCGTCGGCATGGTAGTAATAAGTCTGCCCGCCCCTCGTCATGCTAATTGGCTTATCAATGCCAGGGCCATGCCGATAGGTCGCCAGCACGGCCCCCGTCCCATCGTACTCCTTGACGATATCCGCGCCATCATAGAGATACCGGGTTACCACACCATTGACGGTTTTGCTGATCCGCCGGCCAAACGGATCGTAGGCATAACTCGTGATCATGCCCCCGGGGGTGCTGACACTGGTGAGGCGGTTCTCAACGTCATACCCATACGTCGTCGTGCCCGTAAAATCGGTCTTGGTGAGCGTGTTGCCGTTGTTGTCATAGGTATAGGTGACGCCGGGGCGCGTTAAGAGGCGATTGGCCACGCCATAGTTCCAGGTATTGGCACTGGTGGTGGCCGGTGGTGGCGTCACACTGGGCGTGTCGGTGCGCGTGAGCCGATTTGCCCAGGACATCGTAGGTGTAGCTCGTACTAACCAGGGGCAGGGGCGGGCTCGCCGAGGTGGTGTGGGCCAGGCTCAGTAATTGGCTCAGGCTATCGTATGTGGGAGTGGTCTTGGCACCATTCGGCAACACTTTCTGACTCAGCCGATGCAAACTATCATACGTGAAGGTGGTATACGGGCCGCCGGAGGGCCCCATGGAGGCCAGTTGATTGGCCGCCGTGTAGCTGTTATAGATGGTCACGTCGCTCCATGGAAAACCTAGCGCTTAGATGCTACTCAGCTGTTGCTTCAATAATGTCAACAGGCTCAACATTACGCTTCTTCTCATCATAGCGAACGAAATACAACTCGACATGATTCTCTCGACTCAAACGACGCAACAAGCAACGCGCAGCTTCTTTATTGGTTTTTCGCTTGCAATCCTGATACGCGGGTTTTAAAAGAATCTGCTGTGCAAGGTTTGTCGGTTCTTCAGCACTTCGCCATTTTTCTAGTACGAAGTAATCCGAAAAAA
Source organism: Nitrospiria bacterium (assembly GCA_041484905.1). Lineage (GTDB taxonomy): Bacteria > Nitrospirota > Nitrospiria > JACQCE01 > JACQCE01 > JACQCE01. The sequence goes on from JBGPIL010000012.1 coordinate 11,484, forward strand.
AGTATATGTATATATATGCAAAATCCCTTAAGCTCTCCAGTGAAACCTCTTTACTCGCCAAGAAGAAATCACAGGTGTTATCTGGACAAAACTCGATGGAGCGTTTACCGTCTTTTTCTGTTTGGGCTTTAATATCTCGAAAGCTTTTTGAAATCACTTGAATCGGGTCTGCCAGTTCGGTGATTGCTTTGAGAGGTTCCGGCAAGAAAATGCCGATAACAAAAACCATACATGTAAACAGTAATATCTTACTGTTTTTCATTGTTCTCCCTTCATAATTCAGCATAATAAAGCCATTGCACACCATTCAGCTAAGGAATTGGCGGTACACCATTACCGGGATAAAGCTGTAGATGCCAATGATCACGGTTGGGATTATTTGGAAAGCTTTCAAACCAACCGGCTCCAAATCCACAACGAGCAGCACAACTCATTACATCCGAATCTGTAACAGGATTAAACAGGGGACCTGCAATGTCAACGGCTTCCCCTCGGTAATGAGCGCTATTCCGACTATGCCCGCTCTTCTCGGCACCACCAGTGACTAAAAGATCTAAGCTGCAATCACCTGTCCTATCTTGCAAACACCGTTCTACACATTGAAGCGCTCGAAGAGTTTGACCTTGAACAGGCACAGTCTTTGGTGGCTTCTTGTTATAGTGGATTAAACCAGAAGGGTCTATAAAATTAATCGGATTGCTCCCCACATACGCATACAGATTAATGCCCCCTGCCATCCCAATCGGATCCTGCTGGAGAAACCGCCCTACCTTCGGATCATAATATCTCGCTCTGTAATAATAGAGCCCCGTCTCCGCATCCCATTCGCGCCCCGTGTAGGTATACGGGTTTTGCACCGTGGGGGTTTGGGTCAAGGTCCCAAACCCGTCATAGCCGTACGTCTGCACCACCGCCTGACTGCTGTTCGTCAGACCCGTGATGCTCCCCAGGCCGTCGGCATGGTAATACGAGACCTGCCCGCCCCGGGTCATCGCAATCGGCTCGTCCATGCCAGGGCCATGGACGTAGGTGGCCAGGAGTGCTCCTGTGCCGTCGTACTCTTTAATGATATTCATGCCGTCATAGAGATATCGGGTCCCCACGCCATTGACGGTTTTGCTGATCCGCCGCCCGAAGGGATCGTAGGCATAGCTGGCCGTGATCCCGCCGGGGGCGCTGACACTGATGAGCCGGTTCTCAAAGTCGTACCCATACGTTGTGGTGCCACTGGCGTCGGTTTTGGTCAGCGTGTTCCCATTGTTGTCGTAGGTATGGGTCACGCCGGGGCGTGTTAAGAGGCGATTGGCTACATCATAGTTCCAGGTATTGGCACTGGTGGTGGCCGGAGGCGGCGTGAGACTGGGGCTATCCGTCCGCGTGAGCCGATTGCCCAGAACATCATAAGTGTAGTTCGTGCTCAGTAGCGGCTGGGTGGTGTGGGCCAAGCTCAGCAGTTGGTTCAGGCTGTCGTACGTGGGGGTTGTGATCGTGCCATTCGGCAGCACTTTCTGGCTCAACCGATGCAAACTGTCATACGTGAAGGTGGTATACGGCCCTCCCGATGGCCCCATGGAGGCGAGCTGATTGGCGGCCGTATAGCTGTTATACGTCGTCACGTCGTTACCCGGCGCCGTCATCTGGGTGCGGTTGTCGTTCGGATCATACTGATAGTTGATCGTCCGGCTCAGTGAATCAGTCACACTGATCAACCGGTTGAGGACATCGTAGGATAGATCGGTATAGCTGATGCTGGCATTGACAGCGGTTTTCAGATTGCCGTTGCCATCATAGGTGAACGTCTCGACCACCCCGCCAGGATAGCTCTTCTGCGTGAGCCGGTTGCGGTCGTCGTAGGAGAAGGTCGTGGTCTGGTTGTTGGGATCGGTCCGGCTGGTCAGATTGCCTTCGGCATCGTAGACGTAGATGGTGGTCAGATTATTGGGGGTCATAATCTGGTTCAGCCGATCGGCGCTATCATAGCCAAAAGCCGTGACGTGGGTATTGGCATCGGTGAGACTGGCCAAGCGGCCGCTGGCATCGTAGCTGTAGTGCGTGACCTGAGTGAGCGGGTCGGTGACCGTCAGCAGCCGGTTCATGGCGTCATATGTATATTGGGTGGTGTGGGCTGGGGTCGCGGCATCGGTCGCGGTCAGGCGATTGCCGAGAATGTCGTACGTAAAGCTGCTCATATGGCCCTGGGGATCGGTCACCGTCGCCACGTTCCCCCAGCCATCATAGGTCACGTGTGTGGCATTGTTTTGGGCATCGGTGATCGTGATGAGCTGGCCCTGGGGGTCATAGTCAAAGGTCGTGGTATTCTGTTCCGGCAGCGAATCTTTGATCGTTTTCAAGTTCCGATTCGCCTCATCATAGGTGAAGGTAGTCACACCAAGCTTGGGGTCGGTGATGGAGGTGACCAGATTGAAGATCGGGTGATAGGTGTAATCCGTCCGCCGCACAACAAGCGGCAGATTGTAAGCATCAAACCGTGTTTTCACATTATGCCTCAAATCATACAGATAATGGGTCCTGATGTTGTTACGATCAATCGTATCGTCCACGGTATTGGACTCGTTCCAATCGTATTGCACGAGATCCGTCCCAGCGCAGGTGGCACAGCCCGGCCCGCTGATCTGTGATACCCGATAGGTCCCGCTGTAGACATAGTAGGTATAGGTCGTCTGAAACCCGCGGGCATTGGTCACAATCGTCTGAATGCTCGTCACATAGGCCAGCGTTACTTTGCCGTTTGTCCCATCGATGGACGATTCAGTGGCCCGCCCCTGGCTGTCATAGACCCACTTGGCCGTGAGGCGATTCTGCCCGTCCCGGATGCTGGTGAGCAGATGCAGATTGACCGGTGATTCGTACTGGAAGGTGGTCACGGTCTGATCGGGGTACCCCACAGAGATCAGATTGTCCGACGCATCATAGCTGTAGGTAAACACCCGGTTGGCCGGATCGGTTACCGTAGCAATGTAGCCCTGCGCGTTGTACGTGAAGGTCAGCGGCCGCCCCACCGGATCGGTCACGGTCGTCAACTGGCCCGTTCCGTTATAGGACAGCACGGTGGTGTTGCCGTTGGCATCCACGATCTGGTTGAGCCGCCCGATCCCGGTCACCAGGGGCCCAAAGAGGTATTGGGTGCCGTTATCAGGAAATGTGGCGGTAAAACTCCCATCCGGATTTTTCACGAGCGTGGTCAGGTCGCCGTACTGGCCGTGGTAGAGCCCGTCTTGCATCAAGAGAAAATAGGCCCCCCGTCCATCCGGCATGTGCATCCTGAGCCGGTAGACGGCTCCGACAATCACCCCCCCACCCGAGACCCCCATGCTTACGGCTTCCAGGCGAATGTCGTAGGTATGGCTCCAGCCGAAGCCTAACGCACCGTTATAGGTGTACCCCGCCTTGCTGTTATAGGTCCGGACAAAGGCTAGTCCGCCTCGCCGGCCGGAAATCCGCAGATCGGCCTGTGCATGGTACATATTCCCGGTGGTGAGATTGATGGGCTGCCCCACGCTGCTGGGATTTCCACCTCCAGAGCAGTTACCACTGCCCGGACCTGAACCCGGACACGTTCCCCACTGGTTATCTTGATCGGTCCTCGCCCCCTGCGCGCAGTCACAATAATAGGAAATCGCGCGCGGAGAGCCATCCATCGGACCGGTCGACGGACCGATAAACGAATCGCTCGGGCAAAAAAACCTCATATTCCCATCGCAATCAAATGCATAACTGCCAAAAGGATAGATAATAGATCCATCGGGTTGCACGAACGGATACCAAAAATGAAGGATCGATACCGGACCACCCACCGTTGGATCATGGGTGCACCCTCCCGCACACGCCAGCGCAGGGGAGACGGAGAGGAGTGACGCCGACAACACCACCCCAATTCCCAACAACCAGACCGATCGACGAATGCTGAAGGAAGGGAACGACAACCCGGGTCGTGCACCCATGCGCAATCTCCGTGAGGCGCGAAACAAGTCGACTATAGGCCCGGCAAAAAAACGAGTCAAGAAAAAACGTCACGTCCTGACACAATTTTTTCCGATGCGTGATCGCTCACAGCGAAAAGGGCAGTTCTTGACCGAGAAGGACAAGATTCTGACCTAAGAGGACAAGATCTTGTCCTTTTTGAATCCATGAAAGGGAATGTAAAGCCCTCGGACGGTGTGACGCGGCCGGGAGACCGCTCCAATCCCGGAGCTGAAGTAATAGGCGTGTCGATAAAGGGGACAGGCTACTTTTTCCCACCTAACCCGCTCTCTATTGGATGGAAAAAGTAGCCTGTCCCCTTTATTGCTGGCGTTTACGCCGGAATGACCAGTTCGCTTCGGCGATCGCCTGCAGATAGCTCTTGGGCGTGCCGTCCTTGGGTGATTCCACTGTGCTTCGGTGATGGACGGCCGGATCCTTCGTCGCCAGCGTCGCCAGATTGTTGAGCCAGTAGCCCTGATCCCGCGCCAGCCGTTCATGGATCGCCTCGCGCAGCTCGTCGCGCCGCACCTGCCCCAACAAAATCGCCGCGCCATGGACCAGTTTGATGCCCCGCGAAAACGCCTCACCCAGCTCTTCATCAGGCGCATGCTGGAACGTGAGCAGAATGACGGGATGCGCGGAACCGCTCGCGCCGCGCAGCAGACCCGAATAAAACCAGCTCGTCGGCATCGCCGCGGTATAAAAACCAAGCGTCAGGTTGGGATTGATCGTCTCCACCGTCTTGCGCAACCGCCGGCCGATCCGCTCCGCTTCCGCCTCCAGCACCGCTCGATACTCCGCCCAGCGACCCTCCTCCAGCAACCAGTCAAATCGATCAGTCGACGCTAGCCTGCGCGCCCGCACTGCATCGTCGCCCAGCCCCCGCTGCTCAAGCCCCCGTATATAGAGATCGAACGCCAGATCGCTGAAATCAAAGCCATTGGTGAAATACCACGCCTTGAGCGGATACATCTCCAGATCGATCAGCACCCCTCCGACGGAGGGATGATGGAGGCTGAACGTTGCCTCGGCGCGCAGCACGGGAAAAATTTCCGTCTCCCAAAAGTGCCAATCGAGGGGCGACATGCCGCCAATCGTCTGTCCCTGCGCCCCGACGGCCTGCGGATAGTCCGAGCGCTTCGCATGCGCGCCGGGATAGTGCGAGCCCATGAACCATCGCACGCCGGTGCCGCGCAGCAGCCGATCCATCCGGCTCCATTGCTCTTTCAGTGCCTGCTTCCCGGCGTCGTGACCGTCCACCGTCAGCAGCTCCGCATCGGTGCTGCCCCAGAGCAGATTGAGCCGCGCGCTCACGGCCGCGTCCTTCACGGCGCGCTGAAACGACAGCTCGCGATCGACATAGGCCCACCCGGCCCGCATCCCCTGATCGGTGAACCATCGAGCCGAGGGCGGCAGCGACCGCAGCCACTGCGCCCGCTCCCCCTGAGAGGAAGAAGAGGCCCCGCCGTCCATCACATGAATGGGCACATGAATGGGCACACGGATGGGCTGCACACCCTCCGGCAACCGGCGGGCCATCCGACCGGAACGCCAAAATGACGGCCGGTCAACCCGAAACCCAGACTGAAACAATGATCTCGAAGGCATCAGTTCCTGATGGTTCATTTCGGCACGCGGCCGCCACGCGACCGTCCGGTGCAGCCAGTCGATGGTGTAGCGTGCAAGGCGCTCGACCAGTTGCCGTCGGGCCAAGCGCATCTCCCGACTGATCACGAGCGGGACATCGACCTGATACGCCCCCGTCGGATTGAACAGATCGCGCGAACCCACCACCACCAATCCCTTGCCCTTCCCACCCAGGGCCAGCACGGGGAGCGCCCGAGCGGGCCGATCGTCACGCGGAGCCATTTTACCCACGCCATGCGCATCAATCTCCGCCGTCGGCGAGGTGCGCACCAACACCGCCGCACCCCCACCCACGGTCAGCGCCGCCTCACGCGGCAACTGCAGTCGGTCAGGCAGCCCGGTGAGCAGCGGCGGGCCTGGCGCCACGTACAACCACGGCGCATCGTAGAGCGTGTCGGCGTAGTGCTCGACCGGATCAGTGACACGCCCTTTCTCGATGAAAATGGGAATGCCCAGACGGCGCAGCAGCGCGTTGAAGAGCGTCCGCTCATTTTCGCCGGCCAGGTCCCCCGTCATATTGACCGGCCCGCCCAAAATAAGCACGCCGCCGTCCCGCACAAAGTCGGCCAGCGGCGCCAGGGCGCGCGGCATCAGCATCGAACCCGGCAGTGCCGGTGTGTTGCCTGCCAGGAGCATGATGGCCTGATAGGCGCGAAAATCCTCTTTCACGAGTTGGGGATAGTCGGGTCTGAGGTCCACCACATAGCCGGCCTCGGCAAACACCTCCACCATGCCGGCGTGTAGCTGCGGTGACGCCAGACCAAAATCAATCACCAGCAGGCGGGGCTTTGGAGCCCCGCGTGCAGGGTCCGTTGCGTCTACTCCCATCGCCCGCGGGGCGGAATCCTGCGCGAGGACCAACGGTTCAAGGCTTGTCCTGAGTTCAGACGGGGAACCGTGGCCCGAGTCGAAGGGCTGATCGGTCCCGGCCCCGTTCGATACCCCGGCCGGCATCAGCCAGCCGGCCAGCCACAGCAGCAGGATCAGCCTAGCGAGCCGCATGACGATCAATCGCACGAGCGACCAGATCAGCGAGCAAGCGATAGCCCGCGGTGGTCAGATGAAGACCGTCGTTGGAATAGGGCTCGGCCAGCCGAAGGGTGTCCGGCTCGGCGGTCGCAGTAAACAGATCAACGACAGGCTGGGGTTTGGTCCGGCCATAATCGGCGATGAGACGGTTCAACATCTGCCGCATCGGGATGAGGGCGTCAAACCCCCGAATCGACGGCACGGTCACCGAGACCGGTGCGATGCCCGCCGACCGGCACCGTTCATACATCGTCGTCAGGTTGCGCATAATCGCGGCCGGCTGCGCGTTCCAGCCCAGATCGTTCGACCCGCCCAGGATCACAACGTAGTCTGGTCTCGGCTCGATCACATCCCGTCCCAGCCTCATCGCCATCTCGCCGGTCAGTTCGCCGTTCACACCGCTGATGATCACCTCGGCCGGCGGCCCGATCCGCTCATGCAAAAATCGACCGTAGGGCGTCGACTCTCCATCGGGATTCTCTCCGCTCAGCGTCTGATAGCCGACAGTAAGACTGTCGCCGAACGTGATGATTTTCATGTGTAATAAAGGTGGCTAGGTAATGAGGTGGCTGGGTGGCTGGGAAAAAGATCACACGCGTGCTGTTCCTAGCTACCTAGCAACCTTACCACCTAGCTACCTATGCTACAATATCTTTCCAATGTCCGACCAGCCTCTTCCCCCGTTACTGATTCACCTGCCGATTCTCCTGCTGGTGATCGGCGGCCTGTTGGATCTGTACGGTTTTGCGCGCCGGCGCCCTGCCTACCAGCACGCGGCCGTCCTGCTCCTGGTCGTCGGGCTATTGGGCGGCGTGCTCTCCGCAGTGATCGGGTTCGGCGTCGTCGGCAGTCCGGGACGTTCGGCGCCGGCCGGGCTCTCGCCCTCCGCGTCATTGCACGCGGTGTGGGCCATCGCCACGCTGGTCGTCTTCGGCGGCCTGCTGGCGCTGCGGCTGGCCGCACGCCGGGGCTGGTCGCCCCAACTGAAAGGCATGTACATCGTCCTGGCCATTGTCGGGATTATCGGGCTGGCCATCACGGGCTTCTACGGCGCCGAACTCATTTCAAGTTTCGGAAATTAGGCTCTCCCGCTCTCTCTAGCTATCCGCTCGCGTTAGAATCAACGCTCGCTCATGTCAGGGGAAGATTCTGCCTCTCCCCCTGACAACCCTCATCAGATGTACGCTAGTAGCTGCGCGCTTTTGGCTCGTAGCGCGTGATGGTGACCGGGGCGTAGTCGAGCCGCGGCCCCGTCGGCGTCCGGTAGGCGAGCGAGTGTTTGAGCCAGTGCGCATCATCCCGCTCCGAAAAATCGAGCCGGTAGTGAGCACCCCGGCTTTCCTCCCGGGCCAACGCGCTCGCCACAATGGTTTCGGCCAGGTTGAGGACTGAGAGCGTCTCCAGCGCGGCAACCAGCTCCATATTGAAGCAATCGCTCCGATCCCGCACGCCGATGTCGGCGGCCCTGCGGCGCAGTTCGACCAGTCGCCGTCGTCCCTCCTCCAGCCGCTCGCGGGTGCGAAAGATGCCGATGTGGCGGGACATCGTTTCGCCGATTTCCTCACGAAGGGTCCACGTCGACAACGGCCGGCCGATCTCAAAGAACGACGCAATGCGGCGCCGATCCGGTTCCAGCGCCCGGTCGTCCAACTCCACCGCCGGCAGCCGCGCGGCGCGTTCGGCGGCCCGCAGACCGGCCCGCCGGCCGAAGACGATCGTCTCCAGCAGACCGTTGCCACCCAATCGATTGGCGCCGTGCACGCTCAGGCAGGCGCACTCGCCGGCCGCGAGCAGCCCCTCGATGGCCGTCTCGCACCAGACATTCGTCCGGATCCCCCCCATCGAATAATGGACGCCGGGCGTAATCGGCACGGGCGCTTCGATCATATCCACACCGATGTAGGTCAGCGCCAGGTCGCGGATCTGGGGCAACCGCTCCAGGATCCTGGCGCGCCCCAGATGACGCACGTCGAGCAGGACGCAGCCGTCCAGTCCCCGCCCCTCCTCGATCTCCTGCTGCTCGGCCCGCGAGATGACGTCCCGGCTGGCCAGCTCCAGCGTTTTGGGCGCATAGCGCTGCATGAAACGTTCGCCGTCCCGGTTGATCAGGTAGCCGCCTTCGCCTCGGGCCGCCTCGCTCAACAGAATCCCCGTCCGCTTGAGCGTCGTGGGATGAAACTGCACGAACTCCATGTCCATCAGCGGGGTGCCGGCGCGGTAGGCCATGCTCATGCCGTCTCCGGTATTGATCATCGCGTTGGTGCTGATCGCGTAGACCCGGCCGTAGCCGCCCGTGGCCAGGATCACTGACTTGGCAGAAAACGCCCGCAGGCCGCCGGCGACAAGATCCAGCGCGACCACGCCGCGGCAGACGCCCTCCTGGACGACAAGCGAGGTGACGTACCACTCCTCAAACACGGTCGCGCCGCGTTTGAGCAGCTGCTCGTACAACAGATGCACCAGCGCGTGGCCGGTGCGGTCCTCCGTGTAACAGGTCCTCGGATAGCCCGCGCCGCCGAACGGCCGCTGGGCAATGCGCCCCTGCTCGTCCCGGCTGAAGAGCGCGCCCATCCGTTCCAGCTCGGCGATCTGTTCCGGCCCCTCCCGGCAGAGAATCTCGATCGCATCCTGATCGCCCAGATAGTCGCTGCCCTTGACGGTGTCGTACGCGTGCGCGTCCCAGGAATCGTCCGGTCCGATGGCCGCGTTGATCCCGCCTTCGGCCGCAACCGAGTGGCTGCGCACCGGATGCACCTTGGAAAAGAGGGCGACGGAGAAGTGCGGTGGAATCGCGATGGCCGCCCGCATGCCGGCCAGGCCTCCTCCCACGATGATGACGTCAAACGCAGTCACGGATTGGCAGACCGTTGAAAACGTCCATCTGCGGCGTTCTCCCGACCCATTGCAATGGCGCCGCCGCAATGGGTGCCCCGTCGGAAATCCTCATCCGACCACCGCTCTGCGAGATGGTCGGACTCCGGTTCCCTCGGAGCCTGCGGCCTTGCAGTTGGAACTTTTTGACCGGCCTGCATGGTAAACGTGTTTTTCAACACCCTGCTAAGCGGGGAACATCCAGCGGAGGTTCGGCTTTCGTGCGGCCAGCACCTCGTCGAGCCGGCCGAGTTCGGTCGTGTGGGGGGCGTGTTGCACTTTCTCCGGCTCCTTCTCCGCTTCATCGGCGATGGCAAACATGGCGTCGCAAAAGCGGTCAAGCGTTTCCTTCGATTCCGTTTCGACCGGCTCGATCATGATCGCCTCGTCCACGACCATGGGAAAATTGACCGTCGGCGGATAGATCCCGAAGTCGATGAGCCGCTTGGCAATGTCCCACGCGTGCACGTCGTGCGCCTTCTGCCGTTTGGCCGAGAAGACGACTTCGTGCATGCAGGTCCGATCGTAGGCCACCTGATAGCGCGACGCCAGCCGGCGGCGGATGTAATTGGCGTTGAGAATCGCCGTGCGGCTCACGGCCGCCATCCCCTCGGCGCCCAGCGTCCGCATGTAGGCCGCCGCACGCAGCAGAATGCCAAAGTTGCCGTAAAAGGCATGCAACCGGCCGATCGAGGATGCGCCGCCCTCGACCAGCGTGAACCGGCCGTCCCGTTCCTCCACCAGCGGCCCGGGCAGATAGGGCGCCAGCGCGGCCGTGACGGCGACCGGGCCCGCGCCGGGCCCTCCGCCGCCGTGCGGCGTGGCAAACGTTTTGTGCAGGTTGATGTGCACCACGTCAAATCCCATGTCGCCGGGCCGGGCCAGCCCCAGCAGCGCGTTGAGGTTGGCGCCGTCCATGTACATCAACCCGCCGGCGTCGTGCACAATCCGGGCGATCTCGACAATGTCCCGCTCAAAGAGTCCCAGCGTGTTGGGCTGCGTCAGCATCAGCGCCGCGCAGCGATCGGTCGCCTTCCGGCGCAGGTCGTCCAGATCGACCAATCCTTCGGCCGTCGATTTGATGGTCTCCACCTGATAGCCGGCCAGTGTCGCGCTGGCCGGATTGGTGCCGTGCGCCGAATCGGGAATCAGCACCACCATTCTCGATTCCTGGCCTCTGGCTCGATGATGTGCACGGATCATGAGCAGTCCGGTCAATTCGCCCTGCGCGCCCGCGACCGGTTGCAGGGTCGCCCGCGCCAGGCCGGAGATGGCGCAGAGGGCGCGCTCCAACTCGGCCATCAACCGCAACGCCCCCTGCGTCTGCTCGACCGGCTGCAGGGGATGGAGCCCGGTCCATTCCGGCGCCCGGGCCAGTTCCTCGTTGATCTTGGGATTGTATTTCATCGAGCAGGAGCCGAGCGGATAAAAACCGATGTCGATGCCGTAATTGGCACGCGAGAGCCGGACAAAATGGCGGACGACATCGATCTCGCTCGCCTCCGGCAGCTTCGGCGGC
>JBGPIL010000013.1:0-22512 GCA_041484905.1 Nitrospiria bacterium
GGTGATCACGGGCGCGGGAGAAGGGGTGATGAAGGGGGCGCAGGGGGGCGCGGGGCGGGAGATGAGCTTCGGCGCCAACATCACGCTGCCGTTCGAGCAGGTGCCGAACGAATATATTCTGGACGATCCCAAACTGGTGACCTTCCGCTATTTCTTCACCAGAAAGCTGATGTTTTTGAAAGAGGCGCACGGGGTGGTCCTCTTCCCCGGCGGCTTCGGCACGCTGGACGAATGCTTCGAGGCGATGACGCTGATCCAGACCGGCAAGAGTGAACTGGTGCCGATCGTGCTGCTGGATGTCCCGGGCGGCACCTACTGGCACCGCTGGAAGGATTATATCGAAACGGATTTACTGAAGCCGGGGATGATCTCACCCGACGACGTCCATCTGTTCCGGCTGGTGCACGACGAACGGGAGGCGGTGGAGGAGATCACGCGTTTCTACCATCTCTATCATTCCAGCCGGTATATCGATGATCGGTTGATCTTCCGGCTGGAACGGCGCCCGACGGAGGCGCACGTGGCGGCGCTCAACAACGAATTTCCAGACATTTTGACCGGCGGGAAGATTGCCCTGAGCGATGCGCTGCCGGAGGAAGAGAACGAGCCGCAATTGCAACATCTGCCCCGGTTGATCATTCCGTTCAACCGCCGCCACTACGGCCGGCTCCGGCAGTTGATCGACCGGGTTAATAGCTGGCCGATTTGACCGTTTCTTCATCAGAAAGAGGAATCTCATGTCCGACGCCCTGACACCACAATCCCAACAACCGGTCACGTTTTTCGACGAACGGTTTGGCCTCGACCGCTCGATGTTGGAGCGTGCGCTTGGCCGCGCCCTTGGGGGTGCCGTCGACTACGCCGATCTCTACGCCGAATATCGGGTGAACGAGTCGCTCTCGCTGGAGGAGGGGATCGTCAAGCAGGCCTCGCATGCCGTTTCGCAGGGGGCCGGCCTTCGGGCGCTGTCGGGCGACAAGACCGGTTACGCCTATACTGATGAAATTTCGCTCGACCGGCTCACGTTCGCCGCCCGGCAGGCGAAGGCGATTGCCCAACCGCAGGGAGAGATGCCCGCGGGGGGACTCATGCGCAAGGGCCACAACGGCGGCCACGATCTCTACGCGCTTCGGCAGTTGCCGACCGAAGCGAAACTGGACGGCAAACTGGAGTTGCTCAGGAAGATCGACGAGATCGCCCGTGCCTACGATCCGCGTATCACCAACGTGATTACCTCGATCTCGTCTGAAGACAAACTGGTTGTCGTGGCCAGCTCCGACGGCTGGGTGGCGGGCGACCGGCGGCCGTTAGTGCGATTGAACGTGACCTGCATCGCCGAGGAGAAGGGGCAGCGCCAGATGGGCAGCTACGGCGGCGGGGGGCGGCTGGAATTCGGCTGGCTCCTGGAAGAGGAACGCTTCGCCCGGTTTGCGCGCGAAGCGGCACGACAGGCCATTTTAAATCTATCGGCAAAAGATGCGCCGGCAGGCACGATGACCGTGGTACTGGGGCCGGGCTGGCCCGGCATTCTGCTGCACGAGGCGATCGGTCATGGATTGGAGGCCGATTTCAACCGCAAAGGCGTCTCCGCCTTCACGGGGAAGATCGGCCAGCGGGTGGCGTCGGAGTTGTGCACGATTGTCGATGACGGGACGATCGCCAACCGGCGCGGCTCGCTCAATATCGATGATGAAGGAACGCCCACGAGCCGCACCGTCCTGATCGAGCGGGGGATCTTGAACGGCTAGCTGCAGGACCGGCTGAATGCGAAACTGATGGGCGTGGCGCCGACCGGCAACGGCCGCCGTCAGAGTTTTGCCCATCCGCCGATGCCGCGCATGACGAATACCTTCATGCTGGCCGGCGAGTCGGACCCGGCGGAAATCATCCGATCGGTCAAGTCGGGGCTCTACGCCGTCTCGTTCGGCGGCGGGCAGGTGGACATCACCAACGGCAAGTTCGTCTTCTCCGCCAGCGAGGCGTATCTGATCGAAGACGGCCGGGTGACCACACCGGTCAAGGGGGCCACACTCATCGGCAACGGGCCCGACGTGCTCACGCGCGTGAGCATGGTGGGGAACGATCTGAAGCTGGATGAAGGCGTTGGTGTGTGCGGCAAGGACGGCCAATCGGTGCCGGTCGGCGTCGGCCTGCCGACGATCCGGATCGACAGCCTGACGGTCGGGGGGACGAGCGTATGAGCGCGCGGCGTCGATTTGATCCCGTTGTGCTGGCCGAGCAGATGCTGGCGCAGGCCAAGCAGCAGGGCGCCACGGCGGCCGACCTGCTCTTTGCCGAGGCGGAGAGCATGGGCGTGCGCGTCCGGATGGGGACGATCGAACGGCTCGAATCGGCCCAGGAGCAACGGCTGGGGTTGCGCTGTTTCATCGGCCGGCGATCGGCCTCGACCTCCACCTCCGATCTTTCGCCTGAATCGGTGCGTGAATTAGTGGAGCGGACCTGCAGCCTGGCCAAGGTGACGGCGGAGGATCCTTTCGCAGGACTTCCGGATTCCACTGAGTTGGCAAAAACGATCGCCGATCTTGATTTGTATGATGAGGCGGCGTCCCAACTGACCGCCGACGATCGGATCGGTCTGGCCAAACGGGCCGAAGGGGCGGCGCTGGCCGAAGATCCCCGGCTGACCAATTCCGAAGGGGCCGATTGCGATTATTCCGGCGCCGAAGTCTGGTATGCGAGCAGCGGCGGCTTTCTCGGTTCGTATCGGGGTACCCGCACGTCGCTGTCCGTCTCGCCGGTCGCCTCGCACAACGGCCAGATGCAGCGGGACTATTGGTATACATCGGGGCGCCACCTGCGGCAGCTTATCTCGCCCGATGAAGTCGGCCGGATCGCGGCACAGCGGACGCTGCGCCGTTTGGGCGCCAAGCCGGTCAAAACACAGCAGGCGTCCGTGGTGTTCGATCCCGAAACAGCCTCGCAATTGTTGGGGACGATCGCGTCGGCCATCTCCGGCTATGCGCTCTATCGGCGGGCGTCGTTTCTCTTGGATCAATTGACCAAGCCGGTGGCCGCGCCCATCGTGACGATCGAGGATGACGGCACGATCCCGCGCGAGGTCGGTTCCAAACCGTTCGACGGAGAGGGATTGCCGACCAGGCGGAAGCGGGTGATCGACGGCGGTGTCCTGAAGAGCTATCTATTGGACAGTTACACGGCCCGCAAGTTGAATCTTCAACCGACGGGCAACGCGACCAGAGGCGTGGGCGATCCACCCGGTGTGGCGCCGACTAATCTGCGGCTGGTGCCGGGGGAGCAGACGCCGGAGGCGATCATTGGATCGGTGGCGAGCGGGTTATACGTCACCGAGTTGATCGGCTTCGGGATCAATCTGGCGACGGGCGATTATTCGCAGGGTGCGGCGGGTGTCTGGATTGAGAAGGGCGAGCTGACCGTGCCGGTCGAAGAGGTGACGATCGCCGGCAACCTGCGCGACATGTTGATGCAGATCGAAGCCATCGGCCGGGATCTTCCGCCCCACCGCGGTGTGGCCAGCCCCACCATCAAGATCGGCCGGATGACGATCGCCGGCACCTGACGGTTGCCGGATGGATCTGTCTGTCATCATTCCCGCCTATAACGAAGCGGCCTACATCGGCCGGTTGCTTGACTCACTCGCCGTCGCCCGGCAACAGCTTGCCCCCGGACGGAAAGTCGAAGTAATTGTCGTCGACAACGGCTCGACCGATGAGACTGCTTCTGTCGCCCGTGGGCGGGGCGCGACCGTGGTGGAGGAGCCGGAGCGGAAAATTGCCGCCGTGCGCAATGCGGGCGCGCGGGCCGCGCGAGGACGGACGTTCGTCTTCATCGACGCCGACAATCTCGCCTCGCCCAATCTATTGGCCGAAATCGACCGGGTGATGGTTCACCATGAAAACGGTTCACCACAAGTGCAGAGCGGCCGGTATGCCGGCGGCGGCGTGGAGGTGCTGCCCGACCGCTGGTCGATAGGCATCGCGCTTACGTATGCCTTTTTCTGGACGTCGTTCTGGTTGCTGGGGATCAGCGCGGGCGTGATTTTCGTCTCTCGAGAGGGGTTCGACGCCGTCGGGGGGTTCGACCCGACGCTCTACGCCGGGGAAGACGCCAAGATCGTCTGGGAGCTCAAGCGCTGGGCCCGCCGCCAGGGCCAACGCTTCTGCAATCTGCGATCGGCGTACATCATTACGTCGACCCGAAAGTTCGACCAGTATGGTGACTGGCTCTTCCTGAAACTCTTTCTGCGCTGGTGGTACCGGCCGTTTCGCGTGCTCAAGGACCGCCGGGCCGTCGGCTTCATGTGGTACGACGTGCGTAAACCCTGATTGGGCTCGGGCCGGGGCCAGTTCGTTGGCACGGGCTCGCTTCGGGTTACGGCCCTCAGCGGCCCTCCGCTGTTCAGCCGCCCCGATTATTGAAGCCATCGATGGGGCGGTTTCCGAGAGGGCGCTCCTCACCGTCCCCAGCCCGAGCCCTTTTGAGTAAGGGGAAATTGTTCGACAGATCCGAAAGCAATAGTTATTCTGCCCGGTAATGACGGCAAGAATTATCACTCATTTAGATGTGGGATGAGCTTTTATAATGTCAAAGCCATCAAAGCGTATAAGCAGACAAACAGGACGGCAGAAAACCTCCTTGCCATCACCCCCGTCACTACGCCGTAGAATAGTCGAATGGCTGCTTGGTATAACGACCCTTCTTGGTTTTTTTATCGGCTTGCTTGTTTTGGTCCCAAGGATAACTGTGAATCCAGAGGGGACGCTTAATCCATCGAACCCTTATCCAATTTCCTTTGGCATCACAAATATTGGTTATATTCCGCTTGTAAATGTGCAGCCTATGCTGGGAATTTGCACATTTGTTGTTGGAGAACCAGAAACCATGCCAGATCGGTGTCAAGGTCAGCTCGGCAGTAGGTTGGTTCCAACAAAATGGTTTGTTAGGCGGTTGGCCATTGATGAGAAGTCTGTCATCCGGCTAGATGATGTGTTTGGGTTGAATGGGAATAAATTCGGTGGAGCAGATATTTCCATTGTTATTCGGTATCAGCCATGGCACATCCCGATACACCAAGAAACGGAATTTAGATTCGTTACGAGAAAAGAAAACGACGGCACACTCTCATGGTTACCTCGTCCAGTAGAAAAGTAGGGATTCTGTATGTAAGGGCCTGAAATTAGGAGAATACCAGAATACCAATGACGAGCTTGATCTTGACCCTTTCTCGTGCTCGGTTGTATGATCGTGTGGGTATGTTCCCGCTGAGCGCAAGAATTTTTACTTTCAGTCCTGGCTACTGCCTACTGGCTACTGTTTTACCCACTTCTCATGGATCTCACTAACCGCGTCGCGCTCGTCACCGGCGGGGCCAAACGGGTCGGCCGCAGCATTGCGCTGGCGCTGGCCAAGCGGGGCGCGCATGTCGCGTTTACCTATCGAACGTCCCGGCGGGACGCGGAGTTGCTGGTTCGGGAGCTGACCGCACTGGGGGGCAAATCGTTGGCGGTTAAAGCCGATGCCGGTCGGGCGGCGGAAGTGAAAGCAGCCGTCCGAAACGTGGTGAAAACGTTCGGCCGGATTGATATTCTCGTGAACAACGCCGCGATCTATCCGCGCACGCCCTGGGCGTCGCTCGATGAAGCCGCGTGGGACGAAGCGCTGACGACGAATCTCAAAGGCCCGTTTCTCTTTGCCAAGGCGGCCGGCGACCGGATGCTGGCGCAAGGGGCGGGGAAGATCATCAATATTGCGGATTGGGCCGGCGAGCGCCCTTATAAACATTATCTGCCTTATTGCGTGTCGAAAGCCGGTGTGATCGCGTTGACCAAGGCGCTGGCGCTGGAGTTGGCACCCACGGTGCAGGTGAACGCCGTGGCGCCTGGCCCGGTTCTGCTGCCCGAGGGGTCGTCTGCCGCCTTTCGAAAGGCAGTGGTCGCGGCTACGCCGCTTCGACGGATCGGCTCGCCGGAGGATGTGGCCAGTGCCGTGGTCTTTTTGCTGGAAGGGTCGGATTTTATCACCGGCGTGTTGCTGCCGGTCGATGGGGGGAGATTAATTGGGTAAGGTGGCTAGGTTGCTAGGTGGTAAGGTGGCTAGGTTGCTAGGTGGTAAGGTAGCTAGGTGGCTAGGAAAGAAGGTGGTGGGATGTCTACGTCCCAGCTACCTAACCACCTCGCTACCCAGCTACCTGGTTTAAATTATGTACACAGTCACCAAACAGGTGTTTTTCTGCTACGGCCATCGGCTGATGAATTATGACGGCAAGTGCCGCCATCCGCACGGCCACAACGGCCGGGTGGAGATCGAACTCCAGGCCGACCGGCTCGACGAGAAGGGAATGGTCCATGATTTTTCAGAGTTCGGCCGGGCCATGAAGGGTTGGATCGACGCCAATCTTGATCACAGGATGCTCCTGCGCGGGGACGATCCGCTGGTCGCCGCGCTGGGAAAACTGGGTGAGCCGGTGTTTTTGCTGACGCAGAATCCAACGGCCGAGGCGATCGCGCAGTTGATCTACGAGCAGGTGAAACAGCAGGGCTATCCGGTCACGGAGGTGCGGCTCTGGGAAACGGAATCGTCATTTGCGGCGTATCGGGAAAAAGAGGTGGCTAGGTGATGAGGTAGCTAGGTGGCTAGCGGATCGCTCTAGCTACCTAACCACCAAGCTACCTAGCAACCTTGTTTATTACTCCAACAGCCCGAAACGCCCGCCGGCGTTCTTCACACTTGTTGCATCGTCCGCAATGGCGCCGTCCCTTCGGCTGCAGGCAGGAGAAGGTCAGGTGGAGCGGCAGGCCCAGCGACAACCCCTTGCGAATGACTTGTGGTTTTGTGAGTGTACGATAGGGTGTGAGAATCCGGCCCCGCCAGCGGATGCCCGCGGCGAAGGTCTGTTCCATCTGCCGGAAAAAAACAGCCCGGCTGTCGGGAAAAGGGTTCCGGCCCAGCGGGGCGAGCGCGATCCGTCTGATGCCGGCCTGCTGACAGAGCAGCACCGCCTTGGTCAGCAAGATAATATTGCGGCCGGGCAGGTAGACCTCCCGGTCGTTGGAATGACGGCCGGGCACGGGGCCCGACATGCGGCCCCCAATGCGACCCGCAATGCTCCAATGATGTCCATACACGTCTTGCATGGGCAGGTCGAGCAGGGCCAGCGGGGCGATCGACGCGCGCCGGATCGAGGCCAGAAAGCGTCGAAGCCAGTAGAGTTCGGCCTTTTCCCAGCGCAGGCCGTTGCGGATATAGATCGGCAGGACGCGGGCACGGCGCGACAGCTCCGCAAGCAACACGCAACTGTCGAGGCCGCCGCTGACCAGGACGGCAATGATTAAACGTTGCTTCCGTTTGACATGTGTACGGCGATGAGGATTGTCAAGGGGAGATGAGCCATCTTCCCTTGACTTGAGCGAGCGTGGAACGCGAGCGGATGGCCCCATAGGGGCGCCATCGTAGGGAAAGACGGGGCCGACTGTCAAGTAACTTCAGGTATAATAAAAAAGAGGAGCGATCACAAGATGGACACAGGTCAGGTGCAGTGTGTGAAATGCGGCAAGAGCGGGCCGGTGATCGCCGTGCCCGCCTACGGCGGCAAGCTGGGGGACGAGATCAAGGCCAAGATTTGCAACGACTGCTGGAAAGCCTGGATGGAGCAGTCGATCAAGGTGATTAATGAATTGCGGTTGAACATGGCGAACGCGGACCACCGGAAGCAGTTGACCAATTTCATGCGGGAGTTTCTGAATTTGCCTGCAGAGCAGGCAAAGAGTGGATAGTGGAGAGTGGAAAGTGGAGGAATGTAAAAAATAAATCTGTCCTATTTTCTCATGACGACCATTGAACAGATTCTCGCGCGGTATCCGGAGCCGCTGATTCAGCGGCCGCTGGCGGACTATTTTCGCGACAACGAGGCCGCGCGCCGTTTCGTCGAGATCGCGACGAAGCGAGGCTGGCCGGTGATCATCGATCATCTGACGATCCGCTGCCTGGACATCGAGCGGCGCGCCCGTCCTTTGCTGGCCATCGGCTATCAGAATCAGAATGAGATCGTGGAATATCCCGATCAGGGCTGGTGGGCCAAGGTCTATCGCAAGGCCGGCTATCCGGCGATGTTTATCGATCAGTCCTACGCGGACGAGCGGGGGAAGAAAAGCTTTCTCTCTGATTGGGTGAAGCGGTTCGGCGAGGACTGTTTCCACCACGTTGCCGTGCGGGTCGACGACATCGAAGCGGCCAAGGCCGCGATGGAGTCGGGAGGGGTGGAGTTTTCAGGAGAGATCGTCGGCGCGCGGGGGACGAGACTCCGGCAGATCTTCACCGCGGCGGAGCAACGGGACGGACAGGCCTATTCGGTGCTGGAGCTGGCCGAACGGTGCCACTATGACGGTTTCGTCCCCGAGCAGGCCGACGGCCTGATGCAGGCGTCGGTCAAAACGAAAAAGAAATGACGAATGGTGAATGTCGAATGGCGAATGAAAGACGAAAGACCAAAGCAATCCGAACTCTATAATATGCGTATGGCGATGAGGGTTGTCAGGGGGAGAGGAGCATCTTCCCCTGACTTGAGCGAGCGCTCTGTGCGAGCGGATAAACCAGTAAAGAGTGGATAGTGGAAGAGCAGTGAAAAGTGGATAGTGACAAGTGGAGAGAAAAAGGAGAGGAAGAAAAAGAGCGAGCTAGGGCTCGGTGAGCTTCATCCGGCCTGAATAGCCGGAACTGTAATCGTGAAAATAGCCGAGCGAGGCTTCGGGATATTTCCAGCAATAATAGCCTTCCCCGTTATCGAAGTCGACAAGCCAGAGCCCCTTCGCCTCGCAGCCCAGCTCATGAATGGTTTCCGCCCATTGATTGATGATGGAAAAATAGTCCTGCTCCAATTCGGCGCGCCGTTTGGCCGCGCCCTTGAGCGCCGCGAGTTGAAATTCCACAATGGTGGCGGCCGCGACCGATTTTTCGGTGATCACCTGCACGGTCGGCAACAAGACCTGGGCTTCTTCCAGCGAGAAGCGCCGTTTGCGGGTGGGCGGTTGACGTTTGCTGCGTTCGGCCATGATGAAAGCGGACGGATTCTAACACAGGGGGCAGGACGGTGCAACCGGTGAACACAATAGAAGAGCAGGCGATCGCACCAACGATTGCACCAGCGATCGCCGTCGAAGCCGTCGAGCTGACCAAGCGCTTCGGTGACACGGTGGCCGTTGATCACGTCAGCTTTCAGATCGCGGCGGGCGAAGTGGTCGGCCTGCTGGGGCCGAACGGCGCGGGCAAGACGACGATTTTGCAGATGCTGCTGGGTACGTTGCTGCCCACGTCCGGCCACATCCGCATCCTGGGACTTGACCTGGCGCGCCACCGTGAGGCGATTCTCCACCAGGTGAATTTTTCATCGACCTACGTGTCGATGCCCACGTCGCTGACGGTGCGGGAAAATTTGATGGTGTTTGCGCGCCTCTATGGACTGGCCCGCCCGAAGGAACGGGTCGAGGCGGTGATGAAGCTGTTCGAACTCGAGGCGCTGCGATCGGCTTCGGGCCGCGCGCTTTCAACCGGACAGTTGACGAGAGTCTGCCTGGCGAAGGCGTTTCTGAACGATCCCAGGGTGCTCTTTCTGGACGAGCCGACCGCCAGCCTCGATCCCGACATCGCCGATAAGACCCGACGGCTGCTGCGCGAGACGCGCGATCACAATGGCACGACGATCCTCTACACATCCCACAACATGCAGGAGATGGAGGAGCTCTGCGACCGGATCATTTTTCTGCACAAGGGGCGGATCATTGCGATGGACACGCCCAAAGCGGTTCTGGCGAAATACGGGCAGGCGAATCTGGAAGAGCTGTTCCTCCTGGTCGCCCGACAGGGCGTGACGTGATGAAGTGGTACCGCGTCTGGGCGATCTTCACCCGCCATTTTTATCTCTACAAGCGAAGCCCCGCTAGGTGGATGGCCATCTTCTACTGGCCGCTGATCGATCTGTTCGTCTGGGGATTTATCACCATCTATCTGCAACAGTATCTGTCATCATTCGTCATGGCGTTCCTCGGCGCGCTCATCTTGTGGGATATTCTCTTCCGTTCGCAGCAGGGGATCTCGATCACCTTTCTCGAGGAGGTCTGGTCCCGCAATCTGCTCAATCTCTTCGTGGCCCCGCTGCGGCCGATCGAATTTTTGACCGCCTCGATGCTGATGGGTTTTTTCATGGTCACGGTTTCGACGCTGGCCAGCGCGTTGCTGGCGTGGCTCTTCTACTCGTTCAATTTGTTAACGCTCGGTCTGTCGCTCCTGCCGTTTATTCTGAACCTGGTGGCGATGGGATGGGCCATCGGCGTGGTGACGACGGCGATCATCCTTCGCTACGGCCAGAAGGCCGAGGTGCTGGCCTGGGGGCTGACCTTTTTCTTCCAGCCGATCTCCGCCGTGTTTTATCCGGTCGAGGTGCTGCCCGCCTGGTTGCAGCCGGTCGCCCGGGCGGTGCCGGCCACGCACGTCTTCCAGGGGATGCGGCAGGTGATGCGTGACGGGACGTTCCCGCTTGGGGAACTGCTGGCGGCCACCGCGCTCAACGGCATCTATCTGGCGGTCGCGTTCGCCTTTTTCTACTGGATCTTCGGCCAGGTCAAGGAACTGGGGTTGTTGATGAAAGTCGGCGAATGAGGAGTGGATAGTGGAAAGTGGATAGTGAACAGTGACGAGTGGCAAGTGATGAAAGATTATTGAATGCTATAATGATTGCGTTTGTGGGTGCTATTGGGGGGGCGAGAGGCACAATGATTTTTGAACAGCTCACCGTTGGGCCGTTGCAGTGCAATTGCTTCATTCTCGGCGATGAGGCGACGCGCGAGGCCATCGTGGTCGACCCGGGCGAAGAGGCCGGGCGCATTCTGGCTCTGGTCAACCGCCATCGGCTGACCGTCCGGTCGATCGTCCAGACGCACGCCCATTTTGATCATGTTGGGGCGACGGGCCCGCTGAGGGAGGCGACCGGGGCGGAGGTCTGTTTACACCGTGGCGATACCTTTCTCTATGAGAATCTGGCCATGCAGGCCAAATTATTCGGCGTGCCGGTCCCAAAGGCGGCGCCGGTCTCCCGGTGGTACGATCACGGCGAAGAGGTCAAGGCCGGCGGGCTGATCATGGGCGTGTTGCATACGCCGGGTCATACGCCTGGCAGCGTCTGCCTGTCGATGGCGAGCGACCAACTCCTCTTCTCAGGGGACACGCTCTTCTGCGGCAGCATCGGCCGGACCGATCTGTGGGGCGGGTCGTATGAGCAGATCATGACATCGATCAAGGAGCGCGTATTGACGCTGCCGGACGACACGATCGTCTACCCAGGGCACGGCCCGGAGACGACGATCGGCGACGAGCGCCGCACCAACCCGTTCATTCAAGGAGCATTTTAACGAGGCTTCCCCGTGACTTGACCCTCTCCCCTGTGCGGGAGAGGGAAGGGTGAGGGGGCATTTGAAATTCGTCACTCGACACTCGATACGATGCAAATCACCAACGCCGTGGGACTCAAAGAATGGGCGGTCGTCATCGAGGCGCTGCTCCAGGGGCGGCAGCTCATTCTGTTGCGCAAAGGGGGGCTGCACGACAATGACGGCCGATTCACACCGGAGCACAAGGAGTTTTTTCTCTTCCCGACCTACACCCACCAGCATGGGGAGGGCATCAAGGAGGGAGAACAACGGATTCTGAAGGCCGTTCGGCCCCAGGTGCCGGATGCTGTGGAGCTGAGGGCCTACGCGACAGTGGCGTTCGGCGTGCAATTAAAGAAATGGGAAGAGGTTGCGGCACTGGAGCCGTTTCACATCTGGGCGGCCGAAGAAATTCGGGAGCGGTTCGATCGGCGCGAGCCGGACCTGACCATGCTGGCACTGCGGGTGTACCGGCTGCCCAGGGTGATTCCGATCCCCGAGGAACCCTGGTTTGAAGGCTGCCGGTCATGGGTGACGTTGGATGCGTCGATTGTGACCGATAGTCCCGTCCCCGTGCTGTCCGAAAAGAAATTTTTGGAAAAGCTGTCGATGGTCAAGAGGGCGTTGGCCGGCAAGCGAGAGTAGGATTAGGTTTAATCGAACAGACCGTTTAACGCGGCGAGGGGCAGTCCCTCAAGCGTCGAGACGACGTGGTCCGCCTCCGTCAGTGAGCCGGCCGGATAGGAATTGGTCACCGCCAGACATTTCATCCCTGCGGCATGGGCGGCCGTCACCCCCCACGGCGAATCTTCAATGACCAGGCAGGAGGCGGCGGCGATCGGGGCGGCGCTGGGCCGTTGATTCAACCGCTCGAGCGCCAATACGAAACAGTCCGGGGCGGGTTTCCCGCGGCGCACATCCTCGGCGCTGACGATGGCCGAAAAGGCGGCGCGCAGGTTGATCGCGTTGAGAATCCCCTCGATCTCGTGGCGCAGCGCGCCGGACGCAATCGCCAGCGGATATTTCGCCGCCGCGGCGCCGATCAGCTCTTTCACGCCGGGGAAAATGATCAGCCGTTCCTTAATCGCCTGGGCGTAACAATCGGCCTTCTTCGCGATCAACTGATTGACTAACTCGTCATCGGCCGGCCGCTTGCGCGCGGCGAGCACCGCCTTGAAGCAGTCGCGATCGTCCATCCCGAGAAATGACCGGTAGTACTCCTCCCGAAAGAGGGGGATGCCCTGTTCGGCCAGCACCTTTTGAAACATCTCCAGATGCAGCGGTTCGTCGTCGGCAATAATCCCGTTGAAGTCGAAAATGATCGCGCCGAGCATCGTGGACGAGCATATCAAAGGAGTGGTGACGACGCAAGAGGGTTTTCTTGACACGGTGGCCGGGCTTTCTTAAGATGGCGGGGTCTGCACGTGAGTGGTGCGAGAGTCGAATGTGACCTCTCACCTTTACTTCGAATCGAAGATGAGAAGTTATGATCGATTCTCAGTACAAGCCGTTCGAGGTAAAGGAGTGATCATGGCGAAAAAAGTTGTTGTCCCCATCGCCCAGGGCGTTGAGGAAATCGAAGCGGTCACCGTCATCGACATTCTCCGGCGGGCCGGCATCGAGGTGACGGTGGCCGGTGTGACGGCCAGTCCGATCACGGGCCGGAACAAAATCCGGCTCATGGCCGATTGCCCTCTCTCGGAGGTGAAAGCGGCGGACTACGACATGCTGGTATTGCCCGGCGGCGCCGAGGGGACGATGCGGATGCAAAATGACGCCGCCACCCGCAAGCTGGTGGGCGAGATTGTCCAGCAGCAGAAATTTCTCGGGGCAATCTGCGCGGCGCCAGCGATGCTGTCGAGCATGGGATTGCTCAAGGGCAAGGCGGTCACCAGCCATCCGTCGGTCGAGAAGGAATTGAAGGATGCGACTTACCGGGACGACCGGGTGGTCGTGGACGGCAAGCTGGTAACCAGTCGCGGGCCCGGTACGGCGATGGAATTCGCCATGGCGCTGGTCCAAGTGTTGCTCGGCAAGGAAAAAGTCGCCGAGGTCAACCGCGGCGTGCTGGCAAAACTGTAGGGTGGATGATGTGACATCGGTCGAATGATGCCCCGTACATTGCGGCAGTCGGCTGCACATTCTCAACGAGGAGATGACCATGGCATCGATGGTGCAGGAATTCAAAGCGTTTGCGTTGCGCGGCAATGTCGTGGATATGGCGGTCGGCATCATCATCGGCGCCGCCTTCGGCAAGATCATCGGCTCGCTGGTGGAGGACGTGTTGATGCCGCCGCTGGGACTGGCGGTAGGCGGCGTCGACTTCGGTGGGCTGTTTATCAATTTGAGCGGAACGCCCTATCCCACGCTGGCGGCGGCGCAGCAGGCCGGCGCGGCGACGGTGCGTTACGGGCTCTTTTTGAACACGGTCCTGAACTTTGCGATCATGGCGTTTGCGATGTTCATGGTGATCAAGGCGATGAACCGGCTCAAAGGGCCGGTTGCTGCATCGGCCGCCCCATCGACCATCGCCTGTCCAGAATGTTTATCGCAGATTCACCCGGCCGCCCGCCGCTGCGCCCATTGCAGCTCAGCGGTGGCCCGGGCGACATAGGCCAGCAAAAATGGGGACAGATCTATTTTCTAGTCAGTCGAGGTTGCCGGTGAGATCACAAAAAAGAGGCATCCAGTCTGTGTGTTCGGGCAGCCTGTGGTGTATGTATAGACATACTTGACAGCACACTATAGATGTGGTACATAGTGTGTCATTCTGTGGGGTTCTAAGTCATGGCGAGAATCAACCTTTTTCTGCCCGACGAGCAGCTTCAGCGCTTCGACCGTGAGGCCGAACAGGAGGGCGTGAGCCGGAGCCGGCTCATTCAGAAGGCCATGGAAGATTATCTTGAACGAGTGAAGCAGGAGCAGGAAGAAGCGCGTCGGCGCGCAGAGATGGAAACGGCCTGCCGCACGATGGATACGCTGGCTCAAAAATTGGGCACATGGGATCCGGGTCCAGCGTTGAGAGATGCGAGGGAGGCGCGCTATGGGGCGGGATGGAAGAAAGATCATAGTGCTGTGCAGGAATCCCCTCCCAAAAAGCGTCGCCGGGCATGATTGCCTCATACCATGCCGCGTATGTGCTTGATGCGTCGGTCGCCTTCAAGTGGTTCAGCACCAAGCCGGAACCGCATCGGGACACGGCGCTGGCGCTTCGGGAGCGTCATGCCAGCGGGCGCTGCCGCCTCATTGTCCCGGAGCTGTTCTTTTTGGAAATGCTGAATGTCTTTAAATTCCACGCGAAAGCGACTGAGGAAGACGCCTCGGCGGCACTCGGAGTCCTGGAGCATTTTAATTTTGAAAGTGAACGCCTCTCATGGGATTTGCTGCGAAAAACCAACGCCATCGCCTGGAGCTATGGCGTCACCATGTACGACGCCTGTTACGTGGCGCTGGCGGAGATGAAGGGCTTTCCACTCGTGACGGCGGATGACGGGCTGGTCAAAAAAATGCGCGGGCATAGCATTGTGGTGCGATTGGGGGATTTACGTTTTACATGACCCTGTGAAGCCAGTCCTCCTAAAATGCGGTGGGGACAGTCCGTCCCTGGGGACGGATCAAATCTGTCCCCAGCAAGCTTTTTGGGAAGGCCCCAAGGAGTAAAGAAGGGCCGTATTACCGGGGCCAAAACCGGCGCAAGTCGAAGGAGAGTTGGCGGTGGTGCTTGATTGAGAGGAAGATGACCGTTGAACTTCTGAGCAGGTACAGCACCAGATAGTCGTCGATCACAAACTCACGAAGATCATCACCCTTTTTCATGAGGGTTCTGAGTCTGCGGAGCAGCCCCTGGGCTTCTTTGGAGCGGACGGCGTGCCGGAGGAAGATCCGGCCGGATTGAGGAAACCGGTAGAGCGTCGGGACGATGTCGACAAGGAGACGATCGAGAAGCCGCTGGAACGCGGCCTCGCCTTCGGGTTGTAAGAAAAGCTGGATCGCGTCGAGATTGCCGGCGAAATTTTCGGTAAAAACCGGGGCGCGCCGTCTACCGGCCATATCGGGTTTTGAGTCGTTTCAGCGAGAGGGTTTTTCCGGATGAGGCGTCTTCGATTCCGCGAATCGCCTCCTCCAGGAGAGTGAGATGGACATGCTCCCGCTCCAACCGGTGATAGTGATCCAGCCGGTCGGCGTCAATCAAGGCGGCGCAGGACTCGCCGTTCTTCGTGATGATCTTTTCCCCGTGTTCCCGGTTCACTTGCTCGCACAATTCAGTGAGCTTCGCCCGAGCCTTCGTGAGGGGAATAATGTCTTTGGGGGAAATGGGCATGGGAACCTCCTCGGTGATTCGATTGGAATTATAAATAATGTACAGAATTCTGTCAACACCAATTTGTGACTTCAAGTTGGGGCGGCCTGCGGAGGGCCAATCCGTATGCGTGCACCGAGCAAGGGATCGCCATGCTCTCAAGCGTCCTCCATGGCGCACGAATCTATGACGGCGCTTTGCTGACGGGAAGGATACCGGGATGACGAAAAAGAGGCGATCGGAGCCCCGGGCCATCCCGAGCATGAGGAGTCGCCGGCCTGGATCGGCGGCAGCTTTGATCCGGAATCGTTCGACGCGGATGCAATCAATCGGCGGTTGAAACGGATGAAATGATTGCGGCCGCCCGGTGGGCGACGGAATTCGCCGGAAGTTCGGTGGTTAATGCTAACAAGTAAGAGGGAATAAGCCTGTGTCTCTTCATTACGCTCATTCAAGTCCAGAAAACAGTCCGCTTCCAGAAGACAATAAAGATGATTGGCATCTTCTTCGAGACCATCTAATAGCAGTAGGGAAAGGGGCTGAAGAGAGAGCTTCATTTTGGGGAGGTGAAGATGAAGCCAGACTTTCAGGGCTGTTACATGACATGGGAAAGTACGCAGCCAATTTCCAGAAAAGACTTGAAGGAAAAATGAGGGGCGTGAATCACTGGTCTCAGGGGGCCTATTGGGCAGGAAAGCATGAATCTTGGCTAGCCGCATTTGCGATCTATGGGCATCATGTTGGAATTCCTCCTGCGGAGACGATACAGAAACTAGGCCAAGCCGTACAGGATGAAATAGCAACTTGGAATATCACAGAAACGCCACCCGATCTAAAATCCGCCTTTGAACGCGATGGCCTTGTCATCCCAAAAGTTCAAAGAAACATGAAGACTCTTCTAAAAGAGAAACATCGTTTTTCTATGGCTGTCCGGATGTTATTTTCTGCTTTGTGCGACGCCGATTTCATAGATACGGAGGCCCACTTCAATAAGTACGCGTCTGAATCGGCCCGGCCAACTCCCCCTCAGCTACAGCCGCAGAAAGCCTTGGATGTGTTGTTTAACCATATTCAGGCAAAACCTAAACCTGCCGATACCAACGGTAAATTGGTTTATGAAACCCGGCAGAGGGTATTACAGGATTGTCTAAGCGCAGCTCAGCAGTCTGAACGCCTCTTCACATTAACAGCCCCAACAGGATCTGGAAAAACACTTGCATCGTTGGCCTTTGCTCTGAAGCATGCAGCAACATATAGCCTCCGGCGCGTAATCGTTGTTATCCCATATCTCAGCATTATCGAACAAACAGCGGGCGAATTTAGAGAGATATTCGAGCCTATTTTTGGACCACAATATTTGTTGGAGCATCACAGCATGGCGGATAGAACCAGCAATGGAGCGGCTGAAGACAGCAACGAAGAAAAAGACGCCGAATGGGAAAATGAAAGAAGGCGCAGGTTACTCTCCCAAAACTGGGAGGCACCTTTAATTGTTACCACGTCCGTGCAATTTTTCGAGAGCCTCTTTGCCAATAGACCGACGACGTGTCGTAAATTGCACAACATCGCCAAATCTGTTGTCTATTTTGATGAGGCGCAAACGCTCCCTACCGGTTTGGCTGTCTCGACTTTGGGGGTTCTTAACGCCTTGATGAAAGATTATGGTATGACCGTTGTGTTTGGCACCGCGACACAGCCTGCTTTTAAATCGTTATCTAGTCACATTCCTGATGGCTGGCAACCGAGAGAAATCATCCAAGATACCGGAGATATTTTTAATCGTCTCAAAAGGATATCACCGGTTTGGCCATCATCGAGGACAGAAAAAATGGAATGGCCGGAAGTAGCGCGGGAACTGGCAGGACACGATCGGGCATTATGCGTGGTCAACCTCAAAAAACACGCGGCTGAGTTGACCCGGGCCATGCTGGAATCTCTACCGAAAGAACTTCATGAGTCTCTATTTCACTTAAGTACGGCGCTTTGCCCCGAACATCGTCAAACTGTCCTGAAGAAAGTCCGCGCCCTACTTGACGGAGGGCAAAAAGTTTATTTGATAGCGACTCAATGTATTGAAGCCGGTGTGGACGTGGATTTTCCTGTCGTCTGGCGGGCGATGGGACCATTGGAATCATTAGCACAAGCATTCGGACGGTGCAACCGGGAAGGCCGATTGCAGATGGAGGAATGTGAGGCACGTGTTTTTGTGCCATCAGACGATGACATTCCAATGCCTGGCTATAAACAAGCAGCATCCATAGCGGCGACTCATTACTGGAAAGCTGATCTTCATTCTCCTGAAGTTTTTGATTCTTATTTCTCGAAGCTGTACGGCGACCAGGATATCGGTGGGGAAGGCAGCCGCTTGCAACAAGAATTACGAGAAAGTATTGAGCAACTGAAATTCCCGGATATAGCACAACGCTATCGCTTGATTTCATCGGATACTGTGTCCGTTGTTGTTCCGTATACCGAACAAGGAGCAAAGGCGTGTAAGGCTCTACAGTCAAAAGGGCTAAACATTAAAGCATTGCGCGCCTTAATGTTTCAGGCACAGCCCTATGTTGTCAATGTGTACCGTAATCAACTTTTCAGAGATAGGGACATCGCGTTGCGTGTCATCCCCGTATTGGGTGACCACAACGGCGGATGGTATATCTGGGTAGGCGAATACGATAACCGGTTCGGCATTCTTACCAAAATGTCGGATGAAACTTGGATTGTGTGATCCGGCCTGAATTGCGATAAGGAGGTCTTATGGGTGTAAAGGTATTAGTTCACGGTCCCCTGGCATGTTTTACTCGGCCGGAAATGAAAGTAGAACGAATGAGTTATCCGGTGATTACGCCGTCAGCAGCGAGAGGAGTATTGGAAGCCATTCTCTACAAGCCTGAATTTCGTTGGAAGATACGCTGTATCCATGTGCTCACTCCGATCAAATTTATCGGCCTGAGACGTAACGAGGTTCAAGGGAAAATATCGACACGGAAAGTTAAGCAGTGGATGCGGGGAAAGGGGACACCTGAACCTCTTGTAGCCGATGCCATGGGACGTGACCAAGGCGGAGAGGGAGAAGGGCGAACTCAGCGAAACACGGTCGCTCTTAAGGACGTGGCCTATGTCATCGAGGCAGACGCATGGGTGCGCCCTGAAGTGAAAGAAACGCCGGCCAAGTACTACGAATGTTTTGAGCGTCGCATGAAAAATGGCCAATGTTTTACGCAGCCGGTTTTAGGTTGCCGGGAATTTGTCGGCTATTTCGAGCCGCCGCCAGAGAAGTTTGAAGCTGTGAAAGAAACACGAGAGTTTGGTCTGATGCTTTATGACGTTTTTGATCTCGATGCACGAAATGACGGCTACGCCAAGCCGTTTATCACGTTATTCAGTCCAAAAATGATAAAAGGAACGATTGAGATTGAAGATTATTCCTCGGTCAAAGCGCGGCATATTGCTGGAGGTCGTCATGCTTGAGCATTTGGTTAGATATGCGGAGCGAAAAGGATTGGGAGATGACCCATGTTTTGAGGCCAAATCTGTAAAATGGTCCATTGCGCTGGGAAATGATGGATCATTCCGAGGGGTCTCCCCCCTTGGCAATCCGGATGATGAAGGTTGGAAAGGGAAGCTTTTCCCCAAGGCTCCTCGTACTCCCGGAGGGGAATTGCAGGCCGGAGGAAAGAGTCATTTTTTATCCGAGTCGGCTGAAACAGTCTTGCTTTTGTTTCCTGAAAGGCCGAAAACGAATAAGACGATGGAAGAAACGAAAACTTCAATAATTGGAAAACATGCCTATTTTGTAAAGCTGATAGAGGAAGCGCACAAGTCCGGTGTAAGGATACTGGCCCCGATTGCTTACTTCCTTACCGACAACAAAAACCTTGAGACTGCCAGGCAAAAACTCGCAGGGGGAAAGAAATTCAAGCCTACCGATATATTAACATTTGATATCGGAGGGAAATGTGTGCTGGAGGAAGAAGACTGGCACACTTTCTGGCGGAAAAAACGGAACACATCAGAGAATATGAACCAAGAAACTGGGCCAACAATGCCTTGTCTTGCAACAGGAGTGATGGCGGTTCCGTTGGACACCCACGGAAAAGTTAAGGGTGTATGGGGTGGCAATCCAACAGGTGCCTCACTGATCGCAAACGATAAGGATGCATTTCAGTCTTACGGTTTGGAACAAGCGTGTAACGCTCCTGTATCTGCTATGGCAGAAAGCCGCTATCTTGAGGCCATGCGGGATTTGGTCAAGCATGCGGTCCCATTGGGAGGATTGCAGTTCATTTACTGGACCCGAGAGGAAACAAAAGCTGATCCGGTAGCC
Source organism: Nitrospiria bacterium (assembly GCA_041484905.1). Taxonomy (GTDB): domain Bacteria; phylum Nitrospirota; class Nitrospiria; order JACQCE01; family JACQCE01; genus JACQCE01. The sequence goes on from JBGPIL010000013.1 coordinate 20,045, forward strand.
TTGGTGCGTGAAGGAGAGGAGGGAGGCTTTGATTTTTTCGGCAATGATGAAAAACTACGAGAAGGCGGTTTACTCGCTGCGCTTAAGGCGATACGTGACGGCGGCTATAGACCACAGGGTTACGAGAATAACCAGTTCTATGGTTGCGCCTTGAGTGGGAACGGTGGGCGTGTGGTCATCCGTGATTGGTGGGAGACCTCATTACTTGATGTTTTAAGAAATGTAACGCAATGGTTTGATGATGTGTCAATTGCCAGAGATAAAATGGGGGTTATAAAACCGCCGAAATTTTATACATTTTTATCGGTTCTCGTCAGAAAAAAACAGGGCAAACCCCAGATCGACGAACTTGCACCACAAATCAAAATTCAACTTATGCGTTCAGCACTGCGTGGTTTTCCATTGCCTCGCGCTGTGCTCGACAAGACCATAGACCGTCATATGGTAGAAGTGCGGGAAGGGAATGTAAGGGCAGAGCGCATGGGGTTAATCAAAGCATTTCTTAACCGTTCAGGAGGTGAGAAAATGACTGAAGGTTTGAATCGAGATTCGAACAGCGTTGCTTATCACTGCGGCCGACTTCTGGCAGTATTCGAGCAAATTCAGAGTAAGGCATTACCGAACGTCAAGGCGGGGATCGTACAACGATTTTACGGAGCCGCATCCTCAACGCCCGGCTTGGTGATGGGTCGATTGTTCCGAACCGCCCAGCATCATTTAGGCTCTATTGAGGGTCCGACGTTTTATCAAAAATTGATCGGAGAAGTAACGGAGAAGATCGGAGAGAACTTTCCACCTACTTTGAGTTTAGAAGAACAAGGGCGTTTTGCTTTGGGCTATTACCATCAACGTTCAGAGCGTTTTGCAGGAAGCAAATAGGAATACCATGCATGCTTAACCAAAATTAGGGAGACCCCAAATGAACCAGCCGATTCAAAATCGTTACGATTTTTTGTTGCTGTTCGATTGTGCCACTGGCAATCCAAACGGTGATCCAGACGCGGGCAATGCGCCAAGAATGGATCCTGAAGATATGCACGGGCTGGTAAGTGATGTTGCTATTAAGCGGAAGATCAGGAATTACGTTCAAATGGCTAAAGGAAATGACAGTCCAAACAGTATCTTTATCGCCCATCATGGTGTCTTGAACGAGACCATCAGCATCGCCCATGATAAGGCAAAAGAGGATGACCCCAAAAAATACGGAGTGGTAAAGGGAAAAATCACACGAGATCAGGTTGAATTAGCGCGTCAGTGGATGTGTCGGCATTTCTACGATGTTCGCACATTTGGAGCGGTGATGAGCACGGGAAAAGACGCCGGTCAAGTGCGTGGTCCGGTGCAGTTTACCTTTTCACGTTCACTCGATCCTATATTGCCCATGGATTTGTCCATCACCCGCATGGCGGTGACGGATCCAAAAGAGGCAAAGAATGTTGAAGACACGGCGGAACCTACGGAGAGTGAACCACCTTACCAAACCATGGGGCGTAAGAACCTTATTCCCTATGGTCTATATGCTTGCCAAGGATTTATCAGTGCTCACTATGCGCAACTACCTAAAGGGACCGGTTTCAGTGAGGATGATCTTTTATTGCTATGGGAATCGCTTGAAAACATGTTCGACCATGATCGTTCTGCTGCGCGTGGCATGATGGCCATACGCGGGCTGAAGATCTTCAAGCATGTTGGAACAGACACAAATGTGGAGCAGCGCGCACGGCAAGCCAAGCTTGGCTGTGCACCGGCGCAAAAGTTGGTGGAACTTGATCAAGTGGTGGAGGTTAAGAAAGTGGACGGAGTCAGTGCTCCTCGTCGTTTCTCGGATTACAAGATTACTATTCACAAAGACCGAATTCCGAAAGGAGTTGAGTTGATGGAGAGGGTTTGACATGGATGTGAGTGACCCTGTTCCAATCTCAGCATTAAACCAATACGCCTACTGTCCCCGTCGTTGTGCGCTGATTCATGTGGAGCAGACGTTTGAGGAGAACATTTACACGATGCGGGGACGGGATTTACATGAGCGGACCGATACACCGGAAGAAAGTGGCTGGGAAGAAGGTGTTCGTGTTGAGCGGGCGCTTCCGCTTTGGAGCAACCGCTTGGGCTTGATCGGTAAGGCAGATGTTGTGGAGTTTCACGGTGAAACGCCTTATCCGGTCGAATATAAATCCGGGCGGTTTGATAAATACGTTAACGATGACCTCCAACTTTGCGCGCAGGGGATTTGTCTGGAAGAGATGACGGGAAAAGAGGTGCCTCGCGGAGCGATTTATCATCACAGTTCCCGGAGACGCCGGGAGGTCATCTTCGAGCCGGCATTACGGGCAAAGGTGGAGGAGACGGTCATCGCAATTCGACGGATGTTGGCGGATAAGGTGATTCCGCCGCCAGTCAATGATGCCCGTTGTCGGCATTGTTCTCTTTTGGAGTCCTGCATGCCGTCCGTAATTGGTGAGCGGCAA
>JBGPIL010000014.1:0-20156 GCA_041484905.1 Nitrospiria bacterium
GATCTCCCCCGGCTTCAACGGCTCCACCGCATCCTCCACCTCCACCAGGCCGAGCTGGCCGTGGTGGACCAATCCCGTGTCGCCGCCCTTGTTCCTGGTGTCGGCGTCGCCTGAAAATTGCCGGGCCAACGCCGCAAAATCCTCGCCCTTCAATCCCCGGACCTTCAATTCCAGCGCCCGCTTCCTCGCCTGCTCCCAGTCATCGGGGGTCGCAGACGGATCGACCGACAGCAACAGAAGGCGAAGCCGGTACTGCAGCGGAATCTGAAACTTGTCTTTATGGTCGCGATAATAGGCGGCCAGGTCGTCATCCGTGACCGTCACCTTCTCATCGACCTCATGAGTCGTCACCTGCTGGATCAGCACGGCCCGCTCCAACCGTTGCCGGAACAGTGGTTCGGTCAGGTGGCGTTGTTTCAACGCGTCCTGATATTTTTCGCCGGTCGGAAACCGCGCGCGCTGCCGTTTCATCTCGGCGTCGACCTGTTTGGAATCGACGGTGATGCGCAACCGCTTGGCCTCTTGAAGCACCAGTTGGTCGGTAATAATCTGTTCCAGCATTTGCAGCGCGCGCTGCCGAAGGCGGCCGGACGAAATCGTGCCATGGCCGGTGACATTGGGGATCTGCTCCCGCACCGTCTTCTCCAACTCGCCAAATGTGATCTTGACGCCGTTGACCTCGGCCATGACCGTGTCGGCCGTCACGGTTTCTGGCGTCAGCGCCGGCTGTTGGCCCGGGGCGGCCGGCGCCTGGGAAGGCCCCCCGGATGGAGGAGGCGAGGCCCCGGCGATCTCGGTCTGGACCAACCCCCCTCCGGGCAGAAAGAGGAACACGGCCAGCACCAACCTGCGGATCAGCAACATGTTCATATCAGCGTTCCCCCATTGAAACGGTTACAGGATTGGGCGTAGGAGGAATTGAACAACGTGAGGAAAAACGGCAGAGAGAAACGATGAGTCGAGTCTGCACGCGTTTGTTGAAGAACCCCGCCTTTACTTCGAATCGAACGCTCCCTCTCTCCGCCTGAGGCGGATTCGTTCGAGGCAAGAGACGGGGACTGCGCTCGCTGTACGGGTTCATCCACCGGCATTCCTCAACTGCACGGCCTGCCGGCGGTAGCGGCGTGCCTCATCTGGCCGACCCGTTTGCTCAGCCACCAGTGCCAGCGCGGCCGCCGCCTCAGCCAGTGTCGGTTTGTAACGGAGCGCCTTCCTGAAATAGCGATCCGCCTGATCGAATTGTCGTTGCCTGACGGCAATTAGCCCCAAATTATACAGGGTTTGGAAATCACTGTAAAGCAATTGGTACCGCTCGTAGGCCTCCCGGCTCCCAGCCAGATCACCCTGTTGAAACCGGGCCACCCCGAGATACAGGGTCAACGCCGGGTGATCGGGCTCCCATTGCAGCCCCGTCTCAATCACAGGAATGGCCGCCGCCCATTGCTGATCATTCATGAACCACCAGGCCTCCCGTTGAGAGACACCGGCCATCACCGGCCGGGCCGCCTGAACCATCAACAGTCCGGCTCCCAGAATCGTCGCCCCTCCCACTCCCCATCGAACAGCCTTGACTGAAAACCAAGCCGGCAGCGGCCATTCCACCCACCGCCCGCCCATGACCAGCACGGTCGCCAAACCGAGCCAGAATAACAGAGTCGAAGCGGGTTGGTGGAGCGGGAAGTCGACCAGGGCATGGACGAGCAAAGCGCTCATACCGGCGAGCAGGCCGCAGAGTAAGTGAGGGGGTAAGGGGTAAAGGGTAAAGGGTAAAGGGACTTCCTGGGATGCAGCCCGGTTGCGCAGGAGCCGCACACCAGCGGTATAGACAGCCCACATGAACAGGGTAAACAATGCCAATCCCACCAGGCCGTTCTCGGCGGCCAATTGCAGCCAGTCATTATGAGCATGGCCGGCCTCATCGTAGCTGTGCTCGGAGGCCGGATAGGTTGCGGCGGGATCGACGAGCCGGTCAAACACCAGAGCACGGTAGGCCTGATACTGGGGGCCAAAGGCGCCTGTTCCAACTCCGATAACCGGATGTGCCTTGATCATCTCGAGCGCCGTGCGCCAAATGAGCAGCCGCCCCTTGACGCTGGGGTCATCCCACGACAGGTGGATGAGTTTTCCCCACTCCATGCCCAGCGATGGCGCCTGCCAGACCACCAGCAGGTAGAGCAGGAACGCAAGACCAAGACCGCCTGCACCCGTCAGGAGCCACCGTCTTCTCGACCAGTGGTCATGAACACCCCACAACACCCACAAGACCACAAGACCGATAATGGCTGCTGCCAACCCACCCTTACTCCGGCTGAGCAGGAGTGCAACGAGTGAGACGCCGGCGCAGCCCCAAAAAAGAAACGAGGGGCCAGGGGCCAGGGGCCAGCGGCCAGGGAACAACCTGTTGCGAGTGGAACCGGTTGGTTGCTGACGGGCCACAGCCAGCGAAATCATGACGGGGAGGAGAAAGGCCAAGACCGCGGCCAGATAGTTTGGGTTGCCGATGGTTGAATAGATTTCGGTTTTGGCTATGCTCTCCTTGAGCCGTACGATTCGGACACCCCGCTCGAAATTGACACCGAACCATTGGGCAATCGCAATGACGGCCACGATTCCGCCGATAACGGCAATCGCCGACCACAACCGCTCAACCCCATCCCGCCGGCTCAACAGGGTTGGTATCAGCACCATGAGCAGCAGCAGGTGCAGCGCAAACCACTGAGCGTGAATGGTGAACAGTCGCTGGGACGACGCCACCAGCGAGAGCCAGCCCCAACCCCAGAAGGCCAGTCCCGCAAGGAGGAGTGGATGCCATACGATACCAATCGCCCGTTCACGAACCCAGCCCAATAGAACAAGCCCACCCAGCGCTGCAAGCCCTATTTTGATCAGCGCTTCCTTGGGTGTGTCGAATGACTCGTAACTGCGCCAGGTAAAACACCACAACACCCCGGTCACCCACCCCGCAAGCAGCCACGTTATCGTCACCCTCTTTCCCATTTGTATGAGCCTTATGAATGGACGCAAAAATAAAGGGGGCCAACCCGCCACAGCGGATTGGCCCCCCATACTCTTGATAACCCCTTACTTCTGGTGACAGCTAATGCAGATGGCGCTCGCCTGGTTCGGCGCGTGCGACCAATAGGTGGCATTGGTCACGGGCGCCGAAAGCGCTCCCGCTCCCACACCACCACCCGAAGGCAGGCCGACACCGATGGTGCCAAAGTTCCCATCGCTGTCCACATCGCTGGGCAGCCGCAAAAAGAGCGTCCGCGGCGTGTGGGGATTGTGGCAGGAGGCGCACTCGATATAGGCATTGACCTCGCTCGCACTGGTCACGGTTCCCCCATTGGAGGCATAGGCCCGAATCCGGTCGCGCTTGTCCTGTGGATAGATCCCGGCGTTTGTGCCGGCCGAACTGGTCCGCTTCAGATAGAGCATCTTGCCGTTGGCATCAGCCACCGATCCATTGATCACTTCACCAAATTGCGGATCGCAACCGTCGACCGTGGTACCGCAGGGAATCTGAAAACTGATCGGGTGATCATCCTTCAGATCCGTGGTCAGGTTTGGAAAGGGTGATGCGCCGTTGGCGCCCGATGCATCGAGTGTGTCATTCGTGTAGACGGAGCCGCCGAACGGCCCATTGACCGAGATGGTGTTCAAGCGGGTAGCTTCTTTAAAGGAACGACTTCCATCCACAGCCTCGCCCCCGAAGGCCCCGAACAGGCTGTTCGACAAGGTCGTGTCACCGGGATTGGTTCCGTCTCCCAGTGTGGCATTGGCTGGGACATAGCCGCCCGAGCCTTGCAGGTTGATCAATGCGTCAAAGGCAATCGTGCCATCATGGCAGGAAAGGCAGGCCAGCGACACCCCCTTGATATTCCCGCCCAAACTCGTCACAGAAGACGATTCAAAGTGGGCGCTTCCCGCACTGGAATACGTCTGATAGATCGTGCCGCTGTTGATTTTACGGTTCCACAACGGGGGAAAGCCGTTGGGAAGTTCGCCGGCAAAACCCGCACCGTGGGGCGTATGACAATAGACGCAAACTTCGCTCCCGCCCTTGAGCGTGCTGGTGCTGCCAAACTGTATATTGGGGTTGTCCGCCAGATTGTGTTTGGTGGTGGAGACCGCTTCAGCCGGAAAATGATTCGCATAGGCCAAACCGCCTGCTCCCACCCAGAGCAACAGACCACCCACCAAGCCGACCCCGAACCGGAATGCACCGTGTGTACGCCTCTGCATGAGTTTAACCCTCCTTCTACTTGCTCTTGAAGCCCGCTGTCCGCTCTCTTCACCGGAGAAGAAAACGGTGTTGCCTGCTCTCTTCATCAGATCTGACTTGCTGATTGCGTTGATCTATAATTCCCCTGTTCTTCTTCGCCCCCTTACTACCATGAATTTGGCGGCAGCGTATCACAACCGGCTAGCCGTGTCCAGCATTTTTTCACTATAAAAAGTTTAGCCCGCACCGCCTCATTGTCAACCCCCGGAAGGTTTGATTGTTGTCCCTGTGGGGAGAGGTTCTTGCCCTGACGGCAGACTGGCTGGAGGCACTTCAGGGGGCTTCTCTGGGGCCTGCTGCTTAAGATATTGGAAGATTTGAATTTTTCTGTTGTATTGATCGGCGACATAAATTTGATCCTTGCTGTCAACCGCCAGGCCGGCCGGAAGCCAAAATTCGCCTGGTCCCCTTCCCATTTGACCGAAATACATCAGTAATTGGCCTTGAAGATCAAATATTTGCACATTATTAAAGGCGGCATCCACCACATAGATATGGTCCGCACTGTCAAATCCAATCCCTTTCGGCTTGGAAAAATGGCCCAGCGCCGTGCCGACCCCGCCAAATTTTCTCACAAACTTGCCATCGGCATCAAATAATTGCACCCGGAAATTGAAGCTATCCATCACGGCCACGGTACCCGAGACATGGGAGACAGCAATATTTGTGGGAAAATTGAACTGGCCGTCATCGGAGCCGCGACCGCCGAATTCAAAGAGGAAATTGCCCTCCGCGTCAAAGACCGACGCGTTGTGTTTTTTGGTGTCAATAATATAGATTCGACCCAGCGTTTCGTTGACGGCGATGCCGATCGGCTGCTCAAACCGTCCCCGCTCACCGATGCCCAGCAAAAAATTTCCATCGTGATCATAGACCACCGCCCGGTTCTGATAGCTGTCCGTCACATATATCCGCCCCTGAGAGTCGGTCGTCACGCCCAGCGGCTTGCTCAACACGCCGGGGCCGGACAACCCCAACAGCGAAAATTTCCCGCCGGGCGAATCAAAAACCATCACCTTGCCCCACGCGCTGTCGGCCACCAGCACACGGCCGGACGAATCAACCGCCACGCCATACGGTTTTCCCATCATGGCCCGCGGCTCGGCTCCAAGGACAAGTTCCTTCACCCACCGGAGGATCGAGGGCTTTTCCACATCGGTCTCGGAGGCGATGCTGCCGACATATTTGATCCTCGGCAAGTCCGGCGGCGGAGGCCAGACGATCTCCTCCTGTTTTTTGGGAGCCGAGGCGCAACCGGCCATCACTCCGATCAGGCCGGCGACAACGAGGGCCGCCAGCGCCATCCACAGGACCGAGCAGGGCCGCAGCCGTTTCTCGTTCACGGGAACAACCGCTATTTCTGGTGGCATGTCAGACAGAGGGCGCTGTTGCGATTGGAGGCGCGAAGGAACGGATCCCGTCCTTCCGCATTATTTTCGTCGGGGTTGTGCGGATCATGGCAGGAGGCGCACTGCACTTTGTCCCCGTCGAAGGTCTGCACGCCATTGGGGAATTCCCGGCCGCCGTCCGACTTCGCCATCATCGGCTGGTTGAAACCGGGATCCTGCGAGTAGGTCGGAAAGGCCATTGAAATAGGGTGATCATCCCTCAGGTCACGCGTCAGGTAACGAATGGTGGCGTCATGCGCGCCGCCGATGCCGCCATAGGCGCCCGACAATCGATTGTGGCATTTGCCGCAGGTATCGCTGCCGATGGAACCTTCCGCGTTCATTCGATAATGCGTGCCGGCATCGCTCCAGTCATGAAACTTCGGCTTGTTGACGACGGCGTCCACGGCCACCGTTCCATCGTGACAGGACAGACAGGCCAACGAGATGCCGTCGGGCCCATTGGATAAGGCATTGGGCGTCGCCTTGGAATCGAGATGCGCGCTGCCATACACCAGATATTCGGCCACGCCCTCGCTGTTGCCGCCCAGGCTCCCCGCCGGCATTTGGCGATTCCACATCGGCGCGATGGCGCTGCCGTTGTGCGGGGTATGGCAGTAAATGCAGGCTTCCCGGTAATCGTTGAAGGTGGCACCGGTCATGGGGCCCGTCTCAGTGCCATAACCGCGCATGTTGAAGAAGCTCAGATCGTGTCGGGAACCGAGGATGGAATTGCCACGGGCGGTTACGGCCATCAAGACGACTCCGGCGCACACGGCTACGGTGACAACTGCCGCCGACAGCGTTGTGCGACGGGGATGATGCGCCCTCCGCCCCATGGGCATGCCTCCTCCCGGTTACGCCTGCGCAGACGGATTAAATCCTGCGTACTCATCAGTATAGAAAAAACGCCGGCCTTGTCAAGACTTGCCCGCCTCGTTTATACAAGTTTTCCGAGCTTCCATAAATAGCAACTCGGCTGGAGGAAGTCAAGCAAAAATCGCGGGGTAGACTGTCACGCAATTGGTTTTCGCTCCGGGAAACGAGTGGCGTCCTCATCCCTCAAAATGCTGGGCGCCTTGAACCGGCTTTAGTTCAACCACGCCCCCTTTTTGACCCAGCCAGATGGTACCGGTTGGCGCGGCGGCAATCGCATAGACGTCATCACCCAGGAGGCCGTCCGCCTTCGTCCAGCTTTTCCACCGCAACGCGGGAGGCGCCGAGGGATCGAAGCGGGTCAGGCCATGGTTGGTCCCCAGCCAGAAAATTCCGTGCTCGTCAATCTCGATGGCATAGACGATGTTGCCGGCCAAGCCGTCGGCCTTGGCGTAATTCTGCCACTGGCCGCGTCCCTTTGTCCCTCCCTCGTTCCCAGTGGCCTTCCCATTGGAATCGAACCGGGCAAGTCCCCCGCCCCAAGTGCCGATCCATTTCACCCCATTCCGATCGATCGCGATGGAGAAGACGTAATTTTCATTGTACGTCTCATGCCCTGTTTCATCCAGGACGCTCAGATCATGTCGAGTCGGATACGCCTTGTCGCTGGTGAGCGTGCCCATCCCGGTGTTTTTGCTCCGTTTCAACGCCAGGGCATTGGGCGTCCCCAGGCCGTCTTCATGGCGCCAGGTCCGCCACTGCCGGCCCACCGGTGATGCCGGATCAAACCGGCTGACGCCCGCTTCCGTCCCGAACCAGACCGATTGATCGCGGTCAACCGCCACCGTATAGACCCATCGGTTGGCCAGACCGTCTTTTTCGTTGTAATTGGTAAATTGTTTTCCCTCCGCGGCGCGCGGATCGTACCGGCTCACGCCGTCCCACGTGCCCACCCACATGGCGCCGTCGGCGCTGAAATCGATGTCATAGATCCAAAAATCCGCCAGACCATTAGCAGGCAGAAAATTCACCCATTGCCGTTCAGCCGTGGCGGAGGCATCGTACCGCACCAGCCCGCCGTTGTTCGTCCCAAACCATTTGACGCCGCGGGGATCGATGTTGATCGTGAAAATATAATCGCTGGCCATGCGATTGGCCACGCTGGCGCGCGTATAGGTCTGAATCAGATCGCCGCGTTTGTGATTGACGGCCAGAATCCCGCGCGAGGTCCCCACCCACAAGGTCTCCCCCTCGACTTTCAACGCCCGGACATAGGTTCCCAGGCCCGTCTCGAAGGAGGAATAGGCCGCATAGTTCAGCGAGGGAGTGGCCACCTGCCGCAGTTCCAGTTTCGAGGAGGAGTCCGGCTTGCAGCCGACAGCCGCGATCATCAGCAAGAGCACCGCCAAGAGACAAACCGCGCAGACCGGCAGCCGTCTGTGGCCGTTGCCCGCCGCAATCCCCGATTCACCGGCGGCGACGAACAGACCCAAATGATGCCGCGTAATCTTCATGCGGAAGACAATGTAAAGAATTCCTTCGCGGCAAGTCAACTCTAAGAGGCAATGGGTGGCTAGGCAGCTAGGCGACAAGGTCGCTGGGGAAAGTCGTTTCATTATTATGTCTAGCTACCTAGCTACCCAACCCACCTAGCCACCTGCAATACAACCCATTGACAATTTTGTCGGCCTATGTTACGAAGATCAACGTTTTAAGAGGAGTTGGGGGGGGGCGCCTCCCATACACCATTGGGCACGGCAGGGGGATGTGGCGGCGTCCTATGAAGAAGCTGTGGCTGGCACTGGGGCTGGTGATGGGACTGGGGCTGATGGTATCCGCCGGGTCCACCATCGCGGGTTTTTACGCCGACATGGTGCTCAATAGCAAGGCCGAGAAACGGGGCATGCCCCCCGTCGTCTTCCCGCACTGGCTTCACCGCATCGAGTTCAAGTGCAAAGTGTGTCATCCCGCCATTTTCGAAATGCGGTCCGGGTCGAATGATATCGATATGAACAAAATCATCAGCGGTCAATTTTGCGGCAAGTGCCACAACGGGACGATTTCATGGAAGCCCGTCCAGTGCGCGCGGTGCCACTCCGGTCAACCCGGCTTGACCACCGGGCCGTTGCTGGGGGTGAAGTAGTCATGCGGCGGCTGTCCGGTTTTCCGCGCGCCTGGCTGTTCATCGGCGCGACGGTCTTGATCGCGGCCGGCCTCTACGCCTGCACGCTGTTCAACACGCAGCCGCCCGCCGCCAACAATCAGAAACCCGCCCAGACCATCACGCCACGGCCGCCCGTCACGTCGTCGGTTGGAGGCGCGCAAACCGGCGACGATTACGAAGACCCCACCACGCTTCCCGAACCGGGGCCTCCCTATGCCAAGGAAAACCGGGATCCCAGCGTCATCATGAAGGATTTCCCGGTCGACTCCGAAGGCAATATCGACTGGGTCAAAGCGTTTAAGGACAATACGGTGCATCCCCACGAGTCGTTGGATCTGAACAAAGCCCCGATGCCGCCGTTTAATTTTGACATCGAGATTCCCGCGGTCGGGGCCATGCCCAACGTCATCTTTCCCCATTTTCCTCATACCTACTGGCTTGATTGCGGCAATTGCCATCCCAGCATTTTCGTGATGAAACGGGGCGCCAATCCGATTTCAATGGTGAAAATCGTGAACGGCGAGTTCTGCGGCCGTTGCCACGGCCGGGTCGCCTTCCCGATTTCCAACTGCACCCGCTGCCACGTCAAGCCCAAGTAGTCGTCCTCTCCCTCAGTGATGAAACGCGTTGCCGCAGGCCTGCTGGTTGTTGTCGGCGTTGCCGCGCTGTTCTCCTGCTATCGCAACACCCGGACCGCGGGGCCGGAAATCGTTGCGCCGACCACACCGTCCGGCCCGATCGTCTGGCGCCATTTTTCCACCGCCAACGACCCGGTCAAAACCATGACCCTGGACGGGGCCAATCTGTGGCTGGGGACTTCGAAGGGGATGATCCGGTTCAACACGGAGAACGGTGAATACCAGACCTACAGTCCCCAAAGCACCGAAGGCGGCATCGTCAGCAAGGGGATTTACGTGATCCGGGTCGATCCGAAGGGGAACAAATGGGTCGGCACCTATGGCGGCGGCCTGTCGAAATTCGACGGCACGACATGGACCCGGTACACCAGTGCGGACGGCCTGGGCGACAACTGGATTTACGATCTGCTGTTTGATCCGTCCGGCACCATGTGGGTCGCCACTTGGAGCGGGGTCAGCGTGTTTGACGGCGCGCGGTTTACGACCTACACGGTCAAGGACGGTCTCGCAGACAAGTGGGTCTACTCCATGGTGCTGGATCAGGACGGCGTCTTCTGGTTCGGCACGGAAGCGGGTGTGAGCCGTTTCGATCGGAAGAGCTGGACCACCTACACCCACAAAGACGGCGTCGGTGCGGATGTCAAACCCGATGCTGAAACGGCGGCTCAATTCCCTGCCGGCACGACCCCGCCCGGAGCGAGCGGGGGCGCAGAGGGCGGCGACTATAATTACGGCTCCTCATCGGCCGCCCACCATCACATGAGTCTTGACAAGCAGAATATGGGCCCCAACCCCAACTTCATTATTTCCGCGCTGGTGGACACGCACAACCAGAAATGGTTCGGGACCTGGGGCGCGGGGCTGACCAGGTACGACGGGAAAACCTGGACCTCCTTCACCAAGGAGCAGGGGCTGGGCGGCAATTTTGTGCTCAGACTGACGATGGATCCCGAGGGACACATCTGGGCCGGCACCGATGGGGGCGCCAGCTGGTTTGATGGGCAGCGCTGGCACACGATCGGGGCTGCCGCCGGATTGCCGGACAATTATGTCTTTTCCATTCTCTTCGACGACCGGGGACACCGCTGGTTCGGCACGCTCAAGGGATTGAGCGTGTTCCGGGGAACGCTGCCGGGCTAACCGGCGTGCGCCGGCCCCGGAGCGCCGGATCCGGCTGTTGTTGAAGGAGAAGGAGTTTGATTTCCTCCCTGGCCGTTGCCCGTTCATTCGGATCTGGGCTGACGGCCAAAACCCGCTCCCACGCCGCAATGGCGTCTGTGTACCGGCCGGCCTTCATCAACGTCAATGCCAGGTTCCACACATAGGTGGCATTGGCCTGATTCAACGCGGCCGCCCGTTGAAATTGGGCAAGGGCCCTCTCATATTGACCGACCCGAAAATAGACTTCACCCAGCCCGTTATACACATTGGCGTCCGACGGGGCCAGTGTCCGAGCCAGAGAAAAATCGCGTAACGCCGCCGGCAGATCGTCGTTCGCCAGATCGACCAGTCCCATCCCGATTCGCGCCCGCGGAAAATCAGGGTTGATTGCCATCGCCGCAGTGAACTCCTCTTTGGCCCGCGCAATCTGGTTGTGGTCAAAGTAATGCTTGCCCAGCGCGGAACGGAGGTAGGCCGACGGCGGGCAGGCGCGGACCGCGTGCTCGAAGAGGGCGATGTTGTCCCGCCAGATATCAATTTGCGCGGCGGTGTAGAACGTGCCACCGGCCGCCGCCACACAGCCGAGGCCAACAGCCACCCAGCCCGGCGCCGTTCGCCTTCCCTGTTCTCGACCCGCACCATCCCATATGGCCCACTTGGCCCACACGGCCTGAATCAGCACGCCGATCCACACCGTCAAAAAAGCCGAAGGCCAATAGAGCCAGCGTTCGCCCAGCAGGCTGGGAAGCGGGAACGGCAAAAGATGGCGAATGAGCACCGGCATGAGCGACACGCCGAACAGCACCAGGCACCAGACGGCCCTGGCGTCGCGCAGCCACGCCGTGACACCGAGCAGTCCTCCAATAAACACCACGGCCGCGACCGACAACGGAGCGACGGCCCAGTGGCCCCAGTGTCCATCGACCGCCCCGACGTCATACCAGAGGCAGAGCGGAACGGGCGCAATCAACTGTTTGATCGCCAGCATGGCGGCCGGCAGCGCGGTGGTCGGCATTCCTGCCTCGCGCCCGATGCCGATCACCGCCCACACCAGCAGCGCAGCCAGACTTGCGCCGGCGAGCACCAGTCCAGCCGTCTCGATCCCGCCCGACACGACCTTTCGACGGGCCAAGCGTCGGCGCAGGAACCAGACAATCACCACCAACGCCAGCGCCGACAGGCCCAACTCATGGGACAGGGCCGAACCCGCCAGCGCGACGGCGAGGCCGCCCCATCGCCATGGCCGCCAGTGCTCCGCCGCCACCAGACAGCACGCCGCCAACCCAAATGCCGTCGCCAGCAAATAGCCTCGTCCCAGCGCAATGGAATTGACCGTCTCAACATGCACGGGATGGACGGCAAAGAGCCATCCGGCGATCCATGCCGCCGGACGGCCGGAACGAGGCGGGGCCGCTACCAGGGCAACTTCCCATCGCCATCGCGCCACGATCCGCAGCACCAACAGATAGACCAGCAGTGTGTTGATCAGGTGCAGCAGGAGATTGACGGCGTGATACCCGAGCGGCTTCAGCTCCCACAACCGGTACTCCACGGCAAATGAGAGGTTGGCCAGAAAACGGGTTGGCGCCGCCGGCGATGCCAGCGCGCCGCCCGAGAAGCCGGAGAAAAGGGGCTGCCTGAGGGCGGGATTCTCAACGATGTTGTCCTGATCGTCCCATACGAGCTGGTGGGAGAGACTTGGGCCGAACAGGACAAGAATCAGGACGATCAGACTTAACGGCGCCAGCAGGGCCGCCGTATCCAGCCGCCATCTCCGGTCGCTCATAGCATGCAGGAGGGGTGGAGCCGCTCAGCCGTCTTGTGCGGTTGCCGAGTCACCCACGCACCCGACAACCGATTGGAACATCCACCCGGTCGGGGACTATGACCCGTGCTTCACCCCTCCCCGGCCGACGCCGGCATATTGAAAACCCAGCGCGATCAACCGGTCGGGATCATAGACGTTGCGAAAATCGAGGAAGATGGGCTGACGCATCACGCCCTTCAGTTTTTCCAATTCAAGGTTGCGGAACTGGTTCCATTCGGTCGCCAGCACGACGGCATCGCTGCCGCGGGCCGCATCATAGGCATCCTGGGTGTAGTCAACCGACTGGCCGGTCAGGACCGCCTTGGCGTCGGTCATCGCCTCCGGATCATAGACCCGCACCCGGGCCCCCTCTTTGGCCAACTGGCTGACGATCCAGACCGCCGGGGATTCGCGCAAATCGTTCGTGTTGGGCTTGAAGGCCAGTCCCAGCACGGCAATTGTCTTGCCCTTCACGGGGCCGACGAGCGAGCGGATCTTCCCCAGCATCCGCTCCCGCTGCGCCTGATTGGCCGCCACAACGGATGAGAGCACGCGGAGTTCCACCTGCTGGGCTTCCGCCATTTTGACCAGCGCCTGGCTGTCCTTGGGCAGGCAGGAGCCGCCGAAACCCGGCCCCGGATGAAGAAATTTCGAGCCGATCCGGCCGTCCAATCCCATCCCTTTCGCCACCTGATGGATGTCCACGCCGAGCGGCTCGCACAGGTTGGCCAGCTCGTTGATGAAGCTGATCTTCGTCGCCAGAAAGGCGTTGGAGGCGTATTTGATCAATTCCGCCGTCGCGATGTTGGTCAGCAGGATCGGCGTCTCGATCAGGTAGAGCGGACGGTAAAGATCCTTGAGAATCGCAATCGCCTGGGGACTCTCGGCCCCGATGACCACACGGTTGGGCCGGAAGAAATCCTCCACCGCCGAGCCTTCCCGGAGAAACTCCGGATTCGACGCAATGTCAAATGACGTCCCCTCCGGCTTGCGCTTCCCGATGATCTGCCGCAACCGCTCGCCCGTGCCGACCGGCACGGTGCTTTTCGTCACAATCACCTTGTAGCCGTTCAGGTGCGACGCAATCTCCTGCCCCACCGCTTCGACGGCGGACAGATCGGCGCTGCCGTCGCCGCGCGGCGGCGTGCCGACCGCGATAAAAACCACCAGAGATGTTTCCACCGCTTTGCCCAAATCAGTGGTGAAGACCAGCCGGCCGTCGCGAAAATTCTTCTGCACCAGCTCGCCCAACCCGGGCTCATAGAGATGCATCTTCCCCTGTTTCAACGCTTCAATGCGCGACGCGTCCTTGTCGACGCAGGTCACCTGGTGGCCGAACTCCGCAAAACAGGCGCCGCTGACCAATCCCACGTAGCCGGCGCCGATCATGGATAGATGCATGCGATCCTCACTTCTGGTTCATGGTTCATGGTTCACGGTTCATGGTCCACAGTAACAGCTTCTACCGTTGACGGTGAACCGATACAACGGCGGCCAGTATAGCAAAAATCGTCGACAGTTTCATAGCGAATGCTCCAGAGCATGGCCGTGAACAGTGAACCGTGAACTATGAACAGATTATGCTAAGATACCGCCCCATGTCCACGCCACCACCCGGCACGCTTTATCTCATCAGCACGCCGATCGGCAACCTTGAGGATCTCACCCTTCGGGCCAAGCGATTACTGGCGGAGGTCCATCTGATCGCGGCGGAAGACACCCGCCACACCCAGCAACTGCTGGCCCGTTATGACATCCACACGCCGCTGACCAGCTATCACGACCACAATAAGGAAGAGAAAGCACCCGTCCTGATCGAGCGGCTGCGTCAAGGGCAGACGATCGCGTTGGTCGCCGACGCCGGCACGCCGACCATTTCCGATCCCGGTTATTATCTGATCACCGGCTGCATCGCCGCCAATATTACCGTCAGCCCCATCCCAGGCCCCTCCGCTCCGTTGGCCGCGCTGGCGGCATCGGGTTTGCCGACCGATGCCTTTCTCTTCGCAGGTTTTTTGCCAAAAAAACCTGGCGCTCGGCAAAAACGGCTTGAAGCGCTGGCCCCCTTGCGCGAGACGCTGATCTTTTTCGAGTCACCCCACCGCCTCCACCGGCTGCTGGATGAACTGCAGGCCCGTTTCGGCGACCGGCGCTTGGCCGTCGGCCGTGAACTGACGAAACTGCACGAAGAGATCATTCGGGGACGGCTCAGCGAGGTCACGGCGAAACTCACAGGGCGAGTGATCAAAGGCGAAGTAACAGTGGTCGTTGAGGGAAACCGTTAAACAGTCGAAAAAGGGGACAGGCTACTTTTTCATCCGTGGTCATGTCGGATGATGTAGAAAAAGTAGCCTGTCCCCTTTTTACTCACCGCACTTACGGATTGTGACGCGGAAGTGATGACCCTGATACGGCTCGATCTTCAACACCTGATGGCCTTCATCCGTGACGCTGCGGGGGACGTTTTTGACCGGCTCGCCCGCATCGATCGTCACGCGCAGGACCTGGCCTGACGTCATGTCTTCGAGCTTGAGCTTGGTTTTGACATAGTTATAGGGACAAACCACGCCTTTCAGGTCCAGCTCCTGGTCAATCTTGATTTCCGCATCCTGCGTCATGGAGATGTTCCTCTTCCCAATTTAAAACCAAAATCATGGCACCTCGCTCACGCTCGGTGCACTTTTTCCTGGCCCCGCAGCCAGGAAAAAGTGCCGGGAGGGGGAGTCGACGATGCAACTGCGCCAGAGGCGCAGAATTCAGATCAAGCGCCGAAGGCCACCGCTCATCGCAACTCCCCAACGAGCCTAACACGTAACTAATTGGTGCCGGGAGGGGGAGTTGAACCCCCACGGAGCCAGGCTCCACGAGATTTTGAGTCTCGCGCGTCTGCCAGTTCCGCCATCCCGGCGTTCAAATAGTCCACAGTTCACGGTTCATGGCCAAGATGGTTTGCTTATATCACAATCTCCGTCCCGATCCCTTTATCAGTAAAGAGCTCCAACAATAAGGCATGGGGTGTGCGCCCGTCAATGATATGGGCCTTGGCCACGCCGCCGTCCAGCGCATCGAGGCACGCCTGCACCTTCGGAATCATGCCGCTGCTGATTGTGCCCTTTCGGATCAGCTGCTGCGTTTCCTTCTTGGAAATAGTCGGGATTAACATTCCCTTCGCATCCAGAATGCCCGGCACATCGGTCAAGAGCAGCAATTTCTCCGCATGCAGGGCCGACGCAATCGCTCCCGCCGCGCTGTCCGCGTTGACGTTGTAGGTTTTGCCGTCCACGCCGCCGGCAATCGGCGCGATCACGGGAATAAACCGCGCCGCCTCCAGCCCCCGCAGCACGCCGGGATCGACGCCGTCGATCTCGCCGACCAGTCCAAGATCGACCTCCGACTTCTTACCCGACGCCCGCAACGGTTTCGCGATCAGCAACGGGCCGTCCTTGCCGGTCAGCCCCACCGCCCGGCCGCCGTGGCGATTAATCAGTGCCACGATCTCCGGGTTGATGATGCCACCCAGGACCATCTCGACGATGCCGACGGTCTCGGCATCGGTCACGCGGATGCCCTTCACAAAGGTGGGTTCCTTGCCCAGCCGTTTCATCATCTCGCTGATCTGCGGGCCGCCGCCGTGCACGATCACCGGCTGCATGCCGACATATTTCATCAGCGCGATGTCTTCGGCAAACCGCTCCTTGAGGGAGGCCTCCACCATCGCCTTGCCGCCGTATTTGACGACGACCGTCTTGCCGGCGAAGGCCCTGATATAGGGCAGCGCCTCAATGAGCACATCCGCCGTTTTCATCGCTTTGTCCATGGTCCCCCGCCCCGTGTTACAAAATGTATCGGCTCAAATCCTCGCTCTTCACGATCTCGGCCAGCCGGTGCCTGACTTCCTCCGCCGTGATCGTGATCCGCTGGCCCTTTCGTTCGGGCGCCTCGAAGGACAGCTCCTCCAACAGCCGCTCCATCACGGTGAAGAGGCGGCGGGCGCCGATGTTTTCCGTCCGCTCGTTCACCTGCACGGCGATCTCGGCGATCGTCCGGATCGCGTCGGGTTCGAATTCCAGCGCAACCCCTTCCGTATTCAGCAAGCCCACATACTGCCGGATCAGCGAATTCTGCGGCTCGGTCAGAATCCGCACAAAATCGTCCGTCACCAGCGGCTCCAGCTCAACCCGGATTGGGAACCGGCCCTGAAACTCCGGGATCAGATCCGACGGCTTGGCGACGTGAAACGCGCCGGCCGCGATAAAGAGCACGTGATCGGTCTTGACCACGCCGTACTTCGTGTTGACCGTGGAACCTTCGACAATGGGCAGCAGATCCCGCTGCACCCCTTCGCGCGAGACGTCCGGACCGGCCAAGCGCTCCCGGCCTGCGATTTTATCAATTTCATCGAGAAAAATAATCCCCGACTGCTCGGCCCGCTGGATGGCCTCGCGCACCACTTCGTCCATGTCGATCAGCCGCTGCGCCTCCTCCTGCTCCAGCGCCGCCAGCGCCTCCGGCACCTTGAGCCGCCGTTGCTTCCGGCGGCCCGGCATCAGATTGCTCAGCATGTCCCTGAGCCCGATTTCCATCTCCTCCATGCCGCCCACATTGGAGATGATCCCGACCGGCGCCGCCTTCTCGTTCGTCTCCAGCTCGACCGCCCGATCGTTCAGTTTTCCGTCCCTGAGCTGCTGGCGCAGCGATTCCCGCGCCCGGTCGTAGCTTTCGGATGACGGGGGCGTAACATGCTCGGTTCGCGATTCATCATAGATGCCGGTCGGCGGCTTGAAGGCCGGCGGCGGCAGCAACAGGTCGAGCAGCCGTTCCTCCGCCTGCTTGACCGCCTTCGTCTTGACCTGCTCCTGGTGTTCCGTCTTGACCATCGTCACCGACAGTTCGACCAGGTCGCGCACCATCGATTCGACATCCCGCCCGACGTAACCGACCTCGGTGAACTTGGAGGCTTCGATCTTCAGAAAGGGCGCGCCGGCCAGCTTGGCCAGCCGCCGGGCGATTTCGGTCTTCCCAACGCCGGTCGGCCCGATCATGATGATGTTCTTCGGCATCACCTCGTCGCGCAGGTCCGGGGGCAGTTGCTGCTGCCGCCAGCGATTCCGGAGCGCGATCGCGACCATCCGCTTGGCCTGCCGCTGGCCGACGATATACCGGTCCAGCTCCTTGACGATCTGGCTTGGGGTCAACGTGTCCAGCCGCACGTCGCTCATCACGTCAACTCCTCGATCGTGATCTCCTGATTGGTATAGATATCGATATCGGCGGCAATCCGCATCGACGCGCCGACGATCTCGCGCGGGGGCAACGATGTGTGGGCCAGCAGCCCTCTCGCGGCGGCTAACGCGTATGAGCCGCCGGAACCGATCGCCAGCGCCCCCTCCTCCGGTTCGATCACATCACCGGTGCCGGAGAGCAGCAGCGAGTGTTCCAGATCGGCGACGATCATCAACGCCTCCAACCGGCGCAACACCCGATCCATCCGCCACTCCTTGGCCAGTTCCACCGCCGCGCGGGTCAGGTTGCCCCGGAATTCATCCAACTTGGCCTCAAACTTTTCAAACAGCGTGATCGCATCGGCCGTCGAGCCGGCGAACCCCGCCAGCACCCGGTCCTGATGGAGCCGGCGCAGCTTTTTCGCCTGGCGCTTCATCACCGTCGTGCCGACGGTCACCTGGCCGTCGGCGCCCATCGCCACCACGCCGTCCCGGCGCACACAGAGAATGGTGGTGTGACGGATCATTTTACCTCTCCAGCCGGTCGCTTGGCTCGCGGATGCGCCTGATCATAGACCATCAGCAGCCGGTCGGCGTTTAAATGCGTGTAACGTTCGGTGGTCGCCAGCGACGCATGGCCGAGCAGTTCCTGAATCGCGCGCAAATCCGCGCCACTCTCCAATAGATGCGTGGCGCAACTGTGGCGCAGCGCGTGGGGGCCCACCGGCCCGTTGGCACTGACCGCCCGGCTGTAGCGGGCGACCAGCCGCTCGACGCTGCGCGCGCTCAACCGCCCGCCGCGGTGATTCACGAAGAGCGGCCCATTCGCGCTGCCGCCCGCTTGGGGATGCTCGGCTCGCAACACCTCCCGGTAACGGTCGATCGCCTCCAGCGCCGCCCGGCCAACCGGCACGAGCCGTTCCCGCTTGCCTTTGCCACGCACGAGCAGAAAGCCGGCGTCCGGTTGCAGATCGGCGCCATTGACGCCGACCAGTTCGCTGACCCGGATACCGGTCGAATAGGCCAGCTCCAAAATCGCCTGATCGCGCAAGGAGATCACGGATGCGCCCTTTCCGGCGGCAGCCTGCCGGCCCGGCTCGCTCATCAGGGCCAGCGCTTCGTCCACATTCAACACGCGCGGCAGGCGGCGGTCGACCTTCGGCATCGGCACCAGCTTGGCCGGGTTCGATGCCAGCCAACCCATCATCACACCATAATCACACCACGCCCTCACCACGGCCAGCTTGCGGGCCATCGTGCTCTTGCGCGCGCCGCGTTGCGCGAGCCAGGCCAGATAACCCCTGACATGAACGCGCTCCACCTGCGTGACCGGTTTGCCCATCGTCATCGATGCCGCTGTCTTCAGGTAGCCCATCAACTGCATCAGATCCTGCCGATAGCCGCGAAGCGTGTGCGGAGAGGCCCCCCGTTCAGCCGCCAGAAAACTCAGATACTCTGCGATCCGACGATCCATCGATCGAGATCCTCCAACGCCCGTTCGGCGATCTTCTGCCGTCGGATCACGCGGTCGCGGACACGCTTCGTGAATTCAGGGTAGAGGCCGAAGTTCGCATTCATCGGTTGAAAGTGGCGCGGGTCGCTCGTGGTAATGTAGGTCAGCAGCGTCCCGTAGGTCGTGGTTGGCGGCGGCACGGTCGGCGTCTCGCCATGAATCAGCCGCGCGGCGTTGATCCCGGCCAGCAGCCCCATCGCCGCCGCCTCCGCGTAGCCTTCCACGCCCACCAACTGGCCGGCGAAGAAGAGCGACGGTTGCGCCCGGCATTGGAGCGTCGGGTGCAGCACCCTCGGCGCATTGATAAACGTGTTTCGGTGCAGGCTGCCCAACCGCAAAAATTCCGCTTTGTCCAGTCCCGGAATCATCCGAAAGATCCTCCGCTGCTCCGGCCAGGTGAGTTTCGTCTGAAACCCCACCATGTTGTAGCAGCTGCCGAATCGGTTTTCCTGCCGGAGTTGCACCACGGCATACGGACGGGCACCGGTCCGCGGATCGACGAGCCCGACCGGTTTCATCGGGCCGAAGAGCAGCGTCTGCCGCCCCCGATCCGCCTGGACTTCAATCGGCACGCACCCCTCGAAATAGGGCGCCTGCTCGAACGGTTTGGTCGGCACCCGTTCCCCCACAGCCAGCGCATCATAAAATTGATTATATTCGGTCTGGTTCATCGGGCAGTTGAAATAATCATCGCCCCCCTTGTCATAGCGGGAGGCGCGAAAGGCAATCGACGCATCGATCGTCTCGCCGTCGATAATCGGCGCGATGGCATCGTAAAACGCCAGATAATCGGCCCTGATGACTGACTGGATCGATTTCGCGAGCCGGTCGGAGGTCAGCGGCCCCGTGGCCACGATCGTCGGCCGATTATCCGGCAGGTCGATCACCTCTTCCCGGATCACTCGAATCTTCGGGTGGTCTTCGATCGCCTTCGTGATCGCAGCGGCAAAGAGATCGCGATCGACCGCCAGGGCCGAACCGGCCGGCACCGTGACCCCGTCGGCCACGCGCAAAATCAGTGAATGCAAGCGGCGCATCTCAGCTTTGAGAATCCCGGCCGCATGAACCGGCTCGTTCGACCCGAGCGAATTGCTGCAGACCA
>JBGPIL010000015.1:0-19854 GCA_041484905.1 Nitrospiria bacterium
CAGAGGCCACTTTTGACCGCATCCCCGTCGGGACGTGGTCTTATGCGGTATTAGCCCCCCTTTCGGAGGGTTATCCCCCACTCTTTGGCAGATTACCCATGCGTTACTCACCCGTTCGCCACTTTACCGCCCCCCTTGCGGAGGGTTTCTCGTTCGACTTGCATGTGTTAGGCGCGCCGCCAGCGTTCGTTCTGAGCCAGGATCAAACTCTCCATAGAAAACTGAGAGTCAGACTTGGCTGACCGTATTGCTGGTTGAACTGACAAAAACCCGCCAATCCGCTCATTCACGCTATTGAATTGTCAAAGAACAATAGAGCACCTTCGCCCTGCTTCGGCGATCGGTGTCAAGATCTTCTGGGATATGAATTACTGGGGGCTACGCAACACGGCTTGCAGAACCGCCGGGACCAAACGAGAAGCGAACACCGTCACCGCTCTTCGGCACCACACTGTCCCCGTGAACCCAAGATCCATGACTCTCAAAGACCAGCTGAAACACGAGTAGTACTATAGACCAGCGCCTCCGGCATTGTCAAGCATTCTCGCCAAGCAAATGCAACGCTATTGACAATTACGGCGAAACCCGTACAATGCACCCCCACCGGGAGGAATAGAAATATGGCGCGCGGACGAGAACGGGCACGGGAATTACGGCGGCGACGGGCACGCAAACAGCAGCGACGGAAGGCCACCAAGCGCACGCGCATCGCCCAGGCCCAAAAGAAAAAATAACACCGTTACCGCTCGCCCCGCGGCTGCAGCGTCGTCGCCAGCAACACCGCCTCGGCAATTTCACGCATGCTTTTTCTCGTGTTCATGCTCTGGCGTTGCAGGAGTTGAAACGCCGCCTCTTCGCCGACCCCCTGCTGCTTCATCAACACGCCCTTCGCCCGTTCAACCAGCTTCCGGCTTTCAAGCGCCTCCTGAATCGCCAGCGACCGCTCCATCAACCGCGTGTGCTCGATGGCCACCGCCGCCTGGTTGGCCACCGCGGACAGCACCTGAATTTCCTCTTCGGAAAAACGGTGTTCGTGCGAGACATAACTATTAATGACGCCGATGACCCGGTCTTTGATCATCATGGGCACGCACAACAACGACCGCAGCCCTTCGCGCCGGGCCACATCCGGATATTTATAGCCGGGTTCCGTGGTCACATCCAGCACGGCGATCGGCCGCCGCTCCTTGACCGCCCGTCCGCTGGTGCTCTCCCCGATGCGGAGCGGGGGTTTATTACGGTAGGTGGCGCTCAAGCTCTGGGTCGCTTTGATGGACAACTCGTGCCGCTCGTCATCCACCAGCATGATCGAGCAAATCGCCGAGCCCATCATCTGGGCCGTCATCGTGACGATCAAATGCAAAATCTCCTCGAGATACCGGTTGGACGTGATGGTCTGACTCACCTGGGAGAGCATCTCCACCTGCCGCGCCTTCAACTTCATCGCGGCGTAGAGGCGGGCATTCTCGATCGCGGCGCCCGCGTGCCGGGCAATCGTCTCCACCATGGCGACTTCGTTGGCCGGATGGGAATGGGCGCGCCTGTGCTGCACATTGACCACCCCGATGACGCGCCCTTGATGGATGATCGGCACGGACAGAAAGGCTTGATGGCGATCTTCCGGCAGATTATGAAACAGCTTGAACCGGGGGTCATCGCTGGCGTGCCTGGGGATGCTGACCGGGGTCCGCTCCTTGGCCACCCAGCCCGTGATCCCCTCGCCCATCTCCAGCGTAATTCTGCCGATTAATTTCGGATGAGGATTCTTCGAGGCCCGCAACACCAATTCCCGCCGGGACGCATCCAATAAATAGAACAGGCAGGCGTCCGCATCGGTGACATCCGCCACCATCTCAACCAGATGGCGCAGCACCGCATCTAGGTCGAGCGTACTGCTGACCGTCTCGCTCAACCGGTGCAACAGGCGGATTTCCTCCGCCTTCCGTCCGAGTTGCCGCTTGATCGTGGTGTGGGCGTTTTGGGATGGCCGGGCCATGCGAAGTCTCGTTGCCAGCCGTGAAGCATACCACAGCCGTGAAAATGATATCCAGGGCGCTTCACGGCGGGTGGGAGTAACTCAGGAGGGCGGCGGAGTTGGCTTGATCGTCAAATCGTCAATGCGAAGATCGTAGCGCTGCATCGTCTTGGCCCCGTCGGCATTGGCGACCGTGATCTCGATGGGGTAGATCCCCTTATCCTGTTTGGTCACCTTCCAGCGAATCAGGCCCTGTTGGGGATCAATTGTCATGCCGGACGGGGACGACGTCAGTGAATAGATGATGGGGTCGCCGTCACGATCCTCCGCCACCACCTGATAGAGATAGGCATCGTTCTTATCCAACGATGCGGTCGGCTGCGAGGTGATTTTGGGCGGACTGTTCTGAACCGTGACCGCGAACGACAGGCGTGGCTCTCCGGCCTCCGTGCCGTCAAACGGCGCGGCCTGGACTTGAATCCGATCACCGTGTTCGATCAGATCACCATCCAGGATCTCGCCCGCCTGGTCGGGCATGATCGCTCCATTTTTCAGCCACTGATAGCTATAGCTGACGGTATCTCCATCGGCATCGGTCCCTTGCGCCACCGCATGGACGGCCACATGATGGTAAAGCGGCACCGGCGTCATCCCTGGCTCCATCACGACCGGCAGGCTGTTCAGGATGGTCAGCGGAGCCGACGTGAAGGTCACCCCTTGTTGCAATCCGTTTTGAGCCGTCACCGTGGCCGTCACAACGTCGCCCTTCCGAAAGAAGGTCGTGGGCAAAGTCTCGCCGGCCGCCCCGTCAATGACCTGGCCGTTTTTGTGCCACTCAACTGCATACCGGACCGGCTCCACCCCAGGTGCTTTGCGTTTAATGACAACGGTCAGGACATTATTGCCATACGCCGGCCGGGGGGAAAGTTCCACCGTCGTGTTTGCCGGCAAGGCCCCGCCGGCCGGAGTTGATCGGCCTGAGTCACTGCAGGCCGTCACGCCGAACAGCAACACGACAGGCAGCAGATGCCGCGCAATTCTATCGATCGTGACGATCATCGATTGATGCGGGGTGTACATGAAGGCGCACAGTCAACCTGACATGCTGACATGAGAATCAGATCCCCCGGCTAGTCGGATTGATCGGCAAACAGCAGGGTCAGATCCGCGCCATCCAATTGATGCGGGAGCACATAAACGACCTTGATTTTTTGGCCGCTTGTCGTCTCGGGCTCGGCAACCACGGCGACCATTTGTCCCCGAACAAGCTGCTCTGCCGAGACCGGCCGCTTGTTCATGGACAGACCTTCGTCGCTGTTGTCAGAAGCAGCGGCCGCTCATTAATGACGAGCGTCTGACCGTCGCGCTCCATAATCACGCCCTGGAGACGAAGAGAGGGGTCTCCCGCCGCCGCGGCCCCAACACCGGCGCCCCACGCCAGGCCGATCATGATCGCCGCCGCCACAACCGATACCGACCATGTTTTCATGTGCTCCAGGATCATCATAGTGTCATCTCCTTTTACTCCGAGCAAAGCGAGGAGTAATGTCCGATTCTCAGTACCATTACAAACCAGCTCAATTCATCAATTCCTTCCAATAAATCCATTGGGTCGTCCCTCCGCAACTGGTGCCCAGTTCCACCACGCCGCCGCCAACCCCGGAGAGGGAGACGGCATCGCAGGCTCCGCTGCCGCTTTCGGGAATGACGACCACCACCTCCGACGGAAGCCCGGAGCCGACCTGTTGCACACGGTCATCTCCGGTGCTGCCCGACAAACTGGTGTCACGGGTCAGGAGCGTTTGGTTGTCGGTATTCTTGGATCGGGCATTGGTCGCGCTGCTATAGGACGTGTCGTTGAGGACGGAGTAGTTGAAGACCGCCTCGCCCGTCTTGTAATCCACCTGATACACCCGCCCGATTCCGACGTCAGCCAGACAGGGATCGATGTCCGTAATGGTCGACGTCGGTTGGAAGGTGGAAATACTGACCACTTTATTGAAGATCACCGCCGAGGAGACGGTTTTCTCGCCCAGATTCAACGTCAGGGCGATATACCAGCCGCAGCCGGTGGTATCGATGACGCATTCGGTCGCGTGCAGATGGGCGAGGGTCGTATCGATTGTCGCCTGGGTCGTGCCGACGCCCTGGAGCACGTTGGTGGTGACATTCGTCAGGTTGGATTCCGTCAACGACGTCGTTGAGCTGTCAAAATCCTTGACCGCATAGATCCGGTCGCATTTGCCAATCGCGCTCTCGCTGCACGGCGCTGTGGCCACGTCGGTCCCGCCTGTGACATCGAGCGGATGCTCCCGGTCTCCCGTGCCGAAGTAGGCATAGTAGTAACCGACTTCCCGGGTCACATCCGGGGGATAGAGGATCTTCCGGTTGCCGCCGGAGCTGAAGAGGATTCGCCCGCTCCAACTGCTCACATCCAGGCTGCTCAGGTCGAACCGCCACATCCGCCCGCCCACGTCGCCGACATAGAGAAGATCGGCGTAGCCGTCCCGGTTGGTATCAAGGAGCGCGACATCACTGGGAATGGCGTGGGTCATCGTGGAATGGCCCGAGTAGTCGTACGTCCAGATCCGGTTTCCGGTTTCCACTTCAATCGCGTAGACGGCCCGGCCCTGTACATCGGCGGCCGCGGGCAACGCGTCTTCCTTGACAGGATCATAGCCACCGCCCACGAAGAAGACATTTTTCACCGTGGGAGTGCCGCTCACGTTGATCTTGATTTTCGAAATTTTTGGAGTGGCCCAGGTCTGGCCCAGCTCCGCCAGCCCCGAATCCCCCCGCTTGATATCCCAAAACCAGGTCGGATTATCGGGGTCGGTCACATCCAGCGCATGATAGCTGGGCGCGGTCCCCTCTCCCCGCCGCTCGCCGAAGATCAGGATGACTTTGTCGTGGGCGCCGGTGCCGTCGGTCGCCTCAATCACCCCGTTCTTATTGTTGTCCAGGATATAGGTTTTCGGCGACCCATCCACAAAGTAGGGATGGAGCGTCCCATGCAAGTTTTTCAGGTGGGCGAGTTGATTGCCGGGAATGTAGCCCCACAGTTCCTTGCCGGTCGTATCGTCAAACGCGTGCATCATCCCATCATTGGCGCCGACGTAGATGACCGATCGGGCCGTGTGGCCGGAGATCGTCCCGGCATCATACGAGACAATCGTCGGCCCCGAATGGAGCACGTCGCCGAAGGTCCAATCTCGAGCGGTCGTCAGGCTGTTGTAGGAATCAAGACCATGAACGAACTTGATCAGCGTATCCTTGCCGGCCGTATCGGTTGCGGTCAAGCCCAACGTCGTGGGCGTGATCGACGCATTGGCGATCTCGAATTGATTCGAGGTATGCGCCAACCGGTGGTCGGCCCCGCCCAGATAGGTATAGATTTGCCGCACATTGGCCGCCGCGCTATAGCCGCCGTCAAGCGGACCAAGAAAACCGGCCGGCAGCAGCGTCATCGTGCGGAGCAGGTCGCCCACACCGCCCTTTTCCACGGAACCGCCATCGGCCACGGTGCTCCAATAGGAATAGACGCTATGCTCGATAAAGCTGCCATCGGCATTCGTGGCAGCGACGCAGTGACTCCCCGTGGTGGGAACGCACGCCGCGCTGGACGAATCACTGCCCATGATCTGCCCGTGGTAGATGGCATACTTCTTCAAATTGCCCGACCAGAAGGCGTCCACACCGGGCCGGAAGAAACCGACATAGACGTAATCGCCGCTGTAGGTTTTGTTTTGCGGGCTCACCGGCACCACCGGCGCCACAAAGGAGGTGTTGTCCTCGACGATTTGTCCCAGCGCACTCAAAAACGCGTTGGTCAGATCCTGTGCGCTTTCCGCGGCGTAAAATTGCCCCCTGCCGTTGACCGCCGTTTTGCCCAGGAGCGTATTGGCCGACGTGCTGCCGGTGCTGAAGCCGATGGTATACGTGATGATATTCTGCTTTCCACTCCCGGCGACATTGGAGCTGGTGAGCAGGTCATCGTCGTACCATTTTTTGGCCACGTCGTCAATCCAGTCGGAGCCGTTTGACGAATAGCTAATCGGATGCGCTCCGCCGGGATCATCACCGTCGTTGTCCGCATCGCCCACGGCCGAGGCGAGAATGCTGTTCACATCCTCGGTCGGGTCGCCGTCGGTCATGTAGACAATGTAGTTTTTCTGGCATGAATACTCGATCGGCGTCGTATAGACAACCGCAAGCGAACCGAGGTAATTCAGATAATTTCCTAGGGCAAAATCGTACCGCGTGCCGCTGCTGGGGCAGGTGCCACCGACGGCCAGCCGTTTATTGTTATACACCCCGGTCGTGGTGAGCGCGGTCTTGGCCGCCGAGCAGGTGATCGTGTTCACGTCGGTAATAAAGGCGGTCCAGACACCACTGACCTTTCGATACACGGTGTTTTTTACATACGTGCCGTAACTGCTGTAATCGGTCGCCGAATTGTAGGCCGCTGACGATTGATTGAAATAACTCGTCGTCCCCATGTAGTACAGTCCCGCCTCATAGAGCGTCTCGGCCAACGGAGTATACGTGCTCGCGGCAATGGCATTGACGGCATCAATGAGATCCTGCTTGTTGGTGCCGGTCGCCATGTCCTTGACCTCTTTGACGATATGGCCGCCTTCCGTGCTCGAATCCATCGTCGATCCAAACACCATGAGGCCAAACTTGACGCCATTGGTGTTTTGAATCAGCGTGGTGATCACCTCTTTGGCAATCGTCAGCTTGGGTTTTGATGTGGCGCCAGGGCCCGACAGGTAATTGAGATAATTTCCGAGCGCCGTCACGTACGAGGTGGTTCCGCACGACCCGCCCGACGCCAGATTGCCCGTATATTGCCCAGCCGTGGTCAGTCCGTTGTAGGCCGCCGTACAGGTGACCGTGGACACACTCGTAATATAGGAACTCCAGGACCCGCTCGAGCTTCGATAGACGGTATTTTTCGTGCGAGATCCGTAGGCGGTGTAATCGGTCGATGGATTGTAGGGATCCGGCGTGACAGCGATGTTGCTGCCCATGCTCCCTGAGTTATCGAAGATGATCAGCACGTTGGGCTGAATGACCACGTTGGTCGAGCCGTATATCTGGGTGTCATCGGCAAGACCGACGCCAGGCAGGGCCAGGACGAACGAGACGAGAAACAGGATCATCCATCTGATCGTCATGTTGATCTTCATGGCATTATCCTCCTGGGACGATCTTGGACAGGACCAGTTCCTGTCGGCTCGATGCGCCCAAACTGCCGGTGCCCGTGGTATCCAGAACAAAATAGTTTGCCTTAGTGGAGTTACCCAATACACCTGAAAAACCCGTGTTCGCTTGCACCGGCCCCGTCGCAATAAACGTGACCGTTCCGGAGGCCGACACCGTGCCGTGACTGGAGGGATCGGTGTCTGGGGCAAAGGCCGCCAGGTTCGCGCTGGTCCCCGCCCCGGCGAAACGGCTCAGGTCAAAATTGGCCGTGTCAACCAGCGCCGCATCCATCCTCCCCTCGGACGTCTCAAAGGCTTCCCGGGCCTGTCGGTAATTCGCCGAGAGAAACAGCTCGGTGGACGAGGTTGAGAGCGCCGCCAGCCCGATAAATGTCAGCATGACCAGGATCACCATCACCAGGATCAGGGCGGCGCCCCGTTCGTCTTTCATGCTGACGGAGGTACAATCTTCCGCATGCTCCGAACACCACTTCTCCGGTCGCTTCAGGCTCGTCATGGCGGTCATCTCCCGACGGTTCATGAGTTTTTGATCCTGATGAGTGAGGTCAGTGACCGCTGGCCCAGCCGATAGCCCGACTCGCTTCCGCTCCCGGCTTTGGCGAGATTTTTCAGCGTCTGTGTGGTCAGCGTCACCTGCACGGCGCGAACCGAGTTCAAGTTTGCGGCCGCCACGGTATCCACCCACACCGTTGAACCGCTCAGGAGGTACTGAAATTGAAGATTAAGGATATGATCAGCCAGCGTTTCAGGCCCGTTCACCGTTGACGTCCGTTGCAACAGATAGGTGCCCGGGTTAGTGCCATCGGCCGCAAGCGCATACGTAATCGACTGGACGGCGACCGTGCCATCGTCCACACTCACCACGAGATCGCCCTGTTTGGCCGTCGGCGTGCCACTTAAGACCAATCGAGCGGTCCCTGACACCGAACTAATGGTATACAACGCCGCCGTCTTATCAGACACATTCAACAGATTTATCTTTTTGTTGGCGTTGAAGCCCGTCGTGGAGTTGACATCGATGCTTGTGCTTGTGGCGTCAACCGTCAAAAACGTTGACGCGGCGGTGGCTCCCGTTTGGGCCGTTTGGAACGTGATTAAGTCGGTGCCATTCAACACCGCGTCGGTCGTGAGGGTGATCCCCGTCCCTCCACCCGGAACACCGAAGCCCGCCGACCGCAAATCCCTGGCCATCAAATCAAGACTGGCGCGGACATCCTGCTGGGTCTCGCTCACATCCTGTTGGGCCATGTAGGAATCATGCTGGGTGATGAAAATCTGATAGATGAACACCGATGACAAGCCGAGAATAACGAGTGTGACCATCAACTCAACCAGGGTAAAACCTCGTTGATTCATCGTCGTCATCGTCCGCTCCGAAACGTTCCGCCTACTGAAGGCGGCATTTCTCCTGCAAACTTTCATCGCACTTTCTCGTCAGAAGGCTCACGGCATGGCAATTGGCTGGAAGCGGGGAGAGCGAACAATTGGTAACGGCTCTGTTCCCCGACCACGCCACGGTATACGCAATCAACTTCACGCCGGCGATGGGCGCCGAATCCGTGACGCTATAACTCAGATAATAGAGAATGTTCGTGCCGCCGGTGGTGGCCGTTCCCACCGTGTGAGTGCCTGCGGTCAGCGAGGCATCGGAAAATGCCAGATCCTTCAGTTGCTGAACTCGTTGATCGGCAACAGAGACCGCCGCCGTTGAGGCGAACCCCGAGGTATTCGCCTGAATCGAGCTCACCTGCATGCTGGCCAGCGCCAATAACCCCACGGCCAGGATCACCAGCGCCACCATGACTTCCAAGAGCGTCAATCCCCGTTCGGCGACGCGGCAGCTCATCGAATATTGGGAATATCGGGGATACTGTGTTTTCGTCTGTGTGTGATGTGCCATGGTCTCTTCTCAGCAGACCGCCGGTGGGGTTATGAGGGACGTACTGATCCTCCCGGTCCGGAACACCTGAACGCAGAGGGTTTCACCGGTTTGCGTGGAGCGTATCGTGATCCTAAACGGAGTCGCCGTGGGGACGGAAACATATCCATTCGATGCAAAGCTGATCGAAGCGGCGTCGTCACCGGCACCGTCAACACTCGAGACGAGCGAAACGGTGCTGGAAGGCGCACCCAGATAGCGGGCCGGCGGAAGAGAATCCGTCGCACAGCCGGCCGCACAGTTCACCTGGTACATTGCGTCATATTGGGAGCCATCCGGCAGGGTAATCGGCGTGTCCAATGTAAAATCGACTTGGTGCAGGCTGTTTTGCCGCACGGCAAGCGATTGGGCCCTTCGAAGATCCATGACCATGGTCTGACCGGCCCCCTTCAGATTTAAATGAGCGTTCATCTTGCTAAATGAGGGAATGGCCATCATCACCACAATGGAACCGATCGCCACAACGACCATCAGCTCCAGGAGCGTCATCCCTTTTTGCCTGTTGTCGTGATTGATCATTGGTGCCTCGGCCATAAGATATGCAACGCCGGTGCCAAAAAATCAGCGAGTTATATGACAACTATTTATCATTATTAACAGATAGTTAAATACATAAACTCCCTCATACATTCATGTGGGACCTTCCTCTCTTTTTGGTAGCGGGCTTCTTATGTGTGTAACGCACTCCATAGCAAAAAAGGTGGCTGGTAACTAGGCGGTAAGGTCGCTAGGAACAACAGGTAGCTCGGTAGCTAGAAAAACAACTGATGGTAGCCAGGACAAACCACTTCAGCACACTCTTTGCCAGCCACCGAGCCGCCTCATCGCCTCGTTACCCAGCCACCTAACCACCTCGCTACCCAGCTACCTTCCCTTTTCTACCCACGTTTGACACCTTCTTCAGGCCGTGCTATCACAGCACACGGCGGCACACACATGGCGATGTGGCAACGATTCAAACCTCCGTCGCTGTTGGCGATCATTCTCCTGCTGACGGCCGGCCTGTATATCCAGGTGTGGCAACATACGCTGGTCTGGGATGAGCATGCACTCACGGCCCAGCAGGTGGTTCTCCATCCCTCCTGGGCGCATTACCAACGGAGTGTTCAAGAAACCTACCGGCCGGTCGCGCTGCTCTCGGTGGTGGCCGATCATCTGATCTGGCGCGGCTGGCCTCCCGGCTATGCCGTTAATGGCTTGCTCTATCATCTGGCCGTCGTCGCGCTTTTCTTTTATGTGATCCGAGGATGGGTCGCGCCGTTTCCCGCCGTAGCCTCGACGATGATCGTCGCCATCCATCCCGCGGGCGCGGAAACTGTGCACTATCTGCTCGGCAGACCCGATCTGCTGTCGGTCGCCTGTCTCCTGGCGGCGCTCTTGGCCTTCCGGCGATTGGATCACGCCGATCGTTGGCCCGTCGCGCTCGCCCTCTTTTGGGGATTTGGTGTGCTGGCCTTCGCGGCCAAGGAGACCGCGCTTCTCCTCCCCGGCCTGGCGCTCGTCCTCTGCTTCACACAGATGGAATCAATGGGCGAAAAATCAGGGGGCAAAGAATCAGGCCGAATACGAAGACGCGTGATTGCCCTGGCGCCATTCGTCCTGCTTGCCTGTCTCTATATTTCGGCCCGTGGGGGGGGATGGATAGCCGTCGGCACACCGATGCATCTACACCTTGGCGTCGAGCAACTCGCCGTGATGGCGGCCACAGCCGCAGCGGCGCTCAACATTCTATTTTTTCCGGTTGATCTCTGTCCCTGGTATGAGGGACGCATTCCCATCCCATCATCGGCATGGCTGGCTGCCGGAGCGTTGCTGATCGGTCTGGCCGGTATTATTTATCTGATCTGGCGATTTCGCCAGCGCGCGCCGGCCGTTTCAGTCGGTCTTGCCTGGCTGACGGGCATGTTGGCGTTGATTGCCATTCGAGCGGCCACTGACCCTGCTCCAATGAACCCCCTTGCCGTCCGCTGGCTCTACCCAGCCGTCATTGGTACAGCACTCATCATCGGAGGACTGCTCCAATGGATAGAACCCCTGTGGCCGCGAATCAGCCGCGCGGCTGCCGTGTGCGGTCTCCTAGTGTTAACGGGATTAACCTGGCAGGCACAACCCGTCTGGCAGGATGATATCTCACTTTTTCATCGTGCGACGGAATGTAATCCCCGCTCTGCGTTCATCACATTACAATCGATCGATGTGCTCAACAACGCCGGACTGAAGGATCAGGCCGATCAGTTGTTTGCCCGCCTGCTCGCTCAACAACCCAACCATCCAAGAGTGTTGTCCTATCTTGTTCGGCTGGCAATCGGTCAGGGTAATTACAGCGATGCAATCGACCGGGTACACGCACTGATCCAGGCGGCCCCATCGGCGCTCTCCTATCGAACATTGGGAGATCTGTCGGCCCTGACCGATCAACCCGATGCCGCGATCAAGGCCTATCGCATGGCGCTCCGGTACCAGTCGACTGACATGCTGACGCTGATTGCATTGGGCAACATCTATGAAAAAAACGATCAGTGGGAAGAGGCGGTCGCGCTTTATCATGACGGCCTGACAGGGCATCATGACGCGGTCAATCTCTGGTTTCGTCTCGGAAGAACCTCTGAACAAGCCGGGCGGCTCCAGGAGGCTGCGCTGGCCTTCGACCAAGTCACACAGTTTGATCACAACTGTCCCGACGGCTATCTGGCTGAAGCTCGAGTGCAAGAAAAGCTGGGAAACCGGCGAGCGTCGGAGGAAACGATCAAGCGGTATACTGAATTAACCCATCAAGGAGCCATCCCACGGCCAATCTACGATCCGCTGGACTCTCCGTGCGGAAACGAGCCAAAGGTCATCTATCAGAAGAAAACCAGCGCAATGTCTCTTTCACCAGCTCCTGATCAACCGGCATCACCATGACGCGACCCACTTGCTCTGGCAAAACAAAATGAAGTTGGCCCCCCTTCACCTTCTTATCCAACGCCATCGCCGCCAGCAACTGTTTTGGATTGATGCGAGACGGCAATCGAGTCGGCAAACCGAGCTGATTCAGCAATCGGTGCTGACGATCAACCGATGACTGATTACAGAGCTTCAATCGAACCGCCAGTCGGCCGGCAAATTCCATTCCGATGGCAATGGCCTCCCCATGGTGTAATCGGCCATAGCCTGTCACCGTTTCAATGGCATGGCCGAGCGTGTGGCCGTAGTTGAGAATGCGCCGCAGGCCGGCCTCCCGCTCGTCCTTGCTGACGACCTCCGCTTTGATCCGGGCCGACCGAGTCACAATATGCTCAAGCGCTTCCATCTTATACTTGAGCAATTCCGTGATGTGTTGCTCCAGATAGGTAAACAGCTCTGGATCGGCGATCACGCCATATTTCACAACTTCGGCCATTCCGCCAATCAGCTCCCGCTTCGGGAGTGTCCGCAGCGTGGCGACATCGATAAACACCAGCCTGGGCTGGTAGAAGGTCCCGATCAGGTTTTTACCCTTCGGATGATTGACGCCGGTCTTGCCGCCGATGCTGGCGTCCACCTGGGCCACCAATGTGGTGGGAACCTGGACAAATTTGATCCCTCGAAGGTAGGTGGAGGCGACAAACCCAGTCAGATCACCGACAACCCCGCCGCCAAGCGCCACCAGAGTTGATCCTCGTTCACACTGAGCCGTGATGAGACGGTCATAAAGATAGGCTGCCCAGCGAAGTGATTTTGCCTGTTCGCCGTCAGGAACTATCAGCATGCGCGGCTTAAGCCCGGCATCGACGAGCGATTTCAGTGCCGTACGGCCATAGCGCCGCTGAATGGGTGCGGCTGTGACAACAATAATTTGTGGATGCTGACAGTGTTCAACAATTGATACGCCTAATCCGGTCAGAGAACCATGACCGATGACAATCCGATAGGCGTTCTGATGAAGATGAACTCGTATGCTGCCCATGAGTGGTACTGGATCCGTCCCTTATCGAGGCAATCGCGGTGCGGAGACCGCCTTCTTATGATCAGAAGAACGCTTTGCGATTTTCTGAGAAGAACGAGCTACAACATGAATGGAAAAGAAAAGCGCCCATCGCCAGGAAGTACGACCACTACCTGCACGCACTAGCAACTGACAGTTGGCCCTACCGTTGCATCTTGCTGGTCTCCAGAAATGGTCACCGTAAATCCCATGGTCGGAGTAAATGACGTTGTGGGAGCACCACCAAAGGTCGAGATGACGTTGACGTAGACAGCGCCTGTTTTATCTGTCGTCGTATGCCACACATATGCTGGATTCCCATCAGTGCCGGCCAGTACCGTGGAAAGATCACCAGCCAGAATCGTTGTTATATCCCCAACACCACCACCGAGACCAATCCCGATTGGAGTGATATAAACGTCAGCACCGGGAACAACAGCGCCGTCGGCTGTGCGCACCTTGACTTGGACACCGGTATAACTCAGACTGTCACCGCATGCCAAATCCCCTGTAGGAGCCGTCAGTATCGGCATGTCGAGGACTGCATCAAACGGCGTCTCATTACCGCAACTGACCGCGCCCAGTCCGCACAGCAAAGCCACTGCTCCTATCACCAAAAACTTTTTCATCGTCCCTCCCGCTGCCTCTCGTCGCCGCCATCGATTCGATGGAGAATGGTCTGCACAACATCCGTCACGCTTTTGCCGGTTGTCTCCACGCTCCAGTCCGCTTCCGCGTAGACCGGCTCCCGTTCGTTCAGCAATTGCCGCAAGCGCTCCTCGTGCCCCGATTCCTTGAGCATCGGCCGCTTGGCCCCGCCTCTTGCCACACGCCGGGCCAGATCAGAAAGGTCGGCCTTTAACCAGATCATCAGGCCTCGCTTGCGCACGGCCTCTCGATTGTCCTGACGCAACAGCGCGCCCCCCCCGGTGGCGATCACCGCTGGTGGCTTCGCCGCCACTTCACGGATGACAGCAGCTTCCATATCGCGAAAATAGGCTTCACCATTCACCTCGAAAATCGCCGCAATGGAGCGCCCTTCCCTGGCTTCGATCAACTGGTCCGTGTCATAAAACGGCCGATTAAGCCGCCGGGCCAACGCCCGGCCGACCACTGTTTTCCCCGTTCCCATCATGCCCACCAGCACCACGTGTTTCTCTCCAATATGAATGGCTCAACCCAAAATGTAGCGGAGATTCCCCGCTATGTCAACAATATCTCGTTGTTAGAGCTCTCCGACCGTTTTCATATAGCCGTCATAGTTCCGCTTCATTTCAACCAGACTGTCCCCGCCGAATTTCTCCGTCATCGCGGCCGCCATTTCAAACGCCACGACCGCCTCGCCCACCACACCGGCCGCCGGCACGGTACAGATATCCGACCGCTCGACGGCGGCCTTGAACGTTTCCTTGCTCTTCATGTCAACACTCTGGAGCGGCGCATAAAGGGTGGAAATCGGCTTCATCGCCACGCGAAGCACAATATCCTGGCCGTTGGTAATCCCCCCCTCAAAGCCGCCGGCGTTGTTCGTCTTTCGATAAAACTTGCCCTGTGATTTTCCGCCGGTCATCGCGGCGGCTTCATCGCCGTAAAAAATCTCGTCATGCACTTGCGAACCCAGGCGGCGGGCCGTTTCAAACCCCAGCCCGATCTCCACGCCCTTCATCGCCTGAATGCTCATCAGCGCAAACGACAGCCGGGCATTGAGGCGCCGGTCCCACTGGGCGTAACTGCCCAAGCCGACGGGCGGATGGGTCACCACCACCTGAAAAACTCCGCCCAGCGTATCCCCTTTATCCTTGGCGTCCTTGATCCGTTCGATCATCCTGGTTTCGGCCGCCGCGTCGGGACAGCGCACCTCGGAGCGTTCGGCCTGCTCAAACAGCTCTTCGGGTGTCCCTTGGCCCGTATCCGCCGCGACCCCGCCGATTTCAACCGTGTAGCTGATCACCTGCATGCCGAATTCCGCCAGTAACTGTTTGGCGACGGCTCCGATAGCCACCCGGATGGCGGTTTCCCTGGCGCTGGCCTTTTCCAGCACGTTGCGAATATCCGTGTGGGCATATTTGACGGAGCCGGCGAAATCGGCATGGCCGGGACGCGGCCGGGTGACCACCCGTTCGGTTGAGGGCTCTCCAGGCGCGACCGACATGATTTCCTTCCAGTTCTCCCAATCCTTGTTGCGCACCAGGAGGCCGACGGGACTGCCCATCGAGAGTCCTTTGCGCACGCCGGAGACAAACTCGACCCGGTCCTGCTCGATCTTCATCCGTCCGCCGCGCCCATAGCCGCGCTGGCGGCGGGCCAGATCGTGATTGACCTTCTCCTCGGTCACGGGAACACCGGCCGGCAATCCTTCCACGATCGCCACGAGCAGCTGGCCATGCGACTCACCCGCGTTCAGATACCGCAACATGCCCGACTCAACCTCCCCTACTTTCCCTATTTTCTATGGCACGATCTTTGGCGTCAGGAAGACCAGCAACTCATTATTGGTCGTGCTGGTCGCCGTCGACTTGAACAACCAGCCCAGAATGGGGATTTTATAAAACCAGGGCACCCCGCTGACCGAATCGGCATTGGTCGAAATGTAGATGCCGCCCAGCACAACCGTCTCGCCGTCCTTGATCATAATGTTGGTTTTGGCCTCTTTTTTCTTGATCGGCGGCCCGACGCCGGGGACCGTATTGGCGAAGTCGGGCTCATTATTGGCCACACGCAAATCCATCAAAATGCTGCCGTCTGGCGTCACATGCGGGGTGACTTCAAGCGTGAGACTGGCCTCGACAAATGTCGTCTGTGTCCCCGCATTCGACGTCGTGGAAAAGGGCACCGAACGCCCCTGTTCGATCTTCGCCTTCTGGTTGTTCAACACCAGCACTTTGGGCGCCGAGATCGTCTTGCTCACGCCTCGCGTTTCTCCGGCGGACAAGCGAAGGTCAAGCGCAAAGGGATTGCCGGTCAACCGGCCCAGCGTGAACCCCAGGTTCCCCAGCGAGCCGGCCTGGCCCGAGGCCGGAAGATTCACCAAAAAACCGGTCGCGGGCGCGCCAACAGCGCCCGAGGGGCCGGTGGTCGATCCCAGTTGATAGGCGCCGGCCGTGGCCTTGGCGTTGCCGCCCCACGCCACACCCAGATCCCTGGCAAAGTTGGTGTCGGCTGAGATGATCCTGGCTTCAATCAGGACCTGGGGCGTTTTGGTGTCAAGCACCTTGAGCAGGGCCACAATTTCCTGGACGGTTTTATTGATGTCCTTCACGATCATGGCGTTTGTCCGCTCATCGATTGTAATGTCGCCCCTCGGGCTCAGATGCTTGCGCAGGCTTTCGACCAGTTTTGACGCCTCCGCGTAATTGACATAGACGACGCGGGTGATCAAATCCTCGGCCTTGGAGGCCGAATCCTTCGCCTTGGCTTCCTCGTCCTGCTGTTTGGACAGATTGGTGAGCGAATCGATCCGCAAAATGTTTCCTTCACGAACCTGGCCCAGACCGTGCGTGCGCAAGACCAGATCAAGCGCCTGGTCCCATGGCACATTGAGCAACTTGACCGTCACCTTGCCTTTGACGCTGTCACCGACCACGATGTTCAACCCGCTGACGTCCGCCATGAGTCTCAGAACATTGTCAAGATCGGCGTCCTGAAAGTCGAGCGAGATGAGCCGACCGGAAAACTGCTTGGGCCCGCTGTTGGCCGGGTTCCGCGATCCATTTGTATCGGCCTTGTCGTCACCGTTCGAGGACAGTTGCGCGTTGACCGTTTTCTTCGGCAGGACCGGCAACGGCAGCGCCACCTCCTTCGCCTTGGTCATCTGATCCTTCTGGGGGCCGGTCAGCGGTGGTTTCGCCGTCGGTATCGGGGCTTTGTCCACTGCCTGCGTCTTCAAGAGCGGGAGCGGCGTCGCTGCTGTCTCGCCACCAGATGCCGGCTGTCCCGATTCGTGAGCGGCAGGCGGCGCGGCGGCTGTCTGTGCCGCGTCGTGTTGGCCCGCCGTTGGGGCTCCAGCCGGGGTCGCCGCCGAGTCGGTAAATGAGACGTTCAGCGTTGTCCCTTCCTGGACCACCTCGTACGACACGGGCTTGGTCAAATCAAACACCACACGAACCTTGCGGGGATCCTGATGTGCGCCGACGCGAATCTGCTTGAGCAAGGGTTCGTTGACGGTCACGAGTGGTCGAAGCCGGGCAGTGGTGCCGGGCAAATCAACCACCAAGCGGGGACCGCTCAGGAGCATCGTTAGGGGATGGAATCGTCCATTCCCTTCGATGGCGACGACCAATTTGGGGCCGCCGCGGTTCACATGAATGGCAATCACGGTCGTGGCATCGGCCGCCGGCATTGATGGTGAGGCCGGGGGTAATGCCGGGGATGACGGCGACGCCTCAGCCGTCATGGAGTGGTTTGTCGGCGGCGGTTCGGGCACTGGCGCGGTTTTTTGTGCCGACGGAGCGTCCGCCACCCCCGCCACCGATGCTGGGGAGGACTGTTCGGTTGACGAGTTCGGCGGCGCCGGTTTCGATGACGCCCCCGCCTCAGGCGCCGATGGCGCCGCAGAAACCGATCCCGTGTCCTGAACCGGAGGAGAAGACGCATCCGCAGCCTTTACGGGCTCTGCTGACGCCGCAGGGGTCGCAATCGTGACCAAGAGCTTGCTGCCATTCGGCCGGAGCTGGTAGTCGACCAATTGCGTCAGCCCCACTTCGATTCTGGCGCTATGGCCGCCGGTGGTCCCCGCTATCGGATGGATGGTCGTGACCGCTCCCTGGTTGACCGGAATCGACTGCTGGTTCGGGTCGAGGGACACGCCGGCCAGATCGAGAATCAACCGCGGTGGATCGGGCAATCGAAACGCCGTGTAGACCAACGGATTGTCAGCGTCAATGACGAGTCGCACGCCCTCTGGCGGCGTTTCCACATGGAGACGGACTTGCGGATCGGCCGGGGCCTCCGTCTGGATGTTTGTCGAATGCGCCGCGCATCCGAGCGCGAACAACACGCTGCCGCTCAAGATCGCACGAAACCACCACTGCCTCATTTCAACCCCTCCTCTGGGAGGTGCAGGTCCAACACGACCGATTCCTCTTTCCGCTCCCCGAAAATATCCGTATACCGTTCCTTGACCACGATCTGGTCCGGCTTGATTTGTTTGACCACTCCGTCTCTGTTGCCGACCGAGGTGCCGATATACACCGTGTAGCCCTTCCCATCGGGCGTCTGGAGCATGGCCCCCGCCCCCAATTGTCCCCAGATCACGGCGACCAATCGCAGGTCCTTCACCGCATACTGCTGAAGCGGATGCATCAGGGTTGTCTCGGCCTGTTTCCCACTTGCAATGATGATCGAACGAAACGGATCCCGCCGGTGTCCCGCCCGATAGGCATACACCTGCTCCGGAGGCGGCTCGGCTGTGGCCGGCTGAACGGCCGGCGTCATCGATGCCGGGGCGGCTTGAGCCGGAGGCGCTCCCGGTGGTGTAACCGGAACAGACGCGGCCTTGGCGGGGCCAGGCGCCGACTTGGCCTGAGGCGCCGGAGGCTTGGCCGGCGGCGGGGGAGTTCCCCCATTGCACCCGGCCAACCAGATCCAGGCGCACACAACCAGCGCTACACCGCTCGACACATTGGAGAAGGAGCGTGCCATCAATGATTCATCTCTCGTATAAGACTTCAACCGCACGTCATTCATCCGATTTTCTGGGGGCCGGTTTCGGAGCCGCCCGTTTCGGGCCGGCCGGCTGCGGGGCCGCAGTCGGCTGTTCCTGCCCTGCGGCGAAGGCCGTGGCCACAAAACTGGTCGGAATCACCACATCGGCCAGACTCACTTTGCTCTGTGACATCTTCAGATTGGTCACATTCACAATGCGTTGCAAATGACCGATCTGGTCAAAAAAACCGGCCAGGGCATGGTAACCGCCCGCCACTTCGACATTGACGGGGTACTCGACATAGAGGCCGTTGCCGCCGGGCTTGGAAGTTCCCGGTTTCCAGAATTTAAATTCCAAACCGCTTTTCACGCCCAACTCGGCAATCTGCCTGAGCAAGGCCACGGCCTCGGACCCAAGCGGCAATTCCTGTTGGAGGGCGGCCAACTGTTCTTCGGCTTTCGCCTTTTCCTCTTTTAATTGAGGTAATTTATCCGCCAGCGCCTGATTGGTGCGAATGCTGGTATCCAGCTCGGCAATCTGCTTCTTCAAATCCATCAGTTGTTCCTGCTTGGGCAGATACACAACGTAGATGAATCCGCCAACGCAGAAGACCAGCAATAACGCGAAAATCACCAACCGCTGATAGATCGGAATGGTGCTGATGGAAAAGTTGAAGTTAAGCGCCATGTCTTCTCATCCTGGTCAGGTCTTGAACTGGAACGTCAGTTTAAAGTTGTAAATCGACAGCCCCTTTTCATCCGCTTGCCTGGATTCGACCAGCTGAATCTCCGAGATATAAGAGGACGTTTTCAGATTATTGACGTAATCGACGATCTCAAAATTTGTCGTTGCGCGCCCTTCCAAATCGAACCCGTTGCTCGTTTGGGTCAACCCCACCAGCCAGACCCGATCGGGCAGATAGCGGCTCAACTCATCCAGGACGTGAACCGGTCCCTGCTGATTCTTTTTCAATTG
Source organism: Nitrospiria bacterium (assembly GCA_041484905.1). Taxonomy (GTDB): domain Bacteria; phylum Nitrospirota; class Nitrospiria; order JACQCE01; family JACQCE01; genus JACQCE01. The sequence continues at coordinate 19,708 of JBGPIL010000015.1, forward strand.
GGCGATGATGGCGATCTTGCTCTCCACCAGCTTTTTCTTGTTCTCGGCGTCCTGCACTTCCTGAACCTTTTTCTTCAAAATTTCCAGTTGTGCCGTCATGGTTTTTTTGGTATCCGTCAATTCATCGATCTTTTGATTCAACGACCA
>JBGPIL010000016.1:0-19699 GCA_041484905.1 Nitrospiria bacterium
CCGTAGTGCTCATTCGGAAACTGGTTGCCCGGATACTGGGTATACCAGTCATTGATCCATTCATAGACGTTGCCCGACATGTCGTAGAGGCCGTAGGGGCTTTTACCCGCTTCGAAACTGCCGACGGGCATCGTGTCGGCCGTCTCGCTTTGATGGATGGCCATCCAATATTGCGGGGTGTTGGCCTTCATCACATCGAATTGGTTGCCCCAGGGAAAGACCCGCTTGTCGGTGCTGCGCGCGGCCTTTTCCCATTCCACCTCGGTCGGCAGCCGTTTGCCGGCCCACTGGCAGAATTCAGTGGCATCATACCATGACACATAAGTGACCGGATGGTTGGCCTTGCCGTTCGGATAGGCGCCGTCCTTCCACAGTTTCGGCGCCGCATGCTTCGTGGCGTCGACGAATGCTTTGTACATGGCATTGGTGGTTTCGTACACGTCCATCGAGTAAGCCTCGACCGTGACTTGATGCAGCGGCCGTTCATCCTCATCGCCCGGCCCGTCGGCGCCCCGGCCGTTGTTCCCCATCCAAAATGGGCCGGCCGGAATCGGCGCCATTTTTTGTGCGATGATCGTCTCGCCGGCCGGGGACGTTGCCGCCGTATGCGGCGCCCTCTTGTCGGCGGGGCCCGGAGCGGCTGCAGGCGCGGCTCCCGGAGTCACCCCAGGAGCAGCAATCGCCGTGGCTTCGGCTGTTGCTGACGGTGTCCCAGCCACCCCGCTGTCCGGCAGGTGGCACTCCCGGCATTCGGGATTGCTCCGATAATCGGCGACGGGTTTTTGTGCGCCGACGTGGCACTGCCGGCAGGTTGACGCCTCCGTCAGTTGACCGGGTGATGCCGCGCCGGCCGCCGGGTCAAATGGCTGCGCCGATTCCGCCGGGCCCAATTGTTCGGCCATCGCGGCGCCGCCGAAGATCACGAGCGCGACTATGGTCAGCGCCGCGCGCCCCGGCCACAACTTCAGCCCCGGTTGATGGCCGCCCCGTGTCATGGCGAGGAGGCGCATCGGAACCCCAGGTCATTAAACCCGAAGATCGGGTCGAAATACAGCCGAAAGCCGCTGCGCGCTTCATGGGCGATGATCAGTCCCACCTCGGCTCTCTCCTGATGGCCGAAGCCCATCGTCCATGATTTGCCCCGGACCACTTTGAATTTCTGGCCGAAATCCTTTGACTCGGTTGTCGACCCGGGGTAGGGCAGATACCAGTCGGCCGTCCATTCCCAGACGTTCCCGATCAAATCATTGATTCCATAAGGGCTCCGCCCCTGCGCAAACATTCCCACCGGCTGCACCGAGCCTGACATGAGATTCGCCTTGTCGAGACCGAATTCGTTTCCCCAGGGATAGAGCCGGCCATCGGCGTCGCGGGCGGCCTTTTCCCATTCCGCCTCCGTCGGCAGCCGTTTGTGCGCCCATGCGCAATAGTCATTTGCCTGGTACCAGTTCACGCTGGCCACGGGCACGTTCGCCGTGCCGCCGGGATAGGTTGAGGCCTTCCAGGTGCCTGGGACTCTGGCGCCGGCGGCCGTCACATAGGCGGCGAAATCAGCGTTGGTCACCTCGTTGCGATCCAGATAGAAGCCGGGCAGATTGACTGTATGCGCGGGATGCTCGTCTTCGAACCAGGGTTTCGTCAGGCCGAACTCCAGCGCCTTCCCCTGGCGGTCGACGTCATTCGTGCCCATGGTAAACGCGCCGCCGGGAATGAAGACCATCCCCTTGGGTGAGCGTTGGCACCCCGTTACTCCTCCGAACACAGCCAGAAGAAGGCCCAAGACGAGCCAAAAGGATCCAACACGAAGCAGGTGCGACAATGCAGTGACAAGGGGGTTAACGAATGACCATCGGGGTCAGGGCGTAATCGAGTTCGATGCCGAGTAAAATCACCAATCCCACACCTACGTGCGCGCGAAAGAGGCGAAAGGCCGCTTCGCGATCGGGCTGCATTCTAACACGCGATAGCTGGTAAAGGAAGAGGAGGCCGACCGCTCCCAGCGCCGTGAAATAGGGCAGGTGCAGGTCGGCCCGCCGGCCGGCCCAGACGAGCAGCGCCAGCATGACGAGCTCCAGCCCAATCACAGCCAACCAACTGCGGCGGCCGAAGAGACGCGCGGTCGAATGGACGCCGAGCCGGGTATCGTCAGCCACGTCCATGAGCGCGTAGATCGTGTCGTAGGCGGCGGCCCAGCAGACCGTGGCGAGAAAGAGCAGCCAGGCGGTGGGATCGAGGCCGGATCGCACGGCCGACCAGGCCATCGGCACGCCCCAGCCGAACGCCACACCCATGACGAATTGCGGGGCGGGGAAAAACCGTTTGGTCAGCGGATAGCCCGCAGCCAGTGCCAGCCCTGGCAGACTCAGCCAGCGGGTCAGCGGCGGCAACTGCCAGACGATCCAGCCGGCGACGAGCAGCAAGGCGCCGATCACGGCGATTGCGTCAATCGGCGTTAGCCGGCCTGATGGCAGCGGCCGGCCTTTCGTCCGCGCGACTTTGGCATCGATCTTCCGGTCGGCCAGATCGTTCATCGCGCAGCCGGCGCTCCGCATGACCCACGCGCCCAGACAGAAGAGGGCCACCAGCGTCACCGGCGGGCGACCTTCGCCGGCGATCGTCAATGCCCAGAGCGAGGGCCAGAGCAACAACAGCGCGCCGTAGGGTTTTTCCAGCCGGATCAGCTCGGCCAGCGCGATCAGCTTGTTGGTTGAGTGCTTCATACGAAAAGGGGAGTGATCGGACGGCCGCTCACGACGCCGGCTGGGTATCGAGTGAAGGGGAAAACACTTCGATGATGACGGCCGTCATCGCGCCGGGAATCCGCAGCCGATAGCGGCGGCACCAGAGAGTGTCGAGATTTGAGCCGAACTGCTTGGCCAGCGCGGGGTCGGTCAGGCGGCCCACCTGCAACTGGTCGCGCAGCGATGGCAGCTTGAGTTCATCGGCCAGCAGGCCGATGGGAAGCGTTCCCTTGGCCAACTGTTCCTGAAGCGTGGGGCTGAGCTCTTCCAGCGAAATGAGGGCATAGCCGAGGGCCAATCGACGCCGGCCGTCGGTTAGCCAGACGCTGCGCTGAAGCGCGCGACCATCCGGAGTGACATCGATGAGGCCGGTCAGTGCCGGTGGGAGCGGCGCCGTCTGCTGTTCGATCAGTTCCAGCGTGATCGGCGTGCGGCAGAGCGCCTGCAGAAAAAGAGTCGTCGATCCGTCGGTTGTCAGGAGTGTGCGCCACAGGGGGGCGAGCATCGGGGCGTCGGCGGCAAGAAACGCCTCCGGACTCGTCCATGAAATGACTGACAGCAGCCGATCCAGCTCGGCGGTCGTCGAGGAGGCGACCATGGCGGCATCCTATCGGTCGTTTTGGGGGGAAGTCAAGAGAGGTTGGGGTGTCGCAGGACTGATTCGTCGGCACGGACTCGGCTGCGGTTACGGTCCTCGCCGGTCCTCCGCTCTCGGCGCTCCGGCATGATACCAATTGAAGGAGCGCCTCCGAGAGGGCACTCCTCACCAGCCCTGCGACACCCCGGTAGTGGGTTGGGTGAGATAAGAAAGAGAAGAATGTAACGGGGTGATAAGTCGGCTGGATAGCCGGGAGGTTGGGCAAAGAAACCATTCCTGTGCGATCAGAGAGAGGAGATCTATCACGCCGCCCATTCTAAGTTCGGTCTCTTCTTACTCTTCACGCAATCGCGCAGGTACAGATCAATCAAGCTTTGATAAGGAATCCCCAATTCCTGAGAAAGCCCCTTAAAATAATCAATCACCTCTGCGCTGAGATTAATTCCCACCGCTTTCTTTTTTGACGCATACGGATTCTTGGCCGCGGTCATTTTTGAAAAATTATATTCCTTCTTCATAGCGTTTGATCTCCTTCTTCGTCGCCTTTCTGGCTGAAATGATCCGCACGATTTCCTTCTTCTTCCTTTCACAAAACACCACGACCAATATTCTTGCAGAACCACTGAATCCTAACAAGAGAAACCGATCCTCATGGGTTGAGCGGTCTTCATCGTAAAACATCAAGCCATGGGGATCATCAAATGCCTGTTGGGCTTCCTCAAACCATATTCCATGTTTTTTCCGGTTCAATTCATTTTTTCGCTCATCCCACTCAAACTCAATCACGCCTATATTATAACTATATATGATCTAGATATCAAACCCAGGCTGCTGATCATTCAAACAGATGAGATTTGAATTGTCGTATCTGGATAATGGTAACTCAATCGACTTCTCTGAGCTCTCTTGACAGCACCCATCAACGCGCGCTAGGCTGCGCGGAGGAGAGATTCAACCTAATATTATGATGCGTACGGCGATGGGGGTTGTCAGGGGGAGCTGAGCATCTCCCCCTGACTTACAATGATCAAGAAATTACTGCATACCCGGATGCGTGTGAACAATCTCGATGAGACGATCCGGTTCTATCGGGATGTGTTGGGGCTCGAGGTCACGGAGCGCCATCGATCGCCGCGCGGATCGGAACTGGCGTTCCTGCGCGTGCCCAATAGTGACGAAGAGATCGAGCTCTGTTCGTTCCCATCGAGCGGTACAGTCCAGGTGCCGGAGGATCTGGTCCATCTGGCGTTTGAAGTCGACAATCTGGACCGGACGATGGCCGAGCTGAAGGCGAAGGGCATTCCGATCACCGATGGTCCCACCACCAGTTCATCGGGCGGCCGGTTTTGTTTTATCGATGCCCCGGACAAATACGAGATCGAATTGATCGAGCGGCCTCGCTCCAAGCGGGTGTAAAAGAGGCGATGGCCCCGTCGCGCCGAGAGGTGCTCCGCCGTTTTGGACTCCTGACGCCTGCGTTGTTCTTCGGTGTGAATCCCCTTGGTTTTTTCCGTTCGCTCTTTGCTCCTGGAGGCGACGTCGGCATCTGGAGGCCTCCACCGCCCAATCTTTTTACCAAAGACGGGAAGGCGCTCGTCAGCGTGGTGCGCGGAGACGATGTCGACCGGATGGTGCACGAAGCTGTGGCGCTCATCGGCGGCTTGGATCGGCTGTCCGTGCGCGGCAAGACGGTCCTGGTCAAACCGAATGTCGTCTCCGGCGAGCCACCGCCCGCGACTACCAATCCGAAAGTGGTCGGCAGCACCGTCAGATTATTCAAAGAAGCGGGCGCCAAACGGGTGATTGTGGGTGACATGTCGGCGCTGATTGCGCTGCCGACCGCCAAAAATCTGGAGCGCACAGGGATTGCCGCGGCGGCTCGCGAGGCGGGGGCCGAGGTGATCGATTTTGATGACGCGGAGTGGATCGAGGTGAAGCCGCCCGGCGCCTGGCTCACGCCCAGCATTCACATCGCCCGACCGGTCTATGAGGCGGATCTGCTCGTCAACGTGCCCGTGGTCAAAACGCATCGGAATGCGACCTACTCGATCTGTTTAAAAAATCTGGTCGGCGTGACCCATCCGCGTTACCGTCCCTATCGGGTCAATCCGGCGAAATGGGAGGAAGTGATTGCCGAACTGAATCTGGCCGTGCATCCCGCCCTGAACATTGTCGATGCGACAACGATCATGGTGGCCGACGGCCCGTGGGAGGGACCGTCGGAGAAAACAAGCCTGATCATGGCCAGCGGCGACCGGATCGCCGCCGATGTGACGGGTTTGGCGTTGATTAAACACTTCGGCAAGTGGGAAGGCGTCAGCAAGGTCGGCGTGTGGGAGCAGCGGCAGATCAAGCACGCGCGGGAAGTGGGACTCGGCATGCAGGATCAGACACACATCCAACTCCTTCCCGCATTGCTGCAGGGGGACCGGCATCAATTTGATGCGCTTGTGGCTGCCCTGCGGAAAGAGGTGCGAGCGTGAGTAAAGACTCGGGGCGTGGGGGCATCGGAGGGCGCACGCTGCGACGAAGAAGGAGCAGCATGTTGTGCGCGCCGCCGAGTCGGTGAGGCGGCCGGATTCCGAAATCTCCCCGCACGGGCCCCCACATCAAATGATCGGTGGCGATCGGGGAGCGTGCGGCCAGTCGGTCATGGAGTCCGTTTTCACGGTGTGACGCCAGCGGCTTCGCGATCCCCGGTGTCTCCGCCGGTCTCTTGAAATGCATGTTGGTAGAGCTGCTCGATATCCCGCGTGGTGAGCGGCCGAGGATTCGTCCGCAGAAAGAAGTCCTGCTCAGCTTGTCGGACGAGCGCCGGGATGGCGTCCTTGGCGACACCAACCTTGTCAAAGGTCGATGGAAGCCCGATATCCAGCAGCAGCCATTGCACGGCCGCGATCGCCTGCTCGGCCGCTTCCTGCGGGGTGAGCCCCTCCACCGACTCGCCCATGGCCGCGGCCACCTGCGCCATGCGGGTCATGTTGGTCTTCAGGTTATACCGCATGACGTGCGGCAATAAGATGCCCTCGCTGATCCGTTCCGGCACGTCGAACAGACCGGCCACCGGATGGCCGAGCGCGTGCGCCGCCCCGCACTGCGCGTTGTTGAACGCCAGGCCGGCTTCAAATGCGGCCACGGCCATCTGGCGCCGAGCGTCGAGATTACTGCCGTCGACGACGGCCGTGCGCAACGCCTCCGAGATCAGCCTGACGGCGTCCAGGGCCAGGGTGTCGGTCAGCGGGCTGGCCCACGTGGAGCAGTAGGCCTCGATCGCGTTGCTCAGCGCATCGATCCCGCTGCCGGCCGTCAGCTCGCGGGGCATGCTGACCATCAGCGTCGGATCGATGAAGATCATCTGCGGGATGACCCGGCGGCTGATGATCTGCAGCTTTCGTTTCCGTGTGGTGTCCAACACGACGCAGAACTGGCTCGTTTCGCTGCCGCAGCCGGCGGTGGTGGGCACGGCGAAAAAATGGGGCAGCGGTGATGGGATGGTGTCCAAGCCCTCGTAGTCTTGGATGAGGCCACCGTGGGTGGCAAGGATCCCCACCGCTTTCGCCGTGTCAATGACGCTTCCACCGCCGACTGCGACAATCAGATCCGTCTCGCTTCGCCGGAATTCCTCCCCGGCGTTGGTGACGACCGTATCGGGCACGTCATGCTCGACCCGGTCATAGATGCGATAGTCGATGCCGGCCGTTGACAATGACCACTTCAACGGATCGAGCAGGCCGCCTCGATGGATCTCCTGGGATGTGATCACCAGCGCCCTCTTGATCCGCTCCTTGGCGGCGTACCGCCCGATGGTTCCGATCACGTGGTCGCCGAAGACGATCTCCCTGGGCCAGCTGAAGAACGTGACGAGCTGGGACAGAATATTCGCCTCGTGGCTGTTGCCCTCGTTCCCCGAGCTGCCTTGCCTGCTCCAGCGGCGAAGGAATGGCATGGCTTCGCCTGTGGGATTGACGTGCAACGGGGCTGTCTCCTTTCTGGTCGATAAGCCGAACCACACCATGACGGCCATTGCTCCGGCCATGGCGGCAAGGCCGTATTCGATGAACCCGCCGACGCCGGCCGGCGGAGTCATGGCCTGTCGCGTGATATCGGCCAGTTGCGCATAGACGAGAGAAGATTGTCGTTGCACGATTTGACGGGACAACTCCTGGAGTTGTCGATTGATCCAGAAAAAAGAGGAATCGTCCGCCATGTGTGCCGTTCGGCGGGCGAACGCCATGGACTCCCGATAGCGTTGCGGAATGGTCTGCGCAAACTCGGCGTCCCGGCGTTTCAGAATGGTCAACTCATTCTGCAAACGACTGAGCGTGCGTTGCCGGACTTGCTCCAGCCGGGTGATCTCCTTTCCCAACGCGACTTGAAATGCCTCGCCGCCTTGCGGGGCGCGGTGCGCGGCTGAGCGGACCGCCAGTCCGAGTTGCATCTTCCGGTCGGCCGGATTATTTTCCGTCAACCGATCGCGCTCCAGGCTGGTGATCATGATGCGACTCTTCACGTCGAGCCGCTCGTTCCGGATGGCTTGCGTTGTTTCGATGATGGTGTGACCGAGGTTTTCCTGCAGCCGCCCGGCCCGGCTCTGTTGGAACCGTGCGCTTTGTTGCAGGAGTTGGGTCATCTGGTCGATCTGTTTCTCCATGAGCGCTTGATCGTGCCGGGTCACGGTGACGATCATTTGGCCAAGCCGCTCCTGAAACTGGCCGTCCGTCGGCGCCGGCCCGGCCGCCGCGCTCCCGGAGATCAACGGTGCAAAGACACAGGCGGCGGCGAGGCTTGTGAGCAACAACAGACGGCATCCGATCGATCGTGTGGCGGGGTTCGCGTGGTTCATGGCTGGGCACCTCCGTTGGTGCGCGCATCTCCTCGAGGAGCTGCGCGGCGGACAACAGATCAACCGAAAAAAGAAACACCGATGCCTTCAGAGCATTCTTCCCTGGCTCTGAGCCACACTGAACCCCGGTTGCGGTGAAAAAGTACAGATAAAACAGAGAGGAGGGATTGCTACCGCTGCGATTCGAACGCCGCAACGGAACGTTCGACCTCGCATTGTACGCTGTGAATATTTTGCTTATACGCCTCTGAGAAACTAATGTCAAGAAAAAAAGTGTTTCAGCGGGAAAATATTTTGGGTGTTTCCTGATGGAACGTGACGCCCAGCCAGAGCAGACCTCCCAGGACGGCCGCGCCTGCCGCAACAGTCAGCGCCGCCGGCCAGCCCCAGGCATCGCCGATCAGCGGCGTGAGTGTCGGCGAGATTACGCCGCCCAGATTGGCGCCCATATTCATCAGGCCGGAGAGCGCGCCGGCATGATGGCGCGACAGATCGATCGTGCTCGCCCAGTAGGCGCCCACCGTGGCATAGAGAATCCCTGCGCCGAGCGAGAGCAGGACGATCGCCGCGTATGGATCATCAGCCATCGCCCCGGTGTAGATGAAGCCGGCCGTGAGCAACAATCCCGCCCCGCCGACGCCGGCCCGCCCGATCCGGTGGCCGTAGCGGGTCGTCAACCGGTCACTGAGCCAGCCGCCGGCAGGGCAGCCCACCGCCATGGCGAGAAACGGGCCGGCGGCCCAGAATGATCCCTGCAACACGGTAAAGTGACGGACGTTGACCAGATAGAGAAAAAACCATGAGAGATAAATGTAGGCGATGTAGCCGAGCATCGTATAGCTGAGCGTGAGAAACCAGACCGCCGGCCGTTTTAACAGGGAGGTAAAGGGCGGCGCCGCGGATTCAGTCGCGGCGGTCGGTGCCGTCTGCGTGGTCTGTGTGATCTGGGCCAGCTCGGCCGCATTCACGCGCGGATGCTCATGCGGCCGGTCTCTCGCCAGCCCATACCACGCTGCGGCCACGAACAGGCCGATCGTCCCGGTGACATAGAACGCAACGGGCCAGCCGTAGCGCATCATCAGCCAGGCGACGAGCGGCGGGGTGATCGCGGAGCCGAAGCCGATGCCGCCGATCGACACCCCCATGCCCAGCCCCCGTTCAGAGGGCGCGAACCAGTTGGCCACCGTCCGATTGAAATTGGGCAGTGCGGCGGCTTCGCCCACGCCGATCAGAAAACGGACGGTGAGAAGGGCGCCCAGGACTCCAATCGCTTCGCTCAGCCACGATTGACCGACGATCGCCGTCAGCGCGGTAAAGAGCGACCACCAGAGCACGGCGGCCGTCAGCACCCGACGGGCGCCCCACCGATCGCCCAGCCAGCCGCCGGGAATTTGAAAGAGCGCATAGCCCAGGACAAATGACGAGAAGACCGTGCCCATTTGCACATCCGACAGGCCGAACGCGGGCATCATCAGCTTGCCGGCCACCGCGATATTGACGCGGTCGATGTAGGTCACCACGCTGATCACGAACAGCAATCCCAGGATCTGCCAGCGGACGCGGCTTGCTCTCTGTTCAGGCATGACCATAAACCCGGCCGATGGTATGTCAGGCCGAATGGAAAAGCAATGGCGCCCCATCGCCGCCTGAGACGGCGGGAAGAACGCCGGCTTGCATGCCTGTCTGATCTCCATTATGATTTGAGAAGTAAGGGAGAAGCGAAGAGGATCGTGGTCGGGGAGGAGAAGTGTTGACGCAAGCCGTTCCACTGACCGGCCGTCTTGGCGGGACCCCGCTTCCGGCCGTGCTGCGCGCATTGCAGCACAGCCAGGCCACCGGCATCCTCACGGTCACCCGCAACGCTCAGACCAAGCGGATCTACGTCAAGAACGGCGATATGGTTTTCGCGTCGTCCCAGTATGAAGACGATCGGCTGGGATCGATGCTGCTCAAGGAAGGCAAGATCTCGTATGTCCAGTATGAGACCTCAGCCCGTTTATTGGAGAAGACGAAAAAGCGGCAGGGGGCAATCCTGGTCGAAGAGGGATTTTTAACGCCCAAGGAGTTGTTCCAGGCCGTCACCGCGCAGGTCAAGGAAATTATTCTGAGTCTCTTCGCCTGGCTGGATGGAGATTATCGATTTGCGGAGCAGAAGCTGCCGGCCGATGAAGTGATCTCGCTTCGAATGAGTTCCGGCGCCCTGATCTACGAGGGTATCCGCCGCATCAATGACTTCGCCCGGCTCTCCCGGCTGCTCCCGCCGTTTGACACGCTCCTGGGGATGAGCATCGATCCCCGCGATTTGTTTCAGGCGATCGCGGTGACCCCTTTGGAACGGGAATTGCTCCTGCTGATCAACGGTGCGAGAACCATTCGAGATTTGATCTGCTCATCACCCCTGCCGACCCTTCATACCACGCAGCTCCTCTATTTTTTATTGGCCACCGGCATCATCCGGGCCAAGACCAGGGCCGAGTTTGAAGAGCAGACTGAGGATTCACAAAAGCGCTTCCAACTGGAACTGGAAGCCTTTATCACGGAGGCGATCGCCGGGGAAACAGAACAAGACGAGGAGACCGGCCGGGTCAAACTGTTCGAAGGGTTCGCGGCGGAGAAGGCGGAGACGACCCCCGCTGCGATCACACGGGTGTATGAAGCGTTGGAGGGGAAGGACCACTATGAAATCCTGGGCGTGGAGCAAGGCGCCTCGCCGGTGGAGATCAAGAAGGCCTATTTCCGGCTGGCCAAAGCCTATCACCCTGATCGCCACCACGAGCCCGGCATGGAAGCGGTGCATCCGATGCTGGTGGTGCTCTTCGACCGGCTGACCGAAGCCTACGACATTCTCAGCCACGAATCGTCCCGGCTGGACTATAACGAGGCACAGACGTCGCAACGGCAGCCGCCTGCGCACGCCGGGGTGGACGAGGCCACCTCGCGATCGCAGCAGATGGCCGAGGAACAGGGCCGGCGGGGGGAAGCGGCCCTGCTGGCCGGCAATATGAAAGAGGCGATTGTCTGTCTGGAAGTGGCGACGCAACAGGATGACTCACGCGCGCGCTATCATGCCCTTCTGGGCCAGGCGCTGGCCGCGGTGCCGAGCCGGTGGGGGGATGCCGAGGCCGAGCTCAAGCGCGCCATCAAGCTGGAACCGTTGAATGCGGACTATCAGGTCGTGCTGGGAGTCATCTATCTCCAGGCCAAGGCGTTGGGCAAGGCGCTGGTTCGATTTGAAGAAGCGCTGCGATGGGACCCGGCCAATGCCAAAGCGAAGCAACTGTTGAATGAACTGAAAAGCCGCCTGTTCCCTTCGTAAACTCCGGTCGTGCCCCTGTGTCGTGAGGCCCGCCTCAGGGATGGCGTCTCATCCATTGCCAGTCCGTCCGCGTGATTGTCAGATTCAAGACCGGCAGCTATTGAGTTACGTAAAAGTAATGGAATGCCGCAACTCCACTTGCCCATTCTCCTTTATCCTCTCCCCCCGTCGGGGGGAGAGGGAAGGGTGAGGGCGTGGTGTAGCGGGATTGTAGTTTCCATTCTTTATGCGTAAGTCAGTAGTCCGGAGTGCTGTTGCAGCCTGTTGATTCTTTCCTTGGGTTCCCGATATTCTTTCAGAGATAGTGGGTTCTGGGCTTGATCTTCAGGTGGAGGGGTGTCATACAAATGGGGAGGTGAAGGGGATGATCAAGGATCCTGTTTGCGGCATGCAGATCGATGAGAAGAAGGCCGCCGGTACCGGCAGCTACAAGGGCCGGATCTATTATTTCTGCTCGGCGTCCTGCAAGGCGAAGTTTGAGAAGCATCCGGATCAATACAGTCAGACCACCACATAAACGGGAGGAGAGACCGATGAAGATCACGACGATGGCGATGGCGCTGTTCGCCTGCGCCCTGCTGATGAGTCCTCTGGCATTGGCCCAAATGAGCGGCGGCATGATGAAGGAAGGCCAGATGGAAAAGAAGGGGATGGGGCAGGGAGAGATGAAGGGCATGGATCAGGGGCAGGGGCAGATGCAGATGATGAAGGAAATGGATCAAATGATGGGAATGATGCGCGAGATGATGCAGCACATGCAGCACATGATGCAGGACAAAAAAATGCAGGGTGAGATGGGCGGCATGATGAAACAGATGGAGCAGATGCGGGAGCAGCACCAGAGCATGATGAAGGAACGGGGGATGATGCAAAAGGACTGATCAGGCTCGACACCGTTTGTGGGAGGAGAGTGGTGGCGCAATGCGCGCTCTGCGGTGTGACGTTGCCGGCCGTGGCATCATCCACGGCCGGCGCGCTCTTCTGCTGTGACGAGTGCCGGCTCCGCTCCAGGGAACTCGGTGATATTCATCGTCAGCTTGACCAGGCCTACGACGAGATGTTGGAGGCGCTGGTGGCCGCGCTCGATGTTCGGGAACAAAAAACGGCCGAGCATTCCAGGCGGGTGGCTCGCTATAGCATGCTCCTGGCCCACGAGCTGGGTATTACGGGGGAGCCGTGTCGTCGACTCTGTCGCGGGGCGCTGCTGCACGACATCGGGAAAATCGGCGTGCCTGATGCCGTGCTGCTCAAAGAAGGACCGTTGACGGCGGCGGAATGGATGATCATGCGGCGGCACCCGGAGATGGGGGCGAAGATCCTGGAGGGCGTGCCCTTTTTATCCGATGCGCGGGAAATCGTGCTCACCCACCAGGAGCGCTATGACGGCTCCGGGTATCCGGCCGGCCTGAGGGGCGAGGCGATCCCCATCGGGGCGCGGATCTTTGCAGTGGCCGACACGCTCGATGCGCTGGCATCCGACCGGCCGTACCATCGGGCGGTCCCATTCAAATCGGCGCTGGCGACCATCCAGGCACAGTCCGGCGCCACTCTTGACCCCGCTGTTGTCGCCGCCTTGGTTCGCGCCGAGCCGCGGCTCCGTGAGCTTGACAAGGACTTTTGTATCAATGAATCTCCCGGACTGCCGAGAGCCGACGGGGCCTGAATGGAGCGCGATGCGTGGTTCATCCGGCCGGCGGGTTGTAAACACCGGCGAAAAAAGGGTGAGGGCTAAAGCCCTCACCCTTTGAAATTCCATTTCAGGGGGGCAGTGTGTCTGCTAGTGACCGTTCCGGGGACGATCATCGCCATGAAATTGCATTCAAAATGACTTAGGATGGCCAGAATCTTGACCATGAGGGACAAGATCTTGTCCTTTTGTCTTAATGGTTCAGACGGACAGAGTATTTTTCGTTTTCGTCATATTTTGTCGCTTTTCCCTTGACTGTGCAGAGGGAGTTGACTAAGCTGGCGCTGTTTCTTGATGTTGGCCCCCCATTCAGGAGGGAAGATGGCCGGGCGTCATCGATTCGAAACACGGTGTGTCTGGCAATCGATCTGCCAAATGATTTCCCCCGGTGTGGTTTCCTTCAGTGTGCAATGAGCCCTCAGTGTGCATAAGATGGATCAATAACATGGTCCTCTTTCCCCTCCACGGCTTGTCCAGGCTCAAGACGGTTGCGCTCAATCTGCTCCTGTTGATCGGCGTCCTGTGCGGAGGGGGATGGCCGGACGGGGCGTTCGCCTCGACCTCCGTCGGGGGGAGTATTACGGCAAACACCACCTGGACCGTGGTTGGCAGTCCTTACCTTGTCACCTCAACGGTACAGATTATTGGGACGGCCAGCACCTCCGTCACATTGACCATCGAACCCGGTGTGATTGTGAAGTTCAACGCCGGCGCGGGCATGCTGGTCAGCAGCTCCGGGTTGCCAGGCGTCCTGAATGCCGCAGGCACTGCCGCCACGCCCATTGTCTTTACCTCGATCAAGGACGATACGGCGGGCGGGGATACCAACGGCGACGGCAGCCTGACGGTCCCCGCCCCGGGGAATTGGGGAAGCCTTCTCATCCAGACGTCGGCATCGAGCCCTTCACTGTTGGATCATGTGGAAGTCCGCTACGGTGGCTCGGGCAGTCTGGCGAGCATTCGGATCACCAATTCCTCTCCGACCATCCGAAACGGCGTGATTGAGAAAAGCAGCACCGCCGGGTTCTTCATCCAGGCCGGAAGCGTGACGACCGCGCCGCAAATTCTCAACAACCAGATCCGGCAGAACGCCACATATGGCATTCAGACCCAGGGAATCATCGCGCTGCCGGTCGGCGGATTGATTCAAGGCAATGCAATTCTTTCATCAGGTCAATACGGGTTGTATTTCGATGGGATCATCGGCGCCGTGATTCAAAACAATCAGATTGCGAAGAGCCTCTATTTCACCAGCCAGGGCGGATCGCCGCCCACGCTCACCGGCAACCAGATCACGGAGATCGGGAGCGTGGTGACCCAGGTGCCTGCAGACGTCATTGAGATGCTGCAAGCCCAGAACACCCTGGAGGGGATCACCCCCACCACGTCGCTCTACGTCATCGGTGACACCCTGTCCGGCACAACCACGTTGACCACGATCTGGAACAGCTATGTGGTCAACTCGGGTTCCATTAGTGTCAACGGCACGGCGGGTAATCCATCGACCCTCGTGGTGCAAGCGGGTGTGCGGCTCCTGTTTGCGGCCGGCGCCGGGATCACGGTTGGCAGCACGACCGGCACGCCGGGGATCCTGAAAGTGTATGGAACCGCCGCGGCGCCGGTGCTCTTCAGCCGGTTGACGACGTCCGGATGGAGCGGCCTGTCGCTCAATGCCGGGACCGTGGGGGCGCAGACGATTGTTCAACACGCCATCATCGAATATGCGAATCCGAGCGCTGACCCAAGTCTCGCCAGCTTGAGTATCGCCAATAGCAGCCCCATCCTGGAGAACGTGACCGTTCGCTTGAGCAGTCCGAGCGGGATCAAAGTGCAGAATGGTTCCCCCACGATGACGGGTGTGACGATCGACCAGATGGGAGGCGATGGCATCACCATTACCAGCGGCCTTGGCACGGTCTCGGCGCCCGTGATCAGTCAGGCGCTGATTAAGACTGTGGGGCGTCATGGGATCTATATGACCATGGTGGGCGGCAGCAACACGCCGACACTTCAAAACAGCACCATCCAGACTCCGGCGGGGTACGGCGTCTACATCACCCAAAGCGCCGTCCCAACGCTCCTGAATAATACAATTAACGGCAGTGTCTTCATGGACGCTCAGAACGTGCTCCCCACCGTGACCGGGAACACCATCAACAATTTCAACACGAAAACCGCGCGGATCTCCGTCGCCATGTTGCAGCAATTTCAGACGCAAAACACGCTCAACGACATCGATCCGGCCACCGTGCTGGAATTGACCGGGATTCCGACGGTCAGCACGAACACCACGATTGGAACGCGCTGGAACACCTACAACGTCGTGGGGCCTTACCCCATCACGGTTTCAGGCAGCCCGCCGGCGATGCTGACGATCCTGCCGGGAGTGACCATGCGCTTTGGCGCGGGCCTCTATCTCAACATCGGCGGCGCGCAGAAGGGCATCCTGCTGGCCCGCGGCACGGCCTCGGCGCCGATTCTGTTGACGGCGCTCACCGCCGCGCCGAACAATTGGCGGGGCATTCTCTTGAACGGCACCGCCGTGCCGGGCGCGTCCCGGCTGGACTATGTCACCGTCGACCAGGCGGGCAGCGTCGATGCGGCGGTGCGCGCGATTACCACGGCCTTCGCCATGACGCACTGCATCATCCGCAACAGCTCCAGGCACGGCATCGAACTCTATTCAACCGACCTGACCATGCAGTTTTGCCAGGTGTCCAACAATGGCCAGAGCGGCCTGCTCGTCGACAGCCTCGTGGGGAGCACCGATAACTCGAGAGTGGAGATCGCCAATAGCGATGTCTTCGGCAACGCGCAAGGCGCCATGACCAATAATCAGCCGGCCGTGGCCGTGAATGCCCGCAACAACTGGTGGGGAGATGCATCGGGCCCCGGCGGAAGCGGCCAGGGCAGTGGCAGCTCAATCAGCGCCGGCGTGCTCTACGATCCGTGGCTGGGCGCCGCCTTTACCTATCCATTTGCGATTACCGGCGCCTCTCCCTCTTCCACCGCCTTGACTCCGGGCGGCGGCGAGACGACCCTGGCGGGCAACCTGACGCAGAGCGGAAACTGGACCGCGCAGATCACCGATTCGGCCAATACGGTGCTGAAGACGGCATCGGGAGCAGGCCGCGTGATCGGCATGCCCTGGGACGGCGCGGATTCGTCAGGGACGCCTCAGCCCAACGGGACCTACACCTACCGGATCGATGCCTCGGCCTCGGGGGCGGCCGCCCCGGTGCTCGGACGACTACAGCTCAATACGGCGTTGCCGATCGCCAAAATCAGTCAGCCGGGACCGGAGCAATTGATCCTCACCCCCTCAGTCGCCATCTCGGGGACGGCGGCCGGCTCGAACTTCAGCTCCTACAGCGTGGATGTGGGAGTGGGCGCCAGCCCCTTTGAGTTTATCCCCATCCGAACCAACGTGACGGCTCCGGTGACGAACGGCGCCCTGGCGGCCTGGACGATTCAGGCCGATCCGCCCTCGAGTCTGTACCAGATCAGACTCAGCGTGACGGGTGCGGGCGGCACCGCGGTCGCCACCCAACTGATCAGCATCGATAAGCTACCGCCCCTGCCGCCGCTGTTGACGCCGCCGGTGTCGCCCAGCGCCACGCAACCCATCACCGTGAGCGGCGCTGCCGAGGGAGATTCGACGGTCGAGCTTTATGTCAACGACGTGCGCGTGAGCCAAACGACAGCCTCCGAGGCTGGCGCATTTACGTTTAACGGTGTGACGCTGACGCTGGGGCTGAACAGTCTCAAAGCCCGCGCCACCGATGCGGCCGGTAATGTCAGCGCCTTTTCAAGCAACACATCGGTGATCTATCTTCCTCCGGGAGAAAGTCTGATCGAGATTCTCTCTCCTACAGACGGGAGCACGGTCTACAAATGAAACGGCTCGCGTGGATCATCCCGGCGTTCCTCTTGCTCCTGTGCCCTATCCCTGTGTGGGCGCAAACGATCACCAATTTTTCGGTCCAGCGCCTCGGGGTGGACAGTGCAACCTGTTTGCAACGCTATCGGGTCACGGCAAGTTTTGAATATGGGACACGGAACTGCGAGATCAGCAGCGCGTGCGGGGGCACAAACGGCCAGATTCTCCTGGTCGGTGCTGACGCCCAGCTGGTGAGCAGCAGCGTGCAAACCACCACAGGGGCGGTGTGCGAGCAGGGCCACCCGCCAGTGGGCACCGGGTCGACACTGACCTACGAATACCTCATCTCTCCCAAGTCCCAGTTTTCCGTGACGGCCACCGTTTCACGGGAGTGTAACGGTGTGACCACGATCTTCGCCACCCAAACTCAGAGTCAGTCGGCGCCGGAAGTCATCCAGGACGCGGATGGAGATGGTTTCTCGGCCTGCGGCCAGGGGTCCCTGGACTGTAACGATCAGAATCCGAATGTCCACCCGGGCGCGACGGAAGTCTGCAACGGCATCGATGACAGTTGCAGCGGCTCGATAGATGAGGGCGTGACGAAAACCTATTACCCGGATGCCGACAGCGACGCCTATGGCAACCCGTTAAACCCGATACAAGCGTGCAAACAGACGACAGGGTTTGTCACAAACAATACGGATTGCAACGATAATAACCCCGCCGTCCATCCGGGCGCGACGGAAGTCTGCAACGGCATCGATGACAACTGCAACAAACAGGTGGATGAGAATCTGGACAAACCCTGCCACCCCTGCGGCGCACTTGGGGATAACGAGCCGGTCAATTTCATCAGCGGCGCCATGACCACGCTGCCCCAGCGCGATGTTCTGCTCAAAGGCGTCAATGGACTCGATCTGGAGTTTTACCGGATCTACAGCAACCAGGTCCGTCAGGAATTGCCCCAGACCTTGACGGTTCCCGTTCGCGGTCTGGTCAAAGATCCATCGATCGACACGGTGCAGGTGAACGGCACACCCGTGAGGGTGAACAACGGCGCTTGGCAGACGATGCTGACACTCGCTCCCGGCGCCAATACGATCACCGTGACTGCCCAGCTTGACGGCGTGCCGATTCAGGAGAGCGCCGTGGTCACTGCGGTGGCCACGTCGCGATTCAGCCTGGGGGTGGGCTGGACCCACACCTTCAACCTCTATCTTCAGACGGGAACCAACGGCACGATCACCATTCAGGATCCCAACGGCCGGGATGAAAGCTTCCGGCCCGATGGGGCGGGGGGCTATCTGCCGAACAACGGTTCCCAGTCCACGCTCACCTCGCAGGCCGACGGCAGCTTCCGCTGGGTGAAGGGCGACGGGGAGACCTTCACCTTTGACTCGGACGGCTTTCTTACCACAATCAGTGACCGCTTCTCCAATACCATCACGCTGACCTATCAAGACGGCCGGGTGGCTACAATTACCGACACCATTGGTCGCCAGGTGACATTCGTCTACACGCCTTCCGGCAATCTGGATCATGTGGCCGGCCCGTCGGGGACTCTGGCCCAGTACACGTATGATGGCCAGGGGAATTTGGCCACCGCGACCAACAGCGCGGGCGAGACGACGACGTACGTCTATCAGGATCCCAACGATCCGCACAACCTGACCTCGATCCGGAATAATGCTAACCAGACGATCCTCACCGTCCAGTATGATTCACAGGATCGCACCGTCGCCATTGCCGAAGCGGGTGGGAACCATAGCCTGGCCATTGCCTATACAGGGCCGGGACAGGCCACGGTCACCAACTCCAAAGGAGAGGTGACCACCTACACCCGCACCGACGATCCCTCCACCGGCACGATCAGCATCACCACCAATGGCGTTGGCTGCGCCACCTGTCTGAGCGGCAGCCTCGTCGCACAAACATACGGCGCCAACGACAAGCTGACCCAATCGACTGACCGGAACGGCCATCTCACCTCGTATACCTACGACAGCCGCGGCAACGTCCTGACGAAGACGGAGGCGGTTGGCACGCCCCAGGAACGGACGACGACCTACACCTATCATCCGAACTTCGACCTTGAACTGACGGAGATGGTCCAGAGTGTGCTCGATCCGGCCCAATTCCGGCGCGTGACCTACGACTATGATGACGACGGCAACAGCGTGCCTAATGAAGCGCCCGGTCTCACGGTCCGCCGGCAGATGATCGAAGGGCTCACCCGCGACGGCGCGGGCGCGCTGGTCCCGTTTCAAGAAATCACACAGTATACCTACGACAGCAGGGGGCAGGTCACGCAGGTGGACGGCCCCCGCACCGGCGCGGCCGATGTGACGGCGTCAGCCTACTATCCAATCGTGGCAGGCGATCCGAACAGCAGCCTGCTCCAGAGCGTGACCCGGAGCACAGGCGGCGCGCCGCTGACCACCACCTACAGCGACTATGAGGCAAACGGCAATCCCGGCCGGATCACCGATCCGAACGGCCAGGCTGTCCTCTACACCTACGATGCCCTGAACCGGGTCAAGACAATCACCCAGCAGGTCGACGGCAGCCAGACCGCCTATACCTATGACGCCAACGGGAATCTGGCGCACGTCGTCCTGCCCAACGGCAATCATC
>JBGPIL010000017.1:0-18748 GCA_041484905.1 Nitrospiria bacterium
ACACCAACGCGGTCGCCCCCACCTTCAGATAGGTGGCGTATTCCGACATCGTCACATCACCCACGATCACGTGAAACCGGCGGTACTTGCCTGCGTCCGCATGCGGCTCGTCGCGCGTGTTGATGATCGGGCGCTTGACCATCGTGTTCAGATCGACCAGCACCTCGAAGAAATCGGCGCGCTGGGACAGCTGGTAGATCACATCGTCCCGTTTGGGCTCGGCGCCGACCTTGCCCGAGCCGGCGTAGAGCTGCCGGGTCACGAAAAACGGCGTCATGAGGTCGACCAGGCGGTCGAACGGCACCGATCGGGGGACCAGATAGTTTTCATGATAGCCGTAACTGTTGCCCTTGTTGTCCGTGTTGTTCTTATAAATGACGAAGCGGTCCGCCATCCCCTTGACGCGGCCGGCCATTTCGCGGCACAGATCCAACGCCCGTTCGCTGGCCTTCTCGTACCGGACCACGTCACGCGGATTGGTGCATTCCGGCGTGGAATATTCCGGATGCGCCCCGTCGACATAGAGCCGCCCGCCGTTGGCCAGCAGCTTGTTGAGCAACCGGTTGTACTCGGGGCCGGGCCGCTCCCGTTCGCCCTCCACCTCAAACCCGCGGGCGTCCTTCAGGGGATTTTCGTTCTCGTAGTCCCAGAGCGCCTGCCCGGCGGGCAGGGACGGATAACTGTTGACCAGCAGCATCGCGGTCGAAACAGGATCGGACGTCAACGGATCGCGAGTCGCGACGCCGAACTCCGTCTCGGTGCCGAACAACCATTCGGTCATAGGTAGTGGCCCGGGGTAATGTTTTCAATCTTCCGCTCGGTCGCCGCGCGGCCGCTCATCGTCCGCACGTGGACGATCTTTTCGCTCTTGCGTCCCGCAATTTTGGCCCAATCATCCGGATTGGTCGTATTCGGCAGGTCTTCATGCTCGCGGAATTCATCCCGGACGGCGTGCACCAGATCCTCGCTCTTCACACCCTTCTCGCCCGTCGCGATCAACCGCTTGATGGCGTATTTCTTGGCGCGGGCAACGATGCCGTCGATCAGGGCGCCGCTGGCGAAATCGCGGAAGTAGAGCAGTTCCCGTTCGCCATTGGCGTAGGTCACCTCGAGGAACTGGTTCTCCTCCTTCTGGCTGTACATCTCCTCGGTCACCATTTCGATGAAACGGCGGACCACGGCCCCGGCGTCGCCGCCGTGCTGCTTGAGCTCCTCGGCGTGCACCGGCAGATCGGTGGTCAGATACTTGGCAAAAATCAAATGCGCGGACCGCTCGTCCGGCCGGTCGATGCGCACCTTCACATCGAGCCGTCCCGGCCGCAGGATGGCCGGATCGATCAGATCGGGCCGGTTGCTGGCGCCGATTACGATTACGTTTCTCAGCCGCTCCACACCATCGATTTCGGACAGGAACTGCGGCACGATAGTCGATTCCATGTCGGAGGAAATCCCGGAGCCGCGCATCCGGAACAGCGCGTCCATTTCATCGAAAAAGACGATTACCGGCACGCCCTCTTCCGCCCGCTCCTTGGCCTTCTTGAAGACCTCGCGGATCTGCCGTTCGCTCTCGCCGACATATTTGTTCAGCAGTTCGGGCCCCTTGACCACCAGGAAGAAGCTGCGGACCTCGCGCCCGCCCCGATCGCTGAGTTTTTTGGCGATGGAATTGGCCACCGCCTTGGCAATGAGCGTTTTGCCGCAGCCCGGCGGTCCGTAGAGCAGCACCCCCTTGGGCGGGCTCAGATGATGCTCTGCAAACAGTTCCGGATACAAAAAGGGCAGTTCCACAGCGTCGCGCACCTGCTCGATCTGCGACTCCAGGCCCCCGATGTCCTCATAGGTGGTGTCCGGCACCTCTTCCAGCACAACCTCCTCGACCTCGGACTTGGGCAGCCGCTCCAACAGGTAACCGGATCGGGGATCGAAGAGCAACTGGTCGCCGACGCTGACCCGTTCGCTCATGAGCGGATCGGCCAGTTCGGCCACCCGTTCCTCGTCCATCCGCAGTGTGATGACGGCGCGCCCCTCGCCCAGCAGGTCCTTGACCCGCACCACCTCGCCCAGGAGTTCAAAGTCACACGCCTCGACGACGTTGAGCGCTTCGTTCAAAATCAGCTGCTGCCCCTTGCGCAACCGCTCCGCCTGGATCTCGGGCCGGAGGTTCACTTTCATCTTCCGGCCACCGACAAACACATTGATGGTCTTGTCCTCATTGACCGATGAAAAAATTCCGTAGGTGGACGGCGGCGCCGACAGTTTCTCCACTTCAACCTTTAGGGCCTCGATCTGATGCTTCGCCTCCTGCAGGGCCGCCACCAGCTTTTCGTTCTGCTTGTAGGCCTGCTCCAATTGCACGCGGCTCTGACGCAGATCGCGAACTTCCTGCTCCATCGACGCAATCTGAACATGAAGCTTCTCAAGTTCCCGCTCGTATTCTTCCGCCCGTTTCATCAATCGGCTCCCCCGGAGGTCAGACGTGCACAGGTCATACGGATGGTATGCGGCTGGCTGGCATCGCGTCGCATGGGCGTTGCGTGGTGCACTCTCGCCATCTCAGTTCTCCTCGCGATCAGTGCAACGTCGTCGTACAAAATCATTCTATCACCGAAGAAATGGTCGGTCAACTTTTGACCGCTCGCAGCGCGCGCTGCATCGCCTCCGCGGCGCGAAAAATATCACCGGCTGCGAGCACGGCGGAGATAACGCCCACGCCGCGCGCTCCGGCGCCAAGCAATTCCGGCACGCGAGCCGCCGTCACGCCGCCCACGGCAAAAACGGGGATGCGCACCCGCGCCGCCACCTCGGCCAATCGGTCGACGCCCTGCGGCGGCCCGTACGTCCGCTTCGACGACGTGTCATAGACCGGGCCGAAGAGAACAAAATCCGCGCCCTGCGCTTCGGCTCGCAGGGCCGCCTCCATGGAATGGACCGAGACGCCGATCAGGCGCTCCGCGCCCAGCAATCGACGGACGACGTCGGTCGGCAGGCTGTCCTCGCGGAGTTGCACGCCGTCCGCGCCGGACGCCCAGCACAGGTCGATGCGATCATTGATGAAAAGCCTGGCACCGGCGGCCGCAGTGCGTTCGCGCAACCGCAGCGCCAGATCGAGCAATGCTCGGGTGGGAAGATCCTTCTCGCGCAACTGGACCGCGCAGACGCCCGCGCCCGCGGCGTCGGCCACGGCGTCGGGAAGCGGCACGCCCCCCGTCGCCCGCCGGTCGGTAATCAGATACAACGCAAAATCAATCACGCCCACTCATCGAAGTCAGGGGGAGAATCCGCCTCTCCCCCTGACAACCCCCATCGGAGGTACACCTTGACCATCTCGGTGGTACGGGACTGATAGTCGGCAGGGGAAGCATTCCGCTCACCCCTGACAACCCCCATCGGAGGGACACCCTGACCATTTTCGCGGCGCGGGGATGATTGGCCTGCGCCAAAGCCGAAACTCATTCGATCAGATCACTCAATGGGCTGCTGGCCGTTGCGTACAACTTTTTTGGGATGCGACCGGCCCGAAACGCGAGCCGTCCCGCGAGCACCGCGTAACGCATCGCCGTCGCCATCGCAATGGGATCCTTGGCCCCCGCAATGGCCGTATTCATCAGCACACCGTCGCTGCCCAGTTCCATCGCGATGGCCGCGTCCGAGGCCGTGCCCACGCCCGCGTCGACAATCACAGGCACCGACACGGCTTCCATCAGAATGCGGAGATTGTAGGGATTCCGCACACCGAGCCCGGACCCGATCGGCGCGGCCAGCGGCATCACCGCGGCGCAGCCGACGTCCTCAAGCCGCTTGGCCACGATCGGATCGTCGTTCGTGTAGGGCAGGACGATAAACCCTTCCTTGACCAGAATTTTCGCCGCCTCGATCAGCGCGGCGGTGTCGGGAAACAACGTTTTTGGATCGCCGATCACCTCCAGCTTGACCAGGTCCGACACGCCGGCGGCCCGGGCCAGTTGCGCCGTGCGCACGGCATCGTCGGCCGTGTAACAGCCGGCGGTGTTGGGCAGAATCTTGTACTGCTTGGGATCGAGATAGTCGAGCAGGTTTTCCTGCTTGCGATCGATGATATTGACCCGGCGGACGGCCACCGTGACCATGTCGGCGCCGGAGGCCTCGACCGCCCGTTTGGTTTCTTCAAAATCGCGGTATTTACCCGTCCCCACGATCAAACGGGACCGAAGCGTGACACCGCCGATGACCAGCATGTCATCGGCCTTGGGGTCCACGGCCCTCATCGATGGCGAGATCAATTTAGACTTGACCGGCTTCATCGGCCGTTCCTCCACCCACGAACGTGATGATCTCGACGCGGTCGCCCGATCGCAACACGCAGGTCGCAAACTCCCCTCGATCAAGGACCCGCTGATTGACTTCGACGGCAACCTGCTCCGGTCGCGCGCCGACCTCGGTCAGGAGACGTGCCACGCTCCAACCGTCAGGCAGGTCGCGGACCACGCCGTTGACCGTGATGGAGGCGGGCTGGGACGACCGGGGCGATGCACTCAACATGGATGCGGTGTGTGACAACATATCAAATGATAGAAAAATTATATCGGGGTGTGAAAAGCCTTGTCAACCAATCCGTTTGCCGCCTCCGGCGGCAAACTCAAGTCAGGGGGAGATCCACTTCCTCTCCCCCTGACAACCCCCATCGAGCACAAGAAACACTCTCTGATAGATTAACTGCTATGGAGCGCGCCTGCTCGATCTTCAGCATGCCGCCGTTCGCTTGACACCCCAAAAGTCGATAGGATACTATCCGTTCCCGTTCATTCGAGCGGGTGCTGCGTATAGAGGTCAACCGGGTGTGTCCACACAGAGGCTGGCTGTTCCGATGAAACGATCCAGCGGATTGAAACAGAGCGATCCCCAGGTGGCGCGAGCCATCGAAGCCGAACTGAAGCGCGAACGGCAACAGCTCATCCTGATCGCGTCAGAAAATTACGTCAGCCGGGCCGTCCTGGAAGCCCAGGGCTCGCTGATGACCAACAAGTACGCCGAAGGCTATCCGGGCCGGCGCTACTACGGTGGCTGCGAGTTCGTCGATTCCGTCGAGCAACTGGCGATTGAGCGGGCCAAGACGCTCTTCGGCGCCGAGCACGTCAACGTCCAGCCCCATTCCGGCTCCCAAGCCAACATGGCCGCCTATTTCGCCCTGCTTAAACCGGGCGATCCGATTCTCGGCATGAGCCTGGCCCACGGCGGCCATCTGACCCACGGGAGTCCGGTCAATTTTTCGGGCAGCCTCTACCAGGTGCACGCCTACGGCGTCGAGCGCGAGACGGGGCGAATCAATTATGACGAGGTCGAACGGCTGGCGGCGACCCACCGGCCCAAGCTGGTGGTCGTCGGCGCCAGCGCCTACTCGCGCGTGCTGGACTTCAAGCGCTTTCGCGAGATCGCCGACAAGATCGGCGCGCTGCTGATGGTCGACATGGCCCACATCGCCGGCCTGGTGGCGGCGGGCATCCATCCGAGCCCGGTCCCCTACGCGGACGTCGTCACGACGACCACGCACAAAACGTTGCGCGGCCCCCGCGGCGGCATGGTGCTCTGCCGGCAACCGTATGCCCGCGCGATCGACAAAAGCCTCTTTCCGGGTATCCAAGGCGGCCCGCTGATGCACGTCGTGGCGGCCAAGGCCGTCGCGCTCAGGGAAGCGGCCGGCAAGTCCTTTCAGACCTACCAGCGTCGGATTGTTGAAAACGCCCAGACGCTGGCCGCCGCGCTGATCGCCCGCGGCTATCACATCATTTCCGGCGGCACGGACACCCATCTGATGCTCGTCGATCTGCATTCCAAGGGCGTCACCGGCAAGGAAGCCGAAACCTGGCTTGAACAGGCGGGGATTGTTGTCAACAAAAACGCCGTGCCTTTTGACGACCAACCGCCGGCCGTGACCAGCGGGATGCGGCTCGGCACGCCCATCGTCACCACGCGCGGGATGAAGCCCGCCCAGATGAAGGAGATCGCCGAATTGATCGACACGATCATCGGCGGCCGCGGGGCTGAGACCTCGATTGCGGCCGTCCGCCGTCGGGTCGCCGTGCTCTGCACACGGTTTCCCTTTTACTAACACACTATGCGCTGCCCCTTCTGCGAGAAACTGGACAACAAGGTCATCGACTCGCGGCTGAGCAACGACGGCGAATCGATCCGCCGCCGGCGCGAGTGCCTGGAGTGCAAACGCCGTTTCACCACCTACGAACGGAGCGAGCAGGCGCTGCCGCTGGTCATTAAAAAGGACGGCCGGCGGGAAACCTTCAACCGCAACAAGATTCTTGCGGGCTTGCAGAAGGCCTGCGAGAAGCGGCCCGTCAGCGTCGCCACGCTGCAGGAGATCGTCGACCGGATCACCCGGAAAATTCAGGAACTCGGCGAATCGGAAATTCCCGGCCAGCGGATCGGCCAAGAGGTGATGGAGGAGCTCTCCCGGCTCGATCAGGTCGCCTATGTGCGGTTCGCCTCCGTCTACCGGGATTTCAAGGATCTGCACGCCTTCATGGCGGAATTGAAATCCCTCATTCGGGACGACCACAAAGAGTCCGCGGCCGGCACCGAGTCGCCGGTGCCTCCGCCCCGTTGAGTCCGGCAGCCCACGCCGTTCCTGTCAGGCCCGTGTCCAGACCCCTCTTATCATGACCGATCACGACGGCGATCGACTCGTCTTCGATCTGGAAACCCAATACTCCTTCGAGGACGTGGGCGGCCGGGACCGGCTGGACGCGTTGAAAGTCTCGGTCCTCGGTCTCTACTCCTATGCCACCGACCAATTTCGGATTTACCGGGAAGAGGAGTTGAAAGCGCTGGAACCACTCTTCAGCCGCGCTTCGCTGATCATCGGCTTCAACATCCGGCGGTTTGACTATCCTGTCCTGGCACCCTATCTGCCGCTGGCCTTCGATCAGTTACCGACGCTCGATCTGATGGAAGAGGTGACCAACACCCTCGGCCACCGGGTGAGCCTCGACAGCCTGGCCGAGGCGACACTGGGCAGCAAAAAATCCGGGCATGGGCTCGATGCCATTCGATTTTTCCGGGAGGGGGACTTCCAGCGGCTCAGTGAGTACTGTTTGACAGACGTGCGGCTGACGAGGGATCTCTACGAGTTCGGCGCGCAGAACGGCGAACTCTTTTACCTGCAGAAAAGCGGCCAGCGCCAGCGCTGTCCGGTCAAGTGGGGCGCGTTGTTGTAACGTAGGGACGGGTTCAAACCCACCCTACACCGCACCCCGCCCGGCTTCACCTCGCCGGGCTTCGATAGATCGCGTCGGCCACACGCACCACCCGCACCATCTCCGCCACATCATGCACGCGCACCACGTGGGCGCCGTGCAGCACCGACGCCGTCACGGCTGCCGCCGTGCCCTCCAGCCGCCGATCATCGGATTGACCGGTCAATTTTCCTAAAAACGATTTGCGCGACGGGCCGACGAGGATCGGCCGTCCCAATCGGGTCAGCACATCCAGTCGCTGGAGGATCTCGAGATTATGGGCGAGCGTCTTGCCAAAGCCAATACCCGGATCAATGAGAAGGCGGCGCCGGTCGATCCCGGCAGCGACTGCGGCGGAGATCCGTTCGCGGAAAAACCGGAGCAGTTCGTCCATGAGCGCGCGATAGCGGGGGCGGCGCTGCATCGTCTCGGGTCTCCCCCGCATGTGCATCAACACGACGGGCACGCCCGCCTCGGCCGCCACCTCGGCCATCGCGGGATCACCCCGCAGCGCGGTCACATCATTGATCATCGCCGCACCGGCCGCGATCGCCCGCCGGGCGACCTCCGCCTTTGAGGTGTCGATTGACACCGGCACACGGCAGCGCGCCGCCACCTTTTCGATCACCGGGATGACGCGGCGCAGTTCCTCATCCAGCGGCACGGGGGACGCACCGGGCTTGGTCGATTCGCCGCCGATGTCGATCAGATCGGCGCCCGCCTCCACCATGGCCTCCGCGTGCGCCAACGCGCGGTCCGCACGTAGATAGCGGCCGCCGTCCGAGAAGGAATCGGGCGTGACGTTGAGCACGCCCATGACGTGAGTCCGCGCGGACAGATCGAACCGCCAGGAGCCCCATTGCAACCGATGGCGATGACGCCGGGGGGGCATGACTATCAGGAACCTATGGGTGGAGGTTTGTAAAAAAACAGGGGCGTCAGGACGGCGCGGCAGCCACCTGCTGGATGATCTGCTCGATCTCGGGCCCTTCCAGCGACTCGCGCTCGAGCAGCGCTTCGGCGATCGCTCTAAGCGCCTTCATGTTGGTCTGGATGATCGTCTTGGCCCGCTCGTAATTTTCCATCACCAGCCGCTTGACCTCGTTATCGATATCGATCGCCGTGTGCTCGCTGTAGTCGCGGTGCTGCGAGATCTCCCGGCCGAGGAAAATCTCCTGTTCCTTCTTGCCGAAAGTCAGCGGACCCATTTTCTCGCTCATGCCCCACTCGCAAACCATCTTGCGGGCCAGGTCGGTCGCCTTCTCGATGTCGTTGCCGGCCCCCGTCGTCATAAAGTTGAGCACCAGCTCCTCGGCGACCCGCCCGCCCATCAGGATTGCGATGTTGTTGTAGAGAAAATCCTTCGGATAGGTGTAGCGGTCGTCAATCGGCAATTGCATCGTCAGACCCAGCGCGCGGCCGCGGGGAATGATCGTCACCTTGTGGACCGGATCGGTCCCCGGCAGCATTTTGGCCACCAGCGCATGGCCGGCTTCATGAAAGGCCGTGGTGCGCCGCTCGTGCTCGCTGATGATCACGCTCCGGCGCTCCGCCCCCATCAGGACTTTATCCTTCGCCGATTCGAAATCCTTCATCTCGACCGATTTTTTGCCGTGGCGGGCGGCCAGCAGCGCCGCTTCATTAACCAGATTTTCCAGATCGGCGCCCGCAAAACCCGGCGTGCCCCGCCCGATCACCTCCAACGACACGTCGGCCGCCAGGGGAACTTTCTTCGTATGCACCTTTAAAATTTCCACCCGCCCCTTCAAATCGGGCCGGCTCACCACCACCTGCCGGTCGAATCGGCCGGGCCGCAACAGCGCCGGGTCGATCACGTCGGGCCGGTTGGTCGCGGCAACCAGGATGACCCCCTCGGTCGTATCGAAGCCGTCCATCTCCACCAGCAGCTGGTTGAGCGTCTGCTCGCGCTCGTCGTGGCCGCCGCCCAGCCCCGCCCCGCGCAGCCGCCCGACGGCATCGATCTCATCGATAAAGATGATGCAGGGGGCGTGTTTCTTCCCCTGCTCGAACAGGTCGCGGACGCGGCTGGCACCCACGCCCACGAACATTTCAACAAAGTCCGAACCACTGATACTGAAAAAGGGCACGCCCGCCTCGCCGGCGATCGCCTTGGCCAGGAGCGTCTTGCCGGTGCCGGGCGCGCCGACGATCAGCACACCCTTGGGAATCCGGCCGCCCAGTTTCTGAAACTTTGGAGGGTCCTTGAGAAAATCAATAATTTCAGAGACTTCCTGCTTCGCCTCATCGACCCCAGCCACGTCCGCAAACGTGACCTTCTTGCGGTCTTCGGAGAGCAGGCGGGCGCGGCTCTTGCCGAACGACAGCGCACGATTGCCACCCACCTGCATCTGGCGCATAAAAAAGATCCACAATCCCAAAAAGAGCAGAAACGGCGCCCAACTGACCAGTAGCGTGATGTACCAGGGGCTCTCGTCCGGCGGTTTCACCACGATCGTCGTGCCGTGGTCGCGCATGACCTGCACCAGGTTCGGGTAGTCGGCCGTGTAGGTCGAAAAATGCTGGCCGTCCCGCATGGTGCCCTGAATCCGGCGCTCCTTGATGGTGACGTCCTTGACGTCGCCGTGCTCCAGCCGGTTCATAAAGTCGCTGAAGACGAGTTCGTTTTCCGCCTGGTGTGCCGGGAGATTGAACAGATTGAAGAGGACGACCATAAAGATCAAGCCGACCGCCCAGAGGGCCAAATTCTTCATTTTAGGATTCACGACGTCATAACCTCATTCGCGTGTATCAGAACGGTCCCATCATTAGGGTTGCCATAGGGTTGCCATCAAGCGGCACGCATTCACCACTATAGCATACCCCTCCATCGGTGTGCCATATGCGGAGGGCCACTTCCAGCGGCCGCGCCCCGGAACCAGCGCCTAGTCGTTCTGCAATTGATCCAGGACGGCCAGATAGGGCAGATTCCGGTAGTTGTTCTTGTAATCAAGCCCGAAGCCGATCACATATTTATTCGGGATCGCAAAGCCGACGTAATCGAGTTTGACCTCCACCTTGCGGCGGGAGGGCTTGTCCAGCATGGCGCAGATTTTGAGCGACGCGGGCTTGCGCGCCTGCAGCCGCTTCATGAGTGAGGTAACCGTCAGGCCGGAATCGACGATATCCTCCACCAGCAACACGTGACGGCCGGCAATGTCGACCGTCAGATCGGAGATCATCTTCACCCGTTTCTTGCCCTCCGTGCGGGAGCCGCCGCTGGTCACCACCAGGAAATCGACCGCCAGCGGAATCGAAATGGCCCGGGCCAGATCGGCGTAAAAGGCAAAGGCCCCCTTGAGCAGGCCGACCAGCACCAGATCCTTGCCGACATAATCCTGGGAAATCTGGTGGCCCAGTTTCTGAATGCGTCGCTGTAAATCGACCGGATTAATTAATGGTTTGCCAAAAATCCGTTGTTCCATCACGTTCCCCCCACCCGTGCCACCCGAACCGCCGGCCGGTCGGCCCGTTTTCTGAAGTCAATGGTTGTCTCCGTCATCCGCACCGTCAGGCCGCCGCGCAGCGTCACCGTGCGGGGCGCCGAACGGCGCAGGCCGCGCAACGTTTCCTCGCATGCCTTCACGGTGCCGGTTGGCCCGCCGGCCAGCAGCCGCAGGGCCCGGCGCAGCCACCACCGTTGCACCGCGGGCAACTGGCGGCTGATCACCGTCCGGTCAAAGATCAGCCGGCCCGGCTCGGCGGCCAGCAGCCCCTCCCGCCAGTGCCCCGCCAGCAGCTCCTCCACTACCTGCCGTTCCTCGGCCATGAGCCGGGCGGTGGCAGCCAGCCGGGTCACAATCGCCGGGTTGTAATCCCGGGCCAACAGCGGCAGCAACTCGGCCCGGATCCGGTTGCGCGTGTAATGACGATCCTCGTTCGATTGATCCTGCCGAAAGGGCACGTCCCGCCGGGTCAGATAATCAAGCACCGCTTCCCGCGTCACCCGCAGCAGCGGCCGCACGATCCGTCCCTCCCGCACCATCGGCATACCGGCCAGCCCGTCCGGGCCGCTGCCCCGCAGCAGCCGCAGGAGCAGCGTCTCCGCCTGGTCGTTGGCCGTGTGGGCCACGGCGATCCACGAGGCGCCGGCCCGCTCGGCCGTCTCCTTTAAAAACTGATACCGACACTCCCGGGCCGCCGCTTGGAGAGAAAGCTTCAGGCGGGCGGCCTCGCGCCGGGCATCAATCCGTCCGACTGTCACCGGCCAGCCGTAGTCCCGGGCCCGCGCCTGCACAAACTCGGCGTCGGCATCGGCCGCCTCGCCCCGCAGGCCGTGGTGCAGATGGGCCAGATGGAGCCGGCCGGCAAACCGGGTCGACCGCTTGATCGTCGATCGAAGTGCATCAGGCCGCCAGCCGACCAGGTGAGACAGCGCATCGAGCAGACAACCCGAATCGGGCCCGCCGGAGACAGCCACCAGCACCGTCTGCACCGGCGGCGCCCCAGGCGTCGCATTGACCGGGCACAAACCCAACTCGCTGAGCGCGGCCGAAACCGCCGCCAGCACCGGTTCATGCCGGCTCATACTGGTTCCTCATCACTGATCCCTCGTGGGTCATGTTAGGTCGTGGGCCGTCCGGGCCGTCCGGCCCGGGCCGACTTGGCCAACTCGCTCTGGATCGCAACCACATCCTGCCCAATTTGCGCCTTGAGTTCGGCGGCCGAACCAAACGCCCGTTCCTCACGAATCCGGGCCACACACGCCACCTCCAGAGCCTGCCCATAGAGTGCGCCCGAGCCCGGATAGTCCAGCAGATGGACTTCCACCACCCGTTCCGTTTCGTGAAATGTCGGGCGCATCCCGATGTTGATGGCCCCCTGATAAATGCCGTCGCCCGCCAATGGCCCGGTGCCCGTTTTCCGGCGGGCTCCATGCCCGGCCGCCCCGGCAGCCAATGTCACCCAGCCGGCATAAACTCCGTCGGCCGGCAGCAACTGATCGGTCTGACGCAGATTGGCCGTTGGAAAACCCAATTGCTCCCCCCGCCCCCGTCCGCTGATGACCTCGCCCAGCAGGAGATAGGGCCGTCCCAACAATCGCGCCGCCTCGGCCACCTCGCCCCGCTCGATCATCTGCCGGATTACCGATGAGCTGACAACCTGGCCGTCGATCACCACCGGCGGCTGCACATGCACGGCAAAGCCCGCCGCCTTGCCCAGCTCTTTGAGCAGCGCGGGCCGGCCCGCCCGATTCTTCCCAAAACTGAAATTTTCGCCGACACACACCTCGGCCACGCGCAACCGGTCGACCAGCACCTTGTGCACGAAATCGGTCGGGCTCTGCTCAGCAAACTCGCGCGTAAACTTCGCGCAGACCACCTGCTCGACCCCCGACTGCTCAAGCAGTCGGACTTTTAACGGGAAGGGCGTCAGCAACGCCAGCGGCGAGTCGGGCCGGAGCACGCGCACTGGATGCGGCTCGAAGGTCAGCGCCAGGCTCAGCCCGCCCCGCACACCCGCCCGTTCCACCGCCCGGTTGATGATCGCCTGATGGCCGAGATGGACCCCGTCGAAATTTCCCATGGCGATCACGATGGGCCGTGTTTCACCCCGAAGATCCGGCAATCCCTGGACCAGCTCCATCTCGTCTTATCCAGTGGTGCGTGGGCAGGACGTGCGTCGCTGCGCGGCCACGGCTATCCGGAGCGCCGCAACAGCGTGGCGGCCGTTTTGGCAAAATAGGTGATGATCAGGTCGGCGCCCGCCCGCTTGATCCCGGTCAGACTTTCGAGCATCGCCCGTTCCTCATCCAGCCAGCCGAGCTTGCCGGCCGCCTTGAGCATCGCATACTCGCCGCTCACCTGATAGGCCGCCACCGGCCGGTTGAACCGTTCCTTGACCCGCCGGATGATGTCGAGATAGGGCAGCGCCGGCTTGACCATCACGGCGTCCGCTCCCTCTTCAATATCGAGCTCCACCTCGCGTAGCGCCTCCTCCGCGTTGGCCGGATCCATCTGATAGCCCCGGCGGTCGCCGAATTGGGGCGTCGACTGGGCCGCGTCGCGAAAGGGGCCGTAAAAGCTGGAGGCATACTTGGCGGCATACGAGAGAATCGGCGTGTCGGCATGGCCGGCGCCGTCGAGCGCCCGGCGGATCGCCCCCACGCGTCCATCCATCATATCGGAGGGCGCCACGATGTCGGCCCCCGCCTGCGCGTGCGAGAGCGCGGATTTGGCCAGCAATTCCAGGCTGGGATCGTTGAGCACCTCGCCCTTGTCGACCAGGCCGCAATGGCCGTGACTCGTAAACTCGCACAGACACACATCGGTGATCACCACCAGCTCCGGCCGCTGATCCTTGATCGCCCGCACCGCCTGCTGGACGATGCCGTCGGCCGCATAGGCTTCCGATCCCCGTTCGTCTTTCTTGGCAGGAATCCCGAAGAGGAGCACCGCAGGCACGCCGACATTGGCCAGTTCCTGGACTTCCTTGATCAGCAGATCGACAGACAACTGGGCCACGCCCGGCATCGAGGCGATTTCGTTTCGGACACCCTTGCCGTGGACGACAAAGAGCGGCGCGATCAATTCATCGGCACAGAGGCGCGTCTCGCGCACCATCCGGCGCAGCGGCTCGGTCCGTCGCAATCGGCGGGGACGATAGAGTGGAAACTGGGCCATCACAACTCCCGTGTGGCAGTATCAGTGGAACGTGTTGTCATTCTACTGAATTTTAAGGGGGTTGGCAAGATTCAACACAGAAAAGGGGACAGGCTACTTTTCACGTGCAATAGTCGCGGTCCCCTCCGAAAAGTAGCCTGTCCCCTTTTCTGGCCGGCAAGTGCGTCGGTCGCGCGTCACCCGACTCCAAAAGGATTGTCGATCACGATGAGCCACGTGCCGTCCTTCTGGCGGCGGACCACATCGGTCGTCTGGCCTGCCATCGTCATCGCATTGCCATCGGGGCCGGTGCCCGTGAGCGTCCACTTCGAGAACAAGAGGGCGATCTCGTCAGATGAAAGCACGCGGGCTGGCTGCATTGTAAACTTCGGCTTCAGGGCCAGATAGCTATTGAGCGCCTCGCGAATCGCGACCTGCCCGCGGACAATCTGCCCGGGCTGCGGCAGGAGGATCGCTCCAAGCTCATAGAGCGCCATGATCGCCTTCACATCGCCGGCGTTGAACGCATCGGTAAATAAACGATGCACTTCTTCCGGTGTACGCGCTGGCATCGCTGTCTCTCCTTTATCCGTGAGGCGGCGGGCAGGCCAGCTCAACATGCACCGTCTCCGGCTCAAGCGTCCAGGCCCCGCCGGCCAGGACATCCACGAGCACACCGGGCATCAACCAGAGAAGGTTGCCCACAATCGTCGCAAAGCCGTTGAAGCCTCGACCGATGTTTGCCTGCCCCGGCTCGCAGCCGGCTTTTTCCATCCCAACCGTATAGTCCTTGTTTCTTGCAAGCGATACCGATGTCGGCGTTTCCAGCTCACGCCCATCCACGCGCGCCGTGGCACCGGGCGGCGTGGAGTTGATCTGAATCGTCTGGGTCGTGCCGTGAATGATCGTGCCGCAGGAGATCAACACCATCGAAAGCAGCGCCGGCCATGCAGCCGGGTAATAATGCCGTCTATTCATTCCTTCCCTCCGTGTGAAGTCCTCACCCGCTCCACGCTCACCTACGGCGGGCAGACCCGCAGGGAACGACGGCACTTATTCCTCCCCCAGCGCTTCGAGGTCGGCCAAATCCTTTTTCCGCCCCAGCGCCCGTTTGTTCTGGATCAGCTCTTTCTTTCCAAGATAATGCACAGTGAGATCGCCATACCGGGCCTCCACTTTGCCGGCCGCCGCTTGTTCCCATGAAACACCGGTGATGGATGTGACAAGATCGATACGAACGGGGGCCCTGCCGAGTTGGATCACATTGTCAGGAGCGGTGAAGTCCTCTGCCGTCAGGCCAAGCGAACCGAAGCCGAACGCATCCAATGCGCGGAGAATTCGACCGGCATTCTCCGGGTCAGGGCGCACCAAAATGTCGAGATCACCGGTATAGCGGGGCGCGCCGTGATAGGCGAGAGCGTGCGCGCCGACGATCAGATAGTCAACGTGATGTGCGTTGAACAACGCGAGCAGCTCGCTGAAGTCTCGCGGCACGTCCATCCCGTTGCCTCCTCAGGCGCTCAACTTCAGCCACGCGCTCTTCAGGTGTCTTGGAGAGCCAATAGGCGAGATTCTCCCGGACTTCTGAGAACTCCTGCAACTTCGCCTTTCGAACCACTTTCTGCATGACGCGCTCCCAGAAGATTTATTCCATTCTACTATACTTTTATCGAAACCCCTACACCCGCTCCGCGACCACGCGGGAGCGGCAGCAATCTCAATGTGTGATTGCAAGACCTGACCCCCATTGTTGCTGGGCTTCTGCGGAAACCGGGAGCAGAACTATGGTTAAAACAACCAGCAGGCTTTGTCTCTTTGACATTTTTCCTCCAGATCAACGTGTCAGTATCACATACGAGGCGGCGGCAGCAAAATTGGTCTCTGAACTCAATGCTATCTTTATTTGAGCATTTTAAACATCGGAGGAATTTGTTTATCTGACCGACAAATACTCCTGAGAACGCGATGCAAACCATTGTACTTATCATGCTTCTTTGCTTCAAAGAGATCTTTTGCAAACCCTATAATGTACCCCGCACTTTTGCTCTCTAAGTCGACGGTCACCCTCTGCCAATGGTGGATACGTTCTAACGCTCCGTAAATTTCACTAAAATCCGAGATGATCTTTGGCTCAGGACACATAATGCAAAAATCTGTAAACAAAGCATCCCTCACAAAGAAGGACAAAATGCCCGCTGAGATCCGGCCTCGTTCTGCCTTCCTTACAATTCCATTACATCGCTCCAAGTTTTGATAAACTTCCCATAGAAGGGATGAATAAATTCTGCAATATAAACTTTGAGCTTCCTCTTTGGTTAATTTCCCCTCTCGCCTCTTGTGTACGAGCTCGAGGGTCTTGATCACAAGACCTGTAATTGATACAGGATCCATAATTTGATCTCACCTCAAAGTCACTTTTACTTCCCAAACCCCTCCGCAATTGCCTTCGCCAACGCCGCAACCGTAAAATCCACCGGCTGAATGTCGACGTGTAGGCCCAATTCTCGCGCGGTGTCAGCGGTGATCGGGCCGATGCAGGCGATTTTGACACCTTCCAGCCACTTCGCCACCGGTTCGCCTTCAAAGAGCGCCATGAAATTTTTCACGGTCGATGAGCTGGTGAACGTGACCACCGCAATCTCGTGCTTCTGCAGCATCGCCTTGACCGCCTCTTTGCGCGCGGTCGGAATAATCGTTTCATAGACCGGCACAACATTGACGTCGGCCCCGCGTTTGGCCAATTCCTGCGGCAGGATTTCCCGCGCTTCCTTGGCCCGCGGCAGCAGAATGCGCTTGCCCTCCAGCGCTTCGGTGTGCAGCCCTTCCAGAATCGCCTCGGCCTGGAAATATTTCGGGACCAAGTCGGGCACCAGGCCGAACTGATGCACGGCTTCGGCCGTCTTGGGGCCGATGGCGCCGATCTTGACGCCTTTCAATTTGCGCAGGTCGCCGCCTTTGGCGATGAGCCGCTTCATGAAAAACTCGACACCGTTCACACTGGTGAACAGCAGCCAGTCGAAGGTGGATAATTGAGCGATCGCCTCGTCCACCGGAGCCCAATCGGATGGCGGTTTGATTTCGATCGTCGGAAATTCGACCGGCTCGGCGCCGTAGTGGGCCAGCAGCTCGATGAACTCCGCGGCTTGATCCTTCGCCCGGGTGATCAGGATTTTCTTCCCGAAGAGCGGTTTGCCCTCATGCCAGTTCAGTTCCCGTCGCAATCCCACCACCTCCCCGATGACGATGACGGCCGGCGGCGTCAAGCCCGCCCGTTCCACCTCGTCCGCAATGGCCGAGAGCGGCGCCATGACGCTCCGCTGCCGGGCCGTGGTGCCCCATTGAATGACCGCCGCCTGCGTCTGGGGCGGGCGCCCCGCGCCGAGCAGCGCGTCGATAATGTGCCGTAAACGCCCCAGCCCCATTAAAATCACGAGCGTGTTGCCGGTGACGGCAAGCTGCTGCCAATTGATCCGGGCAAAGTCACCATCATCCTCATGACCAGTCACGCCGGTGACAAAGGTGACGGTCGAGGCCCAGTCGCGATGGGTGAGCGGAATCCCCGCGTAGGCCGGCACGGCAATGGCGGAGGTGACACCGGGAATCACTTCAAACGGCACGCCCGCTTCGGCCAGAACCAGCGCCTCTTCGCCGCCACGGCCGAAGATGAAGGGGTCGCCGCCTTTCAAACGCGCAACGGTCAGGCCGGCCCGGGCCTTCTCGATGAGCAGCCGGTTGATCTGGTCTTGGGTGATATGCAGGCCGACGCGCGGGCTGCCACCCTGTTTGCCCACATAGACGATCTCCGCGCCCGTTTTGACGGCGCCGAGCAATTCGGTGGGAGCAAGATAATCGTAGATGACGACGTCGGCTTCGCGCAACCGCTGCAAGCCTTTGACCGTGATCAGCCCCGGATCGCCGGGGCCGGCGCCGATTAAATAGACCTTACCTAAGGGACGATCGCCTGGCACCATTCGATTACCCTACTGTGCCGATGAATAAATTTCTTTGAGAATTTTCCCCGCGCCGCGGGCGAGCAAACGCTCGGCCAGCTCTTTGCCCATGGCGGCGGCCTGCGCAATCGGCCCGCGCACTTCATCCGCCACCACCTGCTTGCCATCCAAGCTTGCGACCAGGCCGCGCAGCCGAAGCTCTAGAACGTTCAACTCTGCGTGGCCGGCGATTGGCACCTGGCAGCCCCCTTCCAGCCGCGCTAAGAAGGCCCGTTCGGCCTTTACGCAAACGGCCGTATCGCTGTCATTGAGCGGCGCGATTAATCTGTTGATCCGGGCGTTATCCACGCGACACTCCAATCCCAGCGCCCCCTGGCCGATGGCGGGCAGGCTGATCTCGGTCGAGAGATATTCGGTGATCTGTCCCTCCCAACCCATCCGGTGCAACCCCGCGGCGGCGACAATCACGGCATCGAGCTTTTCACTCTTGAGCTTTCTGAGCCGCGTGTCGAGATTGCCCCTGAGCGGGACGATGACGAGATCGGGCCGTTGATGGCGCAGTTGTGTGCCGCGCCGCAGGCTGCTGGTGCCGACCTTTGCACCTTGCGGCAGTTGGGCAAACGGGACACCGGCGGCTGAAATCAATGCATCCCGCGGGTCTTCACGTTTCGTGGTCACCGCCATGTGCAGCCCTTTGGGAATTTCGACCGGCACGTCTTTCATGCTGTGGACGGCCAGATCGGCCCGGTTGTCGAGCAGCGCTTCTTCGATCTCTTTCACAAAAAGCCCCTTGCCGCCGATCTTGGCGAGCGGCACGTCGGTGATTTTGTCGCCGGAGGTTTTGATCTTCACCAGCTCGACACGGCAGCCGGCATGCAGCCGCTCCAATTCCGCTTTGACCCAGTTCGCCTGCCAGAGGGCCAGCGGGCTGCTGCGGGTCGCCAGGCGAACGATC
>JBGPIL010000018.1:0-18598 GCA_041484905.1 Nitrospiria bacterium
CATCCGCAACGTGAACCGGACCGTCGGGGCGATGCTATCGGGAAAAATCGCGAAACAGTATGGACTGGAGGGCTTGCCGCCGGACACCATCCGGATCACCTTTACCGGCACGGCCGGCCAGTCATTCGGCGCTTTTCTCGCCCGCGGCGTCGCGTTTACGCTCGAGGGGGAATCGAACGACTACCTGGGCAAGGGGTTGTCCGGCGGACGGATTGTCGTCTACCCGCCCCGGGCGTCGAAGTTTGTCCCCGAAGAGACGATTCTGATCGGCAATACCTCCTTATACGGCGCGACGGCCGGCGAATGTTATTTCTATGGGATGGCCGGCGAACGGTTCGCGGTGCGCAACAGCGGCGCGCTGGCCGTCATCGAAGGCGTCGGCGATCACGGCTGCGAATATATGACCGGCGGCGCCGTGGTGGTCCTGGGCAAAACGGGCCGGAACTTCGCGGCGGGCATGAGCGGCGGCGTGGCGTTCGTGCTTGATGAAGACGGCCAGTTTCAAAAACGCTGCAACCTCGGCATGGTGGAGTTGGAGCCGGTCGCTGATGACGCCGATATCGTCCTGCTGCAGGATTTGATCACCCGCCACGCCACCTACACCGGCAGCCGCAAGGCAGCCGCCATTCTCAAACAGTGGCCGGAGATGCTCGCCCGATTCGTCAAGGTCATGCCGGTCGATTACAAGCGAGTGCTCGCCGAGCGGGCGCAGCAGGCCAAGCTCACCGCAACGGCCGCCAAGTGAGATACAACTAATGGCCGACATCACAGGGTTTATGAAAGCCAAACGCGAAGGGCCCAAGCGGCGGCCCGTCGCGGAGCGCGTCAAGGATTGGAAGGAATTCTACGACCCGATCCCCGAAGAGACGCTTAAAACCCAGGGCGCCCGCTGCATGGACTGCGGCGTCCCCTTCTGCCAGGGCGACAGCGGCTGCCCGGTCCAAAATATGATCCCGGATTGGAATGATCTCGTCCACCGGGGACGCTGGCCGGACGCGCTGAAGATGCTCCACTCGACGAACAACTTCCCCGAATTCACCGGCCGCCTCTGCCCGGCGCCCTGCGAAAGCGCCTGCGTGCTGGGGATCATCGAGGAGCCGGTTTCGATCCGCGTGATCGAATGGAACATCATCGACCGCGGCTTTGATGCGGGATTGGTCAAACCCATTCTCCCCGAGAAACGGAGCGGCAAGCGTGTGGCCGTGGTCGGTTCGGGCCCGGCCGGCCTGGCCGCCGCCCAGCAACTGTGCCGTCTGGGCCACAGTGTGACGCTCTTTGAAAAGGACGACCGGATCGGCGGGTTGCTCCGCTACGGCATCCCCGATTTCAAAATGGAGAAGCAGGTCATCGACCGGCGTTTAGACCAGATGCGCGCGGAAGGGGTTGAGTTCAAGACCGGCGTGCACGTCGGCAAGAACCCCACGTTGCAGACGCTCCGGCGCGAGTTCGACGCCGTGTGTCTTACGATCGGCGCGATGAAGCCCAGGGAATTGCCCATCCCCGGCCGCGACCTGGACGGCGTCCATCTCGCGATGGATTATCTGACCCAGCAAAACCGGATCGTGGCGGGCGACAGCCTGCGGCCCGGCGAGCGGCGGATCACCGCCGAGGGCAAGCGCGTCGTCATCATCGGCGGCGGCGACACCGGCTCCGACTGCTTGGGCACCGCCCATCGTCAGGGCGCGCGGGAAGTCCATCAGTTCGAGATTCTCCCCCAGCCGCCCAAGCATCGGGACGCGTCAACTCCCTGGCCGTTCTGGCCGATGCAGTTGCGCAGCTCGCACGCGCACGAAGAAGGCTGCGACCGGCAGTGGAGCGTCTCGACCACCCACTTTTCAGGTTCCCCAGGCTCCAATGCCCATGTCGAACGGCTCCACGCCGTCCGCGTGGCGCCGGAAACCAACGCACAGGGACGCACGCGCTTCGCGCCCCAACCGGGCACCGAATTCGAGATTCAAGCGGAGCTCATCCTTCTCGCCATGGGCTTTTCCGGTCCCATCACGGACAGTCTCTCGGAGTTGGGCGTTCAGCTCGACGCCCGCGGCAACATCGCCGTGAACGACCGGCAGATGACCAACATCGACGGCCTCTTTGCCGCCGGCGACGCCAAACGGGGCGCGTCATTGATCGTCTGGGCGATCCGGGAAGGCCGAGATGCCGCCCGCGGGATTGATCAGTATTTACAGGCAACAAAGAGGTAGCTAGGTAGCTGGGTGGTTAGGTTGCTAGGAAAAGACAAACCAGGATCGAAGATCGTCAAAAAGTCCGCCGCTATTTTAAGATTTTCCCAGCTACCTAGCCACCTAACAACCTAGCCACCTAATTCTCATGACAACCCCAAAACCCAACCACCTCATTCAGGAAACCAGTCCCTATCTCCGGCAGCACGCCCACAATCCCGTCGACTGGTATCCGTGGGGCAAGGAAGCCCTCGACCGGGCCCGCGCCGAGAACAAACCCATTCTCCTCTCGATCGGCTATTCCGCCTGCCATTGGTGCCACGTCATGGAGCATGAAAGCTTCGAGAATGACGCCACCGCGGCCGTGATGAACGAGTCGTTCATCAACATCAAGGTGGATCGTGAGGAGCGGCCGGATCTGGACCAGATTTATCAGACCGCCTTTCAACTCTTTCACCGGCGCGGCGGCGGCTGGCCGCTGACGATGTTCCTCACGCCGGAACTCGTCCCCTTCTTTGCCGGAACTTATTTTCCGCCCAACGACCGGTACAACCTGCCCGGCTTTCCCCGGGTGCTGGAATCGGTCGCCGACGCCTACCACAACCAGCCCGATCAGGTGAAGGAGACCACCGCGAAGATCACGCGGGTCTTCGAGCAGATGCAGAAACAGCGGGGTGAAGACCGGCCTTTATCATCGGACACGGTCCAGCAAACAGTCGATTTTCTCTCCCGGATGTTCGAGCCCGTCTACGGCGGCTTCGGCGGCGCGCCCAAGTTTCCCGCCACGATGGCGTTCACGCTCTGCCTCTACCATTATCACGCCACGCTCGACCGGACCGCGCTCGAAATGACCACCCGCACACTCACGCGGATGGCGGAGGGCGGCATCTACGACCAGATCGGCGGCGGGTTCCACCGCTACAGTGTCGATGAGCAGTGGCTCGTCCCCCATTTTGAAAAGATGCTCTACGACAACGCCCTGTTGACCCGGCTCTATCTCGACACCTACCTGATCACACAGGACGAGCGGTTCGCCCGGATCGCCCGCGGCACGATCAACTACGCCCTCCGGGAATTGCTCCATCCCGACGGCGGCTTCTACGCTGCGCAGGACGCCGACAGCGAGGGTGTCGAGGGCAAATATTTCGTCTGGACGG
Organism: Nitrospiria bacterium; assembly: GCA_041484905.1. Lineage (GTDB taxonomy): Bacteria > Nitrospirota > Nitrospiria > JACQCE01 > JACQCE01 > JACQCE01. The sequence goes on from JBGPIL010000018.1 coordinate 3,338, forward strand.
TGGAGGAAGTCATCACCGTGTTGGGCGATGCCGACGGGCGGCTCTTCTGCCGCGCCTTCGACGTCACCTCGGCGGGCAATTTCGAGCACAAGAACATCCTGCATGTCAGCCTGACGATCGATGCACTGGCCGAGGAATTTCACCTCACGCCCGAAGAGGTCACCCATCGACTCGAGCAGGGTAAAGGACGGCTGCTGGCCCATCGTGAACTCCGCATCAAACCCCTGCGGGACGAGAAGATCCTGGTAAGCTGGAACGGTCTCATGCTCTCGGCGCTCGCGGAGGCGGTGAAGGTCTTCGAGATCGACGCCCACCGGGCCGCCGCAATCAAGACAGCCGAGTTTCTCTGGTCCCGGTTGCAGCAAAACGGCCGCTTATTGCACGTCTGGACCGCCGGTGAGGCCAAACTAACCGCCTATCTCGATGACTATGCCTTTCTCATCGCCGCCTATCTCGACCTGTACGAAGCGCTCCTCGATCAGAAATGGTTCGACCGGGCCGTCCAGCTCACCGAGGTGATGATGGACGAGTACTGGGACGCGGGCGAGAGCGACTTCTTCTTCACCCCGCGCCATCATGAACCGCTCATCAGCCGCCCGAAGTCGGCGCACGATCAGTCAATTCCCTCCGGCACGGCCGTCGCCGTGCGCGATCTGCTACGGCTGGCCGCCTACACCGGCCGGGCCGATTGGCGCGACGCGGCCGAGCGGACGCTCCGCCGGTACCAGGCCGAGATGGAAGAAAATCCCTACGGCATGGCCTCGATGCTGCTGGCGCTCGATTTCGCGCTGCAAGGGCCCACGGAGGTGATCATCGCCGGCGCCGCGTCCTCACCCGGCAGCCGGCAGTTGCTGCAGCAGGCGCATCACATCTACCTGCCCAACGAACTTGTTTGTCTGCTACCGCCGGGTGAGACGACGCCGTTTGCCGAGGCGCTGACGAAGGGACGCACACCCGTCCGCGGCACGCCGGCCGCCTATGTCTGCCAGCAGACGACCTGTCTGCCCCCGATCACGTCACCGCACGACCTGCGCCTCGCCCTGATCCAGCCGCCGGCCGCAGCGAAAAAGAGCAAGGGAGTGGTGTCATGAGCGATGCCCGCACCGCCACCAACCAGTACTTCGTCGACTTGTGCCGCCGGATCCGGGCCGCGTTTGAAGCGCTCGATACGGCAAAATTCGAGCAGACCCCCTGGGAACATGAAGGCGGAGGCGGCGGGCTGATCAACGTCATGAAAGGCACCACCTTCGAGAAAGTCGGCGTGAACTGCTCGGCCGTCTGGGGCGACCTCGATCCGGAATTTGCCAAAAATCTTCCCGGTAACACCACGGCGTTTTACGCCACCGGCATTTCGCTCGTCGCCCACATGGTCAGCCCGCTCGTGCCGGCCGTGCACATGAATTTGCGCTACATCGAAACCGACCGGGGCTGGTTCGGCGGCGGCACCGATCTCACGCCCTACTTTCCGTACGAGGAAGACGCGAAGGATTTCCACGGCGCGATCAAAGCGGCGTGCGACAAGCACCACCCGGACTATTATCCGAAGTTCAAGAAATGGTGCGACGAATATTTCTTTCTCCCCCACCGGAACGAGCCTCGCGGCATCGGGGGAATCTTCTTCGACTATTTGCAGGAAGGCTCGTTTGAGGAACGCTTCGCCTTCATTCAAAGTATCGGCGAGGCCTTTCTGGACGTCTATCCGAGGATCGTCGCCCGCCGCCGGAAACTCCCCTACACGCCGGAGCAACGCGAGCACCAACTCTACCGCCGTGGCCGGTACGTGGAATTTAATCTGCTCTACGACCGCGGAACACAGTTCGGACTGAAGACGAAGGGGAATGTTGAGGCGATCTTCGTCTCATTGCCGCCCGTGGTGAAGTGGAAATAGAAAAGGTAGCTAGGTAGTAAGGTGGCAGGGTAGCTAGGGAAAGCTTAAACCGGCAAAGTGTATCTAGAATATTCTCCGCCCCATTTCCGTTTACCATCTCACACAATGAGTCTTTTCCACGCCTCCTTTTCAGTCCTGTTTTTCACTTCGCATGTGCGTTGTTTTTTTCGCCAAACCAAATATCTGTCACGTAACTTTGCATCACTTTTTAATTCAGTTTCATATCGCTCAAAAGCTTGATAAAGGTCTTTAGAGAGCTGTCGGACATTGAGAAAAAGCGTGCCGCGGTCTGGATCGTACTTAAAATGAACTTCTTTGCTCCATGAAATTCCGAGATCAATTGGCCTATTGGCTGGTTGCAATATGACTTTCGTCACAAAAGAATGGGCAAGGCCATTCCTTAAAGCATCATAAATTGACTTAACAACTGGCTGCCATTTTCCCGGCATTAAGTATTCTTTAAAAAAATCAGCACCTCCATCTCTTTTCCCATATCGCAACGTTCCAAGGGCCTCGCATGCCGTTGTTATAAGAAGCGCGGCAGCGTAGTTCCCGCCTTCTGAGGCATTAGTGATTATTCCAAGATCGTTGAGGATAAAATGCCTTAGTTCTGTGAAGTCGTCCTTGATGTCACTAAATTGGGAGGCCATTGATCCTGTGCTGCTGTACTATTTTTCTTTCTAGCCACCTAGCAACCTAACTACCCAGCCACCTTTTTACTCTTCAGGCAAAAAACAGTCCCCCGTATCCTGATCGTAGCCGAAGAGCTCGGCGTAGCGGCTCCAGTTGATTGCCGTCTCAAAGAGCTGAGCCGCGTCTTCATCGGGCAGCCACTTCGACAATTCCTCCAGGACCATCTCTTTCTGGAGCCGCTTGCCCTCCGCCTGCTCCAACAACTGATGCAACTGCGTGAACAACGGCAGTTTCTTCACCTGCGCTTGAAACAGCTTCTTGCGGCCCACCGTCCTGGCCCGGAGCATCTTCCGGCCGAGATCGCTCAGCTCGACGTCGCCGCCCGGAGTCATGACGAATTCGAGCATCTCGGCCGCCCGGATCGCGGCCATCAGATCGCCCAATTCGAGATGCAGCTCCTTCGGCAGCTTGTAGATATCCTCACGCCCGCCCCGATCGTGCAGCGCTTCCAGCAGGCCGATGATCTGACTCGACATGGCGTGTGGCAATGGTTCTATGGTCGGCATCGCTTCCCCCTCAGGCCAGTTTGGAAAAAATCCGATCGACGTACTCAATAAACGGCTGTTGGCGCTTGTCGCGCGGCCGCGGCAGTTCAATCCGGAGATCATCAACAATTTGCCCGGGCCGTGACGACAGGACGACCACCCGGTCGGCCAGCTCAACGGCTTCTTCAATGATATGGGTGACCATGATCACTGAATGAACGGAAAATTCCTTGTCTTCCCAGATCCGGAGCACTTCCTCCCGCAACGCGATCGTGGTCAAGGCATCGAGCGAGGAAAAGGGTTCGTCCATCAGCAGCACTTGCGGCTCGACGGCCAGCGCCCGGGCCAGACCGGCCCGCTGCTTCATGCCGCCGGAGAGCTCACGGGGATAGGCGTCTTCGCTTCCGCCGAGTCCCACCCGGTCGATATACGATTCGGCTTTGAGCCGTCTCGCCCTGCGGTCCAGCCCCAACGCCTCCAGCGCCAGTTCCACATTTTCCTGCACCGTAAACCAGGGAAAGAGCGCAAACGACTGAAAGACGATCGCACACTCCGGGTTGACACCGTGCTGCGGCTGTCCGTGATAGAGCACCCGGCCGCTCGTCGGCTCGATCAGCCCGCCGATGATCCGGAGCAACGTGCTCTTCCCGCAGCCGGAGGGGCCGACGATGGCGACGAATTCCCTCTCGTTGATGGTCAGGTTGAGTTCCTTGAAGACCACCACACGCCCCTGCGGCTTGGGATAGGTCAGGGTAATCTTCTGGAGGTCAAAGAGCATCGAGAGTGTCTCAGTAATCAAATCGATACCGGGCCGCCGCCAGACGGTAGGCGCGCCGCCAGAAAAGCTGCGTGAGCAGGACGACCACCGCCACCATCGCCGCCAGCGTATAGACGATCATCGGACCGTTCCCCGTCACATAGATCGCCCGGTTGAGCAGGGCGCCGATGCCGTGTACCTCGTAGGTGTGGTTATGATAGACAAAATATTCCGACACAATCAACGCGTTCCAGCCGCCCCCCCAGGCCGTAATGCTGCCGGTGATGAGCGACGGCACCATCGCCGGGATCAGCACCGTCCGCCAATAGAGCGGCCGCGGCAGCCGGAAGGCCTGGCCGGCCTCCTTCAAATCGCCGGGCAGATTCGTCGCCCCGACGATCAGATTAAAGAGCAGGTACCACTGCATGCCGGTCAGCAGGAGAATAATGGAGGCGGCGTTCATATCGCCCACGTACTTCACCACGACCGCGACGATCAGCGGGAACAAGGCCATCGCCGGCATGGAGGCGCCGATCTCGGCGAGCGGGATGATGATCCGCGCGACGCGCTCGCGACGGCTGGCCCAAATCGCCACCGGCAGCGTCCAGGCCAGCGCAATCAGATAGGCCGCCAGCAGTCGCAGAAACGATTCACCCAGGGCGGTCGGAATCTGCCAGACGTCATCCGGCACCGGCTGACGGAGCAAGGTCGCCAGCGCCGCGGCGATCTTGACGATCATCCAGAGGGCCAGCAGCCCCGCGCCGGCCGCCGCCAGCCACCAGCCCCGGCTATTGAGCCAGGACGCGGCCGGCTGAACGCGCGCGATCCCGGCCGGGCCTGTTTGAGCAGCATGCCGGGGCCACGGCCAGTGATGCGCGATCCGGACCAAGCGCCGTCCCACGGCGCGAAACAGCCGGCGGGTCCTGCGCGTGATCGGCGAACGGCTCCACCACTGGATCATGAACGAATCCTGCTGGTGCATCGTGGAGACCGTCAGCTCATACCGGAACTTTGTCGACCAGACCGACAACGGCCTCCACAGTAACAGCTCCATGGCGATGACGATCGTGAGCAACACCCCCAGACCGGCCAGGAGCAGATCGGTCCGGCCTTCTTCCGTGGCGTGGACGAGAAAATTGCCCAAGCCCGGCAACTCGTAATTGAGCGGGCCGATCGCGATGATCTCGCAGGCGATGAGAAAATACCAGCCGTTCGACCATGACGCGATGCTGTTGTAGATCAGCCGCGGCAGGCAGGCCGGCCAGTAGACCCGGCGAAATCCCAACCAGCCCCGGATGCCGTAGGCCTGCGTGGCTTCGATCGCTTCGCGCGGGAGCGTGCTCCACGCTTCATAGACGCCGAAGGCGATGTTCCACGCCTGGGAGGTGAAGATCAGGAAAATGCTGGACAGTTCAAGCGCGAGTCGATGGCCCGATGACGCCGTGACGAAGAGAAAGACCACCGCCGGGAAAAAGCCCAGGACGGGAATCGACTGGAACAAGTCGAGCAGCGGCAGGATGATCCGTTCGGCCCATCGATTCGAGACGGCGGCATAGGCGATGCTCAGCGAAAAAATCAACGACAGGAGATAGGCGGCGGTCATCCGCCCCAGTGACAGGAGCGCGTCGAACGGCAGGGCCTTCAGATCAACCGGCACCCGCAACGGCGGCAGCCGGAGCTTGATCATGTCGGTGCCCTCGGCGTACAAGATAACGACGGCGCCCAACAGCAACACCAGCCCCAAGCCGTAGATTGCCGGTTGTCGTGTCAATCGCCAGTGCCGACGCCGTGCCATTCTTTCTCCACTGTGTGACCAACGACCCGCCTGCCGTCAGGCGGGGCCAGTCTAACATGAATATAGGGTAAGGGTGAAGGGTAAGGGGTAAAGGGAGGAGCACACGGCGATGGGGGCGCGGGGGAGAGGTGCCTCTCCCCCGACTTGAGCGAGTGCAGAGCACGAGCGGATCAATTAAAAGGGCAAAGGGTGATGGGTAAAGGGTAAGGGGCAAACGCACGCTCTTCACTATCCACTATCCACTTTCCACTATCCACTCATCACTGTTCCTGTCGATTGACACGCAAAACCAAAATCGCTAGAGTAAAGACTCTTATGAACAGTGCCCCACGTCTGCCCCTGAGCGTCGCGCTCCTCTCGCTGCTCCTCACCACCGGCTGCGAGAGCATCAACAGCGCGCTCAACACCGCTGATAAGATCGCCTCCAGCGGCACGGTCAAGACCGCCGTGGATGCCGCCGTCAGCAAGGACCCGTCGGCGGTGCTCAAACACCGGGCCGAATCCTATAAGACCGATCCGGCGGCGGTCATCCGCGACCTGAAGACCGTCAAGGGCGATTTTGACCGGATGATGGGCGCGCTCACGGGCCACGTCAAGAAGACGTGGGGCAAGCAAGAGGTCAAGCTGCCGGAGCGGACCAAGTACATCAAGTACACGCAGAACTACCGGAGCCGGGCCGTGGTGGATTTCGACTCCGGCGAGATCACGGTTGAGACGTTGGATGACAAGGACCCCGCCGGCAGCCTCAAGAACGCCATCGTGACCACGCTGCTCACGCCGGATGATCCGCGTGCGGTCGATCTCTTCACCGATAAAAACGTCACGCTGACCAGCGACAAGGCCCCCTACCTGCTCGGCCTCGTCACGGACGACCACGGCCAGCCCATCCGCACGCCCGAGCAGGCGGAGGCGTTTGCGGCCTATCTGATGGACAAGCAGGCCGGCACCCGGACCGTGGAGGTGGACGGCAGCCAGAAGCCGGCGCGGTACGTGACAATAACGATGGTGCCGAACCACGAGCACAAGCAGGCGGAGAAATACCGCGATCTCGTTGCCAGGTTTGCCCAGCACTACGAGATCAGCCCGAGCCTCGTCTTCGCGATTATCCGTACGGAGAGTAACTTCAACCCCTTTGCCGTCAGCTCCGCGCCCGCCTACGGGCTGATGCAACTCGTGCCGTCCAGCGGCGGACGGGAGGGCTATCGCCGCGCCAAGGGTGAAGATACGATGCCCTCGCGGGATTATCTGTTCAATCCTGAGAACAACATCGAGCTGGGCGCCGCGCTGCTCAACGTGCTCAACTACACCCAGCTGGAACCGGTCTCCAACACCGTCTCGAGAGAATACTGTGTGATCGCGGCGTACAACACCGGCGCGGGGAACGTCTTCCGCACCTTTTCCAAAGATCAGACGACCGCGGTCAACGAGATCAACCGGCTCCATCCCGGCGACCTGTACGACACGCTTCGGGCGAAGCTGCCGTATGAAGAAACCCGCACCTATCTCTCCAAGGTGGTCAATTACCGGAAAGAATTTGCGGGCCAGTCCCCAACGGAAGAACCTTCGGCTGGACGATAACCAGAGCTTCTACTCACCCAACCACAACCGCATGCACAGACATCATCAACGGGAGGCAACACTCATGAACGGCATCCGACTACTCTTCTGGTCCGCAAGCATCGGTATCGTGTCAGCCACTACCACGGCCATGGCGGCCAGCCCGGTGGCGCCCCGGCCGCAGCCGCAGGTGGAATACTCCGCCGACAGCTACATGGAGACGGAACAAATCACCTTCAAGAACAAGGTCTACCATGCGGCCGGCAAGGAACGGAAAGAGCAGGAGATGGGCGGCGAGAAGCAGGTGACGATCATGCGTATGGACAAACAACTGCTCTGGACGGTGATGCCCTCCCAGCAAATGTACATGGAAATGAGCCTCCAGGGCGCCAAGCGGCCCCCCGGCCCCAGTGATGACACGTCCAACTACACGTACGAACGGACCGAGGTGGGGCCGGACGTCGTCGATGGCCATCAAACCACGAAATTCAAAGTCATCGCCACGAACCCCAAGGGTGAGAAGATGGGTGGATTCCTGTGGCTCACGCCGGAAGGCATCCAGATCAAAATGGATCTCGTCGCCCTGGTCGAGGGCTCGAAAACCCGGATGAAAACGGGGCTAACCAACCTGAAAATTGGCAAACAGGATCCCGCGCTCTTTGAAGTTCCGTCGGGCTATACCAAGATGGTCATGCCGGGGTTCGGTCCGAGGGGAGGACCAGCCGGCGCAACAGGCACTCTGCCCAACATGCCGACGCCGCCGACCCAACGGCCCAACCTGCCCACGCAGGATGAGGTGTCGGACAAGGCCGCCACTGAAACTGAAAACGCGGGCGACGCCGCCAAAAAGGGCATTGAAGATGAGGGCATCAACCGCTTCAAGGGCCTCTTCGGCCGCTAGCGTCTCCCCGCTCCTTCGGCACTCACAGCTTCCGGCTGGGGACAGATTTCAAATCTGTCCCCAGCCGGAATGGGGCAGCCCTAAAACCCAAGCTCTTTTTCCAAGTCCTCCTGCTCCTTCTTGAACTGCTTCTGTTGCGTCTCATCCTTCTGCATCTCTTTGAGCTGCTTTTTCACGCGAGTCTCCAGAAGGGTTTCCGTCTCCTTCATTTTCTCGTGATTCTCGGCCACCTGGTAGTAGGCGATGGCCTTCTTCAGTTCATCCTTTTTGGCATAAGCATCGCCGAGCTTATTGGCCTTTTCCTTTGTCTTCTCTATTTTCTGCGGATTTTCGGCCAGCTCGTAATAGCGGATTGCCGCTTCAAGTGCCGGCGGCTCCTGCTCATCAAGCGCAAGGAAGTCGCCCCGTTTTACCGAACGCTCCCCGACCCGTTTCCCCCCGGCATCCTCAAACAATACAAACCACTTTTTCGCCAGTTCCAAGGCGCTCATTGATGGCCGTTCCGCCTCCACAATCTTCGGCGTGATCGTTGTGCTGAAGAGCTTTTCTTCACGCGCAAGCACCTGGCTCCCGTTGTCTGCCGCCTTCTTCTCCAGCTCCTTGAGATAGGAAGGGTCGACGACATAGTTGTATTCTTCCTTCAGGTGCTGACTGTCGTCCCGCCGCTGCTTGAAATGGTCCAGCACCGTCCGGAAGGTTTCCGTATCGTCCGCCGATCCGATTCGGGCCAGCGCGATCATCCCCCGGTCGACGATGGGCTTTGTCGCCGGGTCGCGGCTGTGCTCCAAGGCCATGTAGGCCGCGGTCCTGACAACCGGCACCCGATCGTTAAACGCCTCCGTCAACGCGGGGGTTTCAGCGGCCGTCGGCCCGATCATCCCGATGGCATCGGCCGCGGCGGTCCGGAGTTCGACCTCATCGCTTTGAAGGATGTCCGCGAGCACGCGCAGGTGAGCCGGATCAGCGCTGGCGCCCAACGTCAGGACATCCTCCTTGATGATCGGCACCGCCTCCTGCCTGAGCTTTTCACATCCTTTGTCTTGTTTCGCACCTCCCAGGCAGGCTTGAAGATAGGCGTTGACCACCTGATCCTCCCTGCTTTCGCCCGCAGGCGCCTCTTTGAGTTCACCGGGAGTCGCCGTATCAATCCCGCGCATCACCGTCGCATGGGCGGGACACGCGGCCCAGAAGAGCAGACCGATACCCAGGGCGCCCCGCACCATGCCACCCATCCATCGAAAGTCGCTGTCATTCATCGCGTCTCCTCCTCGCACGGCTATTTTTCAGGCTTCCTGGGTGCGGATTTTTTGGGTTGCTTGACCGCCTCGGCCACCCGCTTGAGCCGTTCCGCCGCATCCTCGACGCGCGCCCGCATGCTCCCCTCGCAGTTTTCGTCGTACTTCTCCATGGTCGGTTTCTTCTTGGGGTCACAGTGGTCCTTCGCCCTTTCAAGCAGGTCCTTCAACTTGTCGACCTGCTTCTGGTGCTCGTTGGCCTCCTCGTTTGCCAGATCCTCCGCCGTGAGTTTTTTACCCTCTTTTTTCCTCGCCTCGCAGGCCTTCACATGATTCAACTCGTGCTCCAGTGACCATTCAAAAACCTGGCAGCACTTGATAGTCGCTTTAAACTGTGCGATCTTTTTCTTCCTCGCCTTCTCTTTTTGGGGATCGGTATTCGGCACCACATCGCTCTCGCAGGTGAACGGATCGGTGTCCAGGCTGATCACGCCCTTGGCGTTGGTGGTCTTCTTGAACGAGTCGACCCGTTCTTCCCTTCCCTGATTGAGATAGCTGTCCAGATCGCTTTGCCTCCTGGAGTCCGGATAGGCTCCCCTGATCGACTTGAGGCCCTCGATCTCTTTTTTCCAGTGCTCGGCCTGGGCCTTGTAGATATCACGCGCGGCTTCGTTGTCCTTGATTTCCTTTTCAATCTGCGGGAGGTTTTCGCAGCGATAACAACTCGGCAGCTTGCCCTTCTTCTCCTTCTGCAATTCTTTCGCCACCTCTTTTGAAGGCGCGTCTTTCCCCTTCGCCGGCGCTTTCTGAGGCGGAGGAGCCCCCATCGCCGGTGGCAATATCATCACCGCCAGCAGGAACATCCACCCGATCACACGTAGTCGGCCCATCCCTTCACCTCCCGTTCCGAATGATCGTTCCTGATCCTCTGGTAGTGGGTCAGTTTCATCCCTTCCTCCTGCTCCCCACGAAAAATGGGGACACGTCCCAATTTTCTTCGGTCAGTGACAAACCGTAAGCGCATACGTGGCAAAATTGGGACGTGCCCCTATTTTTCCTATTTTTCAAAACTGGCCCACTACCGGTACTCTGTCTCTCTTGAGAAAAAGCCCCTGTCGTGCTACCGTCCGACACAGGATCGAATGGCCGTATTGACCGTGACGTCGCATCGGATTGCCCTCGGCCTCCTGCTGGCCGCCACACTGCTCGCCTATGCCAACACCTTTACCGGGGCCTTTCAGTTCGACGACACGGCGGTCGTGCTGGACGACCCGCACCTTGCCGATCTTGCGACCTTCGGCGCGCATCTCGACCATACGATCCGGCCCCTCGTCAAACTGACCTTCCTGATCGACCGCCACATCTACGGCGACCAACCGACAGGGTATCACCTACTCAACCTTCTTTTCCACCTGGGCAGCGGGGTGCTGCTGTACCGGTTACTTCGATCCGCGGTGAGCATGACGGCGTCCCATCAGGGCCGGGAGCGCATCACCATACCGTTCTGGACCGCGCTCCTCTTTCTCATCCACACCATCGGCACCGAGACCGTGACCTATATTTCCGGCCGCCCCACCGGCATGATGACGTTTTTCTATCTGGCGGCGCTCTCGCTCTATGTCAGCGCCGTGTCAGAAGAGAAGACTCGTCAGCAATTCTATTGGCGTTATGGCGGCGCTCTCCTCTGCTTTGTGCTGGCGCTGCTGTGCAAGGAGGCCGCCGTGACCTTGCCGATCATGCTGCTTCTCTGGGAGCTGATCATTTGCTACAGGCGCCGCCGGCCATCCGAACCGTTCGTGACGTTTATTCGCCACCGGCTCCCAGTATGGCTCCCGTTTTTGGGGATTCTGCTTCTTGCCGCCTGGGCCGGGTGGTCGAACCCCCGATACGCCTATCTGGCCCGCCACAGCCTGGAGCTCCGGCCTTTCATGGATAATCTTCTTTCCCAGATCAACGTCGTAGCGTACGCGCTCTTTCTGTTTGTGTGGCCCGCCCGACTCACGTTTGACCATGACTTTCCGCTCTATCATTCAATCCTTGAATGGCCCACCCCGGCGTCCCTGGCGCTCCTGATTGGGCTGCTGGCGCTCGCCCTTCTTTCAGTGCGACGAAGACCATTCGTGAGCCTCGGGCTCTTCTGGTTCTTTCTCACGCTGGCTCCCACGAACAGCGTGATCCCCCGATTTGATCTGCTGAGCGAACGCAACCTCTACCTGCCGTCGATCGGATTCTTCCTGGCGATGGTGTCCCTCCTGGACGGCATGGCGATGACGCTCCTCGACCGGCTGGCCAAGCGCGCCCGGCAGATCTCCTTGGTGGCCGTGAATCGACGGATGATCACTCTGTTCCCGCTTGTGGTCACTCTCTTGCTCATCGTGGCAACGCACAACCGGAATCTGGTCTATGTGGACCAGGTCGCCTTCTGGTCGGATGCGGTGAGCAAATCACCTCGCAAAGCCAGGGCCCACAACAACGCGGGATACGCCTACCAACTGGCTGGCGATCTCGATCGGGCCATTGATCACTTCCGTGTGGCCCTCTCGCTGAACCCGGATTCCGACATCGCCAGTGAGAATCTTCGTCAGGCCTGGGAACTGAGAAAAAACCAGATCGAGCGCCGGCCGGCCCGGTAGTGGGCCAGTTTCATACATTCATCACGCTCCACACATGAAAAATAGGGACACGTCCCAATTTTGCCGAGTATGCACTTTTGCAACTGACCACAGAAAATTAGGACGTGTCCCCATTTTTCCATGAAACTGACCCACTACCGCCGGCCCGGCCGAATTGACATCGTCAACGGGGCTCTTGCTTCCCTATCTGGTGTCCGCCTGTTGCACGTCAAACCCGTAACGAAGCATCTCCATCGCCCCGTGCCAGCGTTTTCGAAAATTGAGGCCGACCAGCAGGAGACTTCTGCCGTCCCGAGTCGCCACCGCGATCAGACAATGGCCGGCCTTCTGCGTGAACCCGGTCTTCGCCATCGTGAACGGTGTTTCGTCAAGGGTATGATTTCGAATCGTGAAATGGCGCTTTGCATCGACCGTCCGGATCTCCTTTTCAACCGTGCGCATGCTGATGGCGATCACATTGAACTTGAGTGCTTCATCGGCCAAATGCGCCAGATCGGCCGCCGTCGAATAATGATCCGGGCCGTCGAACCCGCAGGGGTTGGAAAAATGGCTGTCGGCCAGGCCGAGCGCCGCGGCCTTCTGATTCATCAACGCAACGAACGCCTTCTCGCTCCCGCCGACGTACTGCGCCACAGCCCGACAGGCGTCGTTGGCCGACAGCATCAACATCGCCGACACCAAATCGCCCAACAGCAGGCGGTCCCCCGGCTCGAGACCCAGCCGCGGAGGCTGGTGGCTGGTTGATTCGGGGCCGATCGTGACCGCCGCGGCGGACCGGCCCGTTTCCAGCGCCAGCAGGGCGGTCATCACCTTGGTGAGGCTCGCCGGCGGCAACCGCTTATGCGCGGCTTTCTCGAACAGGACGCGGCCGGCAGTGCGATCGTAGAGGACAACCGACGTCACGTCATGGGCGGCAACCGGCGGACGGATGAGGGAATCGGCCGCCGACACGACCTGCCCGCCACCAATGACCGCCATCGCAAGCAGCCACCCGACGAGGATTTTCCAGATGACGAAAGGCATCCGGGCCTCAGTATAGAAACCCCCGTTCCACGTGTCAATATCACCGCGCGCCGTCGGCTGATCAATACCCCCCCCGTATGATAAGATAGGCCACTTTATGAAGAACACACCACACACCGGCGCCACTGCCCGCCTCCGCGAGCTGCTCGCCCAGCGCATTCTGGTCATCGATGGCGCGATGGGGACGCAGTTGCAGGCGCGCGATCTCACTGAGGCTGATTTCGGCGGTCCGGCGTATGAAGGCTGCAACGAATATCTGAATCTCACCAGGCCCGATGTGGTCCGCGCGGTCTACACCGATTATCTGAACGCCGGCGCCGATATCATCGAAACGAACACGTTCGGCGGCACGCCGATCGTCCTGGCCGAGTACAACCTGCAGGACAAAACGCTGGAGATTAATCGTGCCGGCGCACGCCTCGCGCGTGAAGCGGCCGATGCCGCCTCCACACCCGACCGGCCGCGCTTTGTCGCCGGCTCGATGGGGCCGACGACCAAAACGCTCAGCGTCACCGGCGGGACGACGCTCGATGTGTTGATCGATTCGTTCTATCAACAGGCCAAGGGGTTGATTGAGGGCGGGGTCGATCTCCTCCTGCTGGAAACGGCCCAGGACACGCTCAATCTGAAAGCCGCAGCGATCGGGATCCGGCGCGCCCAAGCCGAACTGGGCAGCCATGTGCCGCTCATGATCTCCGGCACGATCGAGCCGATGGGGACGATGCTGGCCGGCCAAGGGGTGGAGGCGCTCTATACATCGCTGGAGCATATCGATCTCTTTTCGATCGGCCTCAACTGCGCCACCGGGCCAGAATTTATGACCGACCATCTGCGGTCGTTGTCTGCGATGGCGACCTGTTACGTCAGCGTCTATCCGAACGCAGGCCTACCTGATGAAGAGGGCCACTACGCCGAAACACCGGAAACACTCTCAACCAAACTGCGGCGGTTCGTCGATGAAGGCTGGGTGAACATGATCGGCGGCTGCTGCGGGACCACACCGGCCCACATCGCGTCGATTGCCGCGATGGTCAAGGGCAAAGCGCCGAGACAGCCGCAGACGCAACGTAAGCTGGCCCTCTCGGGGATTGACTATCTGGCGATCGAGGATGATATTCGTCCGGTCATTGTCGGCGAGCGGACGAATGTCATCGGCAGCCGGAAGTTCAAGGAAATGATCGTCGCCGAGAAGTTCGAAGAGGCCGCCGAGATCGCCCGCCACCAGGTCAAAAGCGGCGCGCACGTGATCGACGTCTGCATGGCGAACCCCGACCGGAACGAACTGGCCGATATGGAACGGTTCATCGAAATCCTGGTGAAGAAAACCAAGGCGCCGGTCGTGATCGATTCGACCGATGCCGTCGTCATCGAGGCGGCGCTCAAGCGCTGCCAGGGCAAGGGGATCGTCAATTCGATTAATCTCGAAGACGGCGAGGAACGGTTCGACCTGGTCGTCCCGCTGCTGAAGCGCTACGGCGCCGCCGTCGTGGTCGGCTGCATCGATGAAGATCCCAATCAAGGCATGGGCGTCACGGTCGCGCGCAAACTTCAGATTGCCCAACGGTCGTACGACCTGCTGGTCAATAAATACGGTCTTCGACCGGAAGACCTGATCTTCGACCCACTCGTCTTTCCCGTAGGCACCGGCGATGCCAATTACGTCGGCGCCGGCAAGGAGACGGTCGAAGGCGTCCGCGCCATCAAGGAAGCGCTGCCGGAGTGCAGGACGATCCTGGGGATCAGCAACGTGTCGTTCGGTCTGCCCGCGGCGGGACGCGAAGTGCTCAATTCGGTCTTTCTCTACCACTGCGTGAAAGCGGGGCTGGATTTTGCCATCGTCAACTCGGAGAAACTGCAGCGGTATCCCTCCATCCCCGAAGACGAGCGCCGACTGTCCGAGGATCTGATCTTCTGGCGCGGCGAGGATCCCGTCGGCGCGTTCGCCGCCCATTTTAAGGATAAATCTCCAATCGCCAGGAAGACGATCGCCGACCTGCCGCTGGATGAACGGTTGGCCCGCTATATCGTCGAAGGCACCAAGGACGGCCTCATTGCCGATCTGGATTTGAAGCTGAAGGAGGCCAAACCGCTCGAGATCATCAACGGCCCGCTCATGAAGGGCATGGATGAAGTCGGCCGGCTCTTCAACAACAATGAGCTGATCGTCGCCGAAGTCCTGCTGAGCGCCGAGTCGATGAAGACTGCCGTCCGCCACCTCGAACAGTTCATGGAAAAAACCGAGAGCTCGACGCGGGGCAAGATCATTCTGGCCACCGTGAAGGGCGACGTGCACG
>JBGPIL010000019.1:0-17986 GCA_041484905.1 Nitrospiria bacterium
AGCCGGCAGGCCAATCGCCGCTCCTGTTTGCTGGAGACAATACCGTGCAACGTGACCAGGCCATTTTTCGCGAAGAGCCGAAGCGCCATGATATGGAGCAGTGGGGCGTCCTCGAGGGTTGACCGGCCCTCCCGTTCGATCGTCAGATCCCGGTTCAACTCCTCCACAACATGGATGTCATTCATGACTGCCGTAACACCCGGCACCTCCGTGGCCAGCCGTTCGGCCGTCCCTTTTTCTTCCGGGCTCAGGGCGGTGCCATCCAGCGTCACCATTCCGCGATGCACCGAGACGCCGATCCGGCCGGGATCCAGATGGCCCTCGTGCTCCATCAGCGATTTCAGCGTCGTCGCAATCCACAGATCGCCCGGCGCCGGCAACGCCCAGACCGGCAGCGCGTTCCAGAGTGCGATGGCCAGGGTCAGCAGCAGGATCATCACGCCACGTTTATTCCTTGTCGGGCTGTTTGGGTTCATGGGGATTCATCCTCCTCGTAATGGTTCCTACATTTCCTGATCAGATGATCACCCTCTTAGCCGCCAGATGAAATGCAAGGAGCAGACCAACCTGCCAAACACACATCTGCGGCCCTCTGTTGCTTGAAACAGCACTGATCGGACGGACTTCCCCTTCTTGTCAGGGAGGTGTGACCCGACTTTCGGGTCTCCACACCCCATCGACAGCCGTCTAGGCCCCTCTCCGCAACGGGAGCGGCGCTGCCCGCATGGCCCCAAGATTGCTTGGTATTGGGTGAGCCCCCAGATGGAATTGCGGACAGGAAATTGCTTACAATGGTAAACATGCGGCTGATCTGGTCGTATCGATGGCGGGTGGCGTGGGTGATGCTGGTGATGCTGGTGACCACGACCGGCCTCTTTTTCTTTCTGAACTATCAAATCGAACGGCAGATCCTCACCGATCAGATCCGGCAGCGGGCCAAGCTGGTGGGCAAAACCGTCCGGATGAACCTCGTCACCCTCCTGGCCGACAACGAACGCCGGGATTTTGCCAGCCTGCCGCCGGGCGAAAGAGATGAAATCCGCCAATTTATTCAGCATTTCAGTGAGGGTGAGGACCGGCTCGACCTGTACGGCCAGAACGCGGGCATCCATGATCTCTTCTTCATCGGGCCCGACAACCGCGTGGTCATCGACTATCCCATCCAACGCGAAGGCCGTCTGCTGCCCACGGATGAACGCATCGACGAGACCACATTCGTCTTCCGGCAGCTCAACGAAATCGACACCCGCATCATCTCCAGGGGGCGGAACACGTTCCTGCTGCTCACGTTCCCCGTCTTTCAGCAGGGAAGACTGCTCGGGTTCGGGCGGATCGAGATGTCGATGAACGCCGAACAGGCCCTGCTGGCCAAGATCAGGTTTTGGGACATGATCGCCGGCGGCAGCCTGCTGCTGCTGGGCCTGGTCTTCTCCCTCTGGCTGGCGAAAAGCGTCACGAAACCGATCGGCGAGTTGGTGCAGGCGGCGCGCCGGATCGGCGAAGGGAAGCTCCAGCCGCGGCTGAACGAATCGCGCAAGGATGAGATCGGCATCCTGATGGCGGCGTTTAACCGCATGGCGGACGGCATCAGCCGGCTGGAAGAGACCCAGAAACGGCTGAAAAAACTGGAGATCGCGGGCCAGCTCGGCGCCCTTGTGGCGCACGAGATCAAGAACCCGCTCAACAGCATCGGGCTCACGATCGACCATCTCCGTGACCGCTTTGCCCCGGCCGATCCGGAGGCCAGACGCAAGTTTGTGGCCTTGTCCTCCAACATCACCAACGAGGTCAACCGCCTGAACCAGATCGTGGAGAGTTTTCTCCGTTCCGCTAAACCGCCCACGCTGTCGCGCCAGCCGACCGATCTGAACGACCTGATCGACGAAACGGTGACATCGATCGCGCCGCAGGCCCGGCAGCAGCAGGTGAAGATTCACCGCCAGTTTGACCGCGCGCTGCCCAAGCTGCCCGCCGACTATCACCAGCTGCGGCAGGCCCTGCTGAATCTGATGATCAACGCGCTGCAGGCCATGCCCGGCGGCGGCGAGTTGGAATTGTCGACGGCGCTGGTTGATGGCACGGGGGGCGCGCCCCCGCGCGTCGCGATCGCCGTCAAGGACACGGGCTGCGGCATCGCGTCGGAGCACCTGCCCCATCTGTTCGATCCCTACTACACCACCAAGCAACGGGGCTTCGGCCTGGGGCTGTCGATGGTGGAACAGATCGTCCAGCATCACGAGGGCACGATCGACGTCTCCAGCCAGCCCGGCAACGGGTCGGTCTTCACGATCCTGCTCCCCGTCGAGACGGACACGCGCCATGCATAGCGTCCTCATCGTCGATGACGAACCGGTGCAGGCCGGCATTCTGGGCGAAATCCTCACCCACGAGGGCTTCGACGTCACCACCCACACCCAGCCCGCGCAGGCGCTGGCCCTGGCGCAGCGCCAGTCGTTCGATCTGGTGATCTGCGATCTGAAAATGCCCGGCATGGACGGCGTCGCACTGCTGCAGCAGTTGAGAAAAATCCATCCCGATCTGACGGTCATCATCATGACGGCCCACGGGACGATCGAGACGGCCGTCAACGCCATGCGCCACGGCGCGTTCGATTACGTCACAAAGCCGTTTTCCAAGGAGGAGCTGTTGATCACCGTTCAGCGGGCGATGAAGCACCTGGAGCTGCGCCGGGAGAATGTCTATCTGCGGGAGGAATTGGGGCTACGCGCGGCGGCGGCGACATTAATCGGCCGCGGCGAGGCGATGCAACGGATTTACCGCATGATGGCCAAGATCGCGCAGGACGACAAGGCCACGGTCCTGATCCAGGGGGAAACGGGCACCGGCAAGGAGCTGGTCGCGCGGATCATCCATCAGATGAGTCCCCGTCGGGAGGCGCCGTTCATCGCCGTCAACTGCGCCGCGGTTCCGGAGAGCATGATGGAAAGCGAGTTTTTCGGCTACGAGAAGGGCGCGTTTACCGGCGCGATCAACGCGAAACCGGGCCGGTTCGAACTGGCCGACCGGGGCACGTTGTTCCTTGACGAGGTCGCCGAACTGAACGCCGAGATCCAGGGCAAGCTCCTTCGGGTGCTCCAGACACGGGAGTTCGAGCGCCTCGGCGGCACGCGCACTCATCACGTCGACATCCGCATTCTGGCCGCGACCAACAAGCCGCTGCACGAGGAAGTCCGGGCCGGCCGTTTTCGTGAGGATCTGTTCTACCGCCTGAATATCGTCCCCATCACGCTGCCGCCGTTGCGTGAGCGCAGAGAGGACATCCCGCTGCTGGCCGATTATTTCCTGGAGCAATTCCACTCGGGAGGCAAACGGAAGATGACGCTCTCCCCTGACGCCGTCACGCTGCTGACCCAATATGACTATCCGGGCAACGTCCGGGAGCTTGAAAATCTGCTGGAACGGGCGGTGATCCTCTCCGACGGATCGGTGATCACGCCGCACGAGCTTCACATCCGCCCCGTCACCGCCCCCCTCTCCACGGCGCCGCCTGCCGCGCCAACAACCCAGTCCCCCCGGCCTACCCCCGAACCCTCTCATGACTCGCTCCTGCCCGACTCACTGCTGGAAGTCAGCCGGTATGCGGCCGAGGAGGCGGAGAAACGGGCCATCCTCGATGCGCTGCAGGCCACCGACTGGAACCGGGTCAAGGCGGCCAAGCGGCTGCAGATCGATTACAAAACCCTGCGGCTGAAAATCCGCCGCTACGGCTTGTCCGCGCACGGCAAGCCGCCCGCCGCATGAAGAGCCTCCCGGTCCGAGGCGTGCCCGTGGCGGCGATTGCCGTCGTAGGGCTGGCGGTTCTAGTCTGGGTGGAACTGGCCATCTCCTCGCGCGTGGCGCATCGGGCGGCGTTCGATCCGTCCACATTGTCGTCAGCCGAGCGCGCACAGCTGTCGGAGCTGGTGCTGAACGTCGCGGAGGCGCCGCAGGAGACGCTGCCGGAGGCGCGTGATCGCGCCTGGGCGATTCTGCGACGGCAGGGCGCCGATCCGGCCGCCATCCGGCAAGGATTGGAACCGATTTTTCTCAAGATCGGTCAGGGACCGAGACTCTTCTGGACTGACGCGCAGCAGGCCATCGCCGAACAACGGCCGGTCAAAAGCGAGGCGCGCATGCAGTGGGAGGCGGAGCTGATGGGCGACGGCTGGCTGACGCTGGCGCAACGGCGCCGCTATGACGATTTTATGGAGCGGCTTGCGAGGCAGGAGCCGATCGAATCGACCCATGGGATGGACATTGCCATCAACGACCGTATGGCCGGCACCATCCGATCGAGCCTGGACGACGGCGAGCTGCACAGCGCGGTGGCCGCACTGCTGACCCCGCCCGAATAATTTGATGCGGGGGCCCGTGCGAAAAGAACAAGGAAAGGTTCTCCGATGCCCCCACGCCCCGAGCCACCTCTGGTTTCCCATCGGCCACCAGTAGCCCTTGGTTTTCTTTGGGCCCGCCCAATAAAGCCGATCAGTGATGCATCGACTCCGGCTCAGGATGCTCCATGGGGGGGTGATGCATCGGGGCCGTCGTCATCGACAGACTGCCGGACGGCGGGGTTTGCGTGAGTACGGCGGCGAGCAGCATGACGATCGCCACCACGCCGACCTCAACGGCAATGGCGCGTCGGAACAGTGACATTCCAGCGGTCTCCCTGCCGCGGCGCAAGCCCGGCAGCACAACAAACCGGCTCACCCCTCCCAACACCACCGCCACGGCCGTCAGCGCGGCCTTGAGCGTCACCAGCTCTCCATAGGTTGAGGCAAAGGGCGCGGTGAGCGTCACCCCTCGTTGGAAGGCACTGAACAAACCGGCCGACACCAACACCAGCACGCACGTCATCGCCATCGGAGAGAACCGCTCCAGCGTTCGGATCAACAACGCTCTGGCGGCCGGCTCGGTTCGCTTCATTAACGCGGGCACCAAGACGGCAAGCGGCGCCAATCCACCCGCCCAGAATGAGACGGCCAGCAGATGAAGCCAGTCGGCCAGAACATCCATTGACCAATTGCCCTGATCGGCCGCATGACCGGTCAGCGACTGGGTCAGACAGAAGAGCGCGCCGAGGCCAAGCAGCAGGCCGCTGCGCCGCACCGGTCCTTCCCCATCGACCCGGCGACGACTCCAGACCAGTGCTAGACCGATCCACAACAGCATCTGCGCGATCACCACATGACCGAGATGGGTCCGCGTCAGAATCGGCCAGAAAAACGGGCCCAGTTCGCCCAACGAGCGGCGGCTCATCATCATCGATTGATGGACAAATCCGACACACATGATCACCAAAATCAGACTGAGCGCCCCAAGACCCAGCCGACGATGCCAGCACTCCACAAGCCGCCGGCCATCCCCCTGCACGCCAAGCCCGTCCGACCGAACGACGACGGCCAGAAATCCCAGCCAACCCATCACCAGAATGAGCGGAATCAACTCCAGCGCACGCAGGAGCGATCCCGTGAGCAGATGGCTGAACGACAGTTCCATCCCGGTCACGGACTGCTCCGAACGGTGAAATCAAACTTCCCCTCGGTGCGGTGGCCGTCCACGGAGACCACGTCCCAGGCGACGGTGTAGATTCCCGGCGGCAACGACGGCACCGCCGTCGCCAACAGCGTGGGATCGTTCGGATCCAAGCCACCCGGGCCCGTATCAACACGCTGCCCCTGTTGATTCATCACGTGGATGGTGCTGAAGAGCGGCTCCAACCGGCCGTCAAACCAGATGCGCACCATCGAGGGAGCCGCCGGCACGTCCGAACCGACCCGCGGGTCGGAGTGATCGGGGAATGCGTGGGGCGACGCCTGACCGGCCCAGAGCAGCAGAACCAGGCCCAAGCCGGCCGACACAGCGATGATCTGATCACGCCCGATCATTGGAGCAGCGGATGGAACAGCGATGGCATCATGTCGTCCAGGAACAGATGGAGCATGCCGATGACGCCGATGTTGTCGCCCGTGTTGTGCATCAACGGCACCTGCGCTTCCAGCCCGATCTCGATATATTTGCCCGCCCAGACGAAACCCGGATAGGCATAGGTCACCGTCCGTCCCCGCTCCACACCGCTGAGCTGGCTGTCGAAACTGAATTCCACCTGGGGAAACACCCGGTTGAACGGCCAGGGAATGCCGACGTCTTTGACGAACGACTGGAGATAGATCAGGCTGTACTGAACGACCAGCCTCGTGTGCAACATCGTGCCGTCCGGCGTGGTGGCGCCGACCGGATCTTCAATCCCCAGCGCGCCCTCCATGGCCAAGGGCCGCAGCCAGCCGAGCGTCTGCGGCAGATCACCCCACCCCTTCCCAAACGCGAGTTGGGCGCCCAGGGAACTATGCGCCTCGCTCACATTGTGATTGCCCAGCGTCGACCCGAGCGAGACTTGGACACCAATCACCGTCTCGTGCGGCCCGTTGATATAGGGCACCCACTTCACGGCAAATTCCGGGCTGGTAAATCCCCGGCTGTTCGGCTGGGTCGGATCGAGCGGGTTGGTCATGGCATATTCTCCCCCGATGCTGACGCCGAGGTTGTCCGTCAAGCGCTTCTGCAATTCCACACCGAGCGACAGCTCCCGTCCCTCCGGCGTGCGGATGTAGGAGAACGACGGCAGGTTCATTTCATCCGCCGCGAACGGGTCCTCCATCGCGATCGGCTCCGGGAAAAAGCGCTGGCCGGCAAACCCATGCGCCCAGACGGGTACCGACGGCCACATTGAGAGACACACCCCACACAAAAAGATCAGTGCACGTAACACAACATGTCGCACCATGTCTTGACTCCCCCTGCTCCATGAGATCAGCCGCACGACGAACGAAGGCCGCGGGCGCCATTGTGTAGCGGCAGAGACTGACTAGGCGAGGGAAAGCGGCGGGGCGCGGGAGGGCGCGAACGAGACGCTGGAAACGGCGGGCGGCGCAACAATCGACGCCACGACCGATCCCGAACAACGGGGCGGGCTGGTAAGAGCCGACTGTTCATCGGTGACAATCGCCGCGCCGCTGCATTGCGTTTCCCCGCAGAGGGGATGGTGATGGGCGCTTGGGCCGGCGTGGCGGTGGGAGCCGGTTTGATGGTCAACACACGTGGCAGCGGCGGTCGCAAAGCTCAGATACCCCGCCACCAGGCAGAGCACCAAGGCTGTGGACGCGAACCGGCGTTGTCGTTGACTGTGCTGCACGGCCGAACTCGAATTCGACGGCACTGTAACACAGCCCCCGGCAGCCGTCAAGGCGCGGCTCGTGTGTATCCCGTGTCGCCTAATCGATGGAGCGCGGCGAGAGCACGAACCGCGCCGCCATTCGGTTCCCCCGCCACCACGAGACCCGTTTGATGGTCTTGAACCCGATCTCGCTGTGACAGCGCTCGCACCGTTCGCCCAATTCGCCGGCGTGCGGGTCGTCCCGGCGATGGCAGGTGACGCACAGGCGGGAGACGCCGCCGGTGAACAGCGGCCGAATATGGCATTCGTCGCATTTGACGTTGACGTGCTTGCCGGTCAGCGCATACCCGGCGTCTTGCTCGTGGTTGAACGTCGAGCGCTTCCAGTCATCCGTCGTATGACACACCTCGCATTTCCTGCCGAATTTCCCCTTATGGTAGTCATCCTTGCCGTGACACTCATGGCACCGGGAGGGCGTCGGCTGGACGAAGAGCGGTTTGATGTGACACTTGGCGCATTTCACGTCCGCATGTTTTCCCGTCAGCGAGAATTTCGTCTGTTTGGCGTGGTCGAAGGTGATCTTCTTCCAGCCGTCGGCCGTGTGGCAGGACTCGCACTTCTTCCCAAAATTTCCCTTGTGATCGTCGTCTTTCACATGGCAGTCGACACACTGGGATGACGCGTCCTTAAACAGCTGGGTTTTGTGGCACTGCGCACAGCGCACCGTCGCGTGCTTGCCCAACAGGGAGAAGCCGGCCTTTTGGTGATCGAATTTTTTGACCTCTTTCCAGCCCCGCTCCACGTGACACCGCTCGCACGTGTCGCCCAGCTTGCCCTTGTGCGGATCGTCCTTTTTATGGCAGGTCAGACAGGCGTTTGAAAGTTTGTACTGCTCCTGCACGTGGCATTTGGTGCAGGGCACCGTGTCATGCTTGCCGATCAGCGGGTATTTCGTCCTGGTGTGATCGAACGCGACCTGTTTCCATGACTGCGCGGTATGGCAACGGGCGCACTCCTGTCCCAGGCGGCCCTTGTGCGGCTCTTCCTTCTTGTGGCAGTTGGCGCAGAGCTTGGGCGTCTCTTTGAGTTGAGCCGTCGTGTGACATTTCGAGCATTCCACCTTCTGGTGGCGGCCGATCAAGGCAAATTTCGTCCGGCTGTGATCGAACAGGGTTTTCTTCCAACTCTCCGCGGCATGACAACGGGCGCAATCGGAGCCAAGCCTGCCCTTGTGGTAGTCGTCCTTCTGATGACAGCCGATGCAGGTTTTCGGGACCGCGTCAAACGGCTGGGCGGTGTGACACTTCTCGCAGGCGACCTGTTGATGTTTCGCTTCCAGCCGGAACTTCGTCGTGGAGTGATCGAAGCTGATCTCGGTCCAGGCCTTCGGGTTGTGGCAGCGCGCGCACTCCTTGCCCAACGACCCCTTGTGCTTGTCCTTCTGCTGATGGCAGGTCAAACAGTCCCTTGGGGTCTCGCGATATTTTGGCTTCAGGTGACAGGTCGCGCAGGGCGTCTCCTGATGCTTGCCGAGGAGGGTGAATTCGGCCTTCCGGTGGTCGAATGTGGCCTGATTGAACACGACCAGCACCGCCTCCCGTCCGCCGTGCTCGACATGGCACGTCTCGCAGGCGGAGGCGTCGATCTTTCCGTGCAAGCCCCGCTTTTTTGCGACATCCTCCTTGACCTCTTTGTGGCAGTCCAGACATTTTTGAAAAAACTGCTTCTGGCCGATCGTGTGACACTTCAGACATTCGCCTTCGTACTTCTCGTGAACGCCGGACACGGCGCCCGGCATGACCCCTTTGAGCAGATCGAAGGCCTCGGCCATCCGCCCGACCATCAGGACGGACATGAGGCTACACAACAGTGCGGGGACGAGCACCCGTTTGATCTGTAAGGAGGTCATTCGATTCAACCAGAGAGGACGCCCTCAGTCGGCAGGCGGGCCGATCGTTTGCCTGGAAGGCCGCCGGTCATCATCGGCTACAGCAGGGAGATCGCCACCATATGCATGATCACCGTCACGACCAGGATCCAGATCAGGGGCACATGCAGGGCGTGCCACAGTGAAAAGAGCTTCGCGGTCGCCTCAAGCGCGGCGATATTTTTCTCAAGACCGATCAGCCGGCGCAGCCCGTCTTCAATCACGCGCCGATCCCGCTCGGTCAGCAACTGCAGGGCGCGCCCCCCTCCCCGAAGCTGCCGGCCGATCCGCGCCCGGAGCCGCCGCGCAGCCCAGTCCAGCCGAATCATCACGAGCAACGACCCCAACGGGCCGCCGGACTGTTGTCCCGGCTTTGGGGAAAACAATCTGACAATCTCCTGCACGATCGACCCGGCGTCAGGAAACCGCGTCGTCACCTGCCGGATCACGCCGTCCACCTCCTCCCGCATCTCTTTGAGGCTGGCCCGCTCCCCCGACAGGGTCAATTGAAAATGGCGATAGATGTAGCGCCCGGCCACGCCGCTGAAGAGCACCACGAGCATCGTGTAGAGCGCCACACCGGAATTGACCGCTCTGACCGACAAGCCGCTATGGTAGAGCACCAGCAAGGGTCCGTACAGGCAGAGCATGATATGGACGTTGAGCCAATATTTCATGTGGCCCATCTGTTTCATCACCCGGACCCGCTTTCGCAGGAAATAGAACAGGGCGCCGCACAGCATCATGGCGCCGCCCACCACCCCCAGGAGATTGGGGATGAACGAATTGACCCGGTAGGGATGGCGCGTAAAGTGGACGGGCAGATAGAGCGCGACCGCACACCCCAGCAGAAGCAGGAGCCATTTCACGGCCGTTTCGAGCGCGCCAGGACGGCTCAGCGTGCCGTCAACCGTCCCGGCGATCGCCGCCGACCGTGC
Source organism: Nitrospiria bacterium (assembly GCA_041484905.1). GTDB lineage: Bacteria > Nitrospirota > Nitrospiria > JACQCE01 > JACQCE01 > JACQCE01. The sequence continues at coordinate 10,040 of JBGPIL010000019.1, forward strand.
GCCCGAGACGCCGGCGGCCCCGCCCGACACTCCGATCTGTTCTCTCTCCATGACCTTCATCGTCGTGCCTCCCGTTGGATGCCTCTCCCTCAGAATGGAAACGTAATGGTCGTTCGTGTGAGCACGCTGCTGGTGGTCACGCCGCTGTTCTCGAGGGCGTAATCCGCTTCGAGATTGGCGCTGATCCCACCCGGAAGCGTATAGGTGAGAACAAGCCCGGGGGCCAGCCGCGTCACCCGTACGCCCGAAGCCTTGAAGGTGAACTGGTCGCCCCGGAACCGCAGGGCGCCCTGCAGACGCTCCCCCCAGGAGGTTGACAGCGTGCTGAAGACCGACAACGTCTGGAAATCGGTCGCCGGCTCGACCAGCAGCAGCAGCGTCCACATCTCCGCCATGTGCAGACCGTTCCGTTCGGAGACAAAGAGCGACAGCCGGTCGGATCGACGATTGATCTGCCCAATTGTCGTCGTCGACCCGGTGGTGGTGAAATTCACCATGTTGCCCATCGAGTGCGCATAGCGCAGCTCCCCCCGCCACACTTTTGAAAACTCAACGGACGCGCTGCCCCGGAATTCCAGCGTCTCGGAGGTGTTCTTCAGGGCGCAGGATTGAAGGACGCCGCGAGAATACTTGTCCAAATCACCCAGGGGGGTGCCCGGCGCCTCCAACCCGCAGGCGTTCGGATCGAGGCGCGCCGTGGTGTAATCAAGGAACGGATTTTTCCGGTACTCCGCCCCGAGGGAATAATGAACGGCGCCCCACGTATGATCCGCGCCCACCGACAGATCGTTCAGTCGCCCAAAATCGAGATCGTAGTCCATCATGGCCGAGAGATTCACGTTGCCCTTGGTCCAGTACCCGTTGAGGCCGGCCGCGCTTCGCGTGGAAAAGTTGTGGTTCAACTCCTGGGCATAGTAGAGCTTGCCGCCGAAGTGATACCAATCATAGACGGTCGCGTAGATTTCGTAAAATCGCCGGTCCGTCTGGATCCCCAGCCGGTCCGATCCAAAGGTGTTGACGGGAAACCCGCCCCCGACATTGACGCTGAATAGCGGCGACGGCCGGATGGTCAGCGTCACCCCGTCAAATCGGCTGAAGAGCGTGTTGCCCGAGCCCGGTTGGCGTCCCACGCGGAACGAGAGAAGCGATCCCAGGTCGTTCCACTCGGCAAAGAGCTTGTAGATCCGGTAGCGATCGTCGCCCTGAACCAGAAAATCGTGCGCATAGAATCCATAAAAATAGAGCCGGAGATCCGGCCCCGCCAGATTTTTCCACCGGAAGTTGAGATATTCGCTCAGCCGGTTCTGCGTCGTCTCCGTCGGTGACGGGGACAGCAGCTCATCGTAGAGATATTCGGTCGTCAGCGACCCGGTCAATAAATAACGGGGCTTGTTCGCCTGGACGCGGAGCGGCGGCGATGATGGCGTCAATGGCTCCTGCTTGCCCGGCTTGACCGAATTGGCCTGATTGCTCGAATCGCTCACCGCCACGACCGCACTTCCCGTTGAACCGGCCTGCCCCTGCCCTGGAGTAACCGTACCGTTGTTCACGGCAGTAGCCGGCGGCTGACTGCGGAGGAGGATGAGTCTCCCCTTGGCCTCTTCACGATGCCGGCTCGATGGATAGTCATGGAGAAATACAGCGTACCGCTGCACGGCCTCTCGCCGGTTCCCCTGCTGCTCCACAATCAGGGCCAGATGCCAGCGGGCCTCTTCACGCTCAGGGGAGCCCGTGCGCATATCAACAACAGTAAGCAGGCGCTTCGCTTTTTCATACTGGGCGTTGTTGAAGGCGCGGAGTCCTTCGGTCAGCTCCGTGGAATGGGCCGACGCCCCGCGCACCAACGGGCCACCCGGGCCCACGATACAGCCCGCCAGCCAGAGGAGGCTGATCGTAACCAAAAACTGTCTACAAAACCGCCGCACAGGGTAGAACATCAACCACCGCTGAACGCGCTGTAGCTGTGACAGTTGATGCAACTGGCGTCAACGGCGATGGAGGTATGACCGTCGGCTCCCGGCGGATAATCACGCCGATGACAGTTGGCGCAGGAGCCGTAGGCCGTGCCGTCGCGATAAATAACCGCCCCCGTCGAGATCACGTGACAGGCTGAGCAGTCGAGGACGGTGTGCGCTCCGATCAGCTTGGTGGGAAGATGAAACGCCAAGCTGACGGGGAGCCAGGCGGTCGTCGATTTGTGGCACATGTCACACTCCAACGTCGTCCCAAAATGGCCCGCCGGCTTGCCGGTCGCGATCTGGCCGTTGTGGCAGGTCGAGCACTGCCCCGCCATCGAGAGACTATGTGTAAACGTCCAGGCGGTTGTCGATTTGTGGCAGACATCGCATTGGCCCGTCGTCGAGACGTGAGCGGGCGGAGCGGGCTTGCCGGTCGCGATCTGGCCGTTGTGGCAGGTATCACATTTTCCCGCCGTCAGCGCGGGACTATGGCTGAATGTCCATGTCACGGTGGTATGGCAGACATCACATTGCAATGTGGTCTGTATATGAGCCGGCGGAGCGGGTTTGCCGGTCGCCGTCTGCCCGTTGTGGCAGGTGTCACATCGTCCCGCCGTCAGCGCCGGCGTATGGCTGAACGACCAATTCCTCGTGGTATGGCAGACATCGCATTGTGAGGTGGTCGGCACGTGACCGGGCGGCTTGCCGGTCGCCGTCTGCCCGTTGTGGCAGGTGTCACATTGCCCCGCCACCGCCGCCAGATCATGGCGGAAGAAGACGGGAGACCAGGCTGAGTCGCTGTGGCACAGAATGCAATTTTGGGCGGTTCGGAAATGGTTGTTCGGTTTTCCGTATGCGATCTGGCCGTTGTGGCACTCATCGCAGCGATCCGGCAGCGTCTTATATTGCCCGCCCAGGTGGCATTGCTCGCATTTAACGCTTCGGTGCGCGCCCCGGAGCGGAAAGGCCGTGGAATCGTGATCAAATTTTTCCGGAAGTTGCTCCGATTTTGCGGCAGGAGCACTTTCCGCCACTGCGCGGGAAGCTGGCAGGCCGGACAAGGCAAACACGACGCCGCTGATGAGGAGGGCGATTGCGCCAACGCCAATGAGACGGGCAAAAACATTGCCGCGCGTTCGCTCAACCTCTCGCATCCGTTGATTCATGGTCACGGCTCCTTAGTCCTACGCAGGTACGGCTAGACTGCAGCAGACCTCTGCTGCCCAGGGCAAGAATAGTGCAATAACAATGCCATAGTTTTCCTCACACATATGGGGGGTGAAGAATCGACCTCATCTGCTGAACCGCTAAAGAGAGTCGGAGTGTTGTCTTGTATCAAATTATTCAATTTTTATAAAATAAATCATGCGATTATGAGATATCCTCATGCGATGAAACCACCAGATAAACACACGGGGAATTGCCGGAAAGCTGGCAGCAGCCGACCGGCTCTGCCAGCTTTCCGGCAGAGGGAAGCCGGGAGAGTGGCTTTGGCTTCCACTCCCCTGAATGAGGCAACGACCTGCCTCTTACCAAATCAAAGGAACAGGGGGTGAGGGATTACGGCTGGGAAGAAAGGCGTTGACGCAAGACCGCCGCCCGCTGAGCCGCCTTGGCCGACCATTGGCCGTGAGGATCGAGCTTCAGATATCGCTCAAGCAGCAACAGCGCGTCGCGGGTCTTTCCCCGATCCTCATCGATCAGCGACAGGTTGTACAGGGCTGACAGATGGCTCGGGTTTCTCTTCAGGACCCACTCATATTCCCGGATGGCGTCGGCCTCCATTCCCTTCGCCAGGGAAGCATGGCCCAGATGGACGTGCGCCTCGAAGTGATCAGGGTCCAGCTCGATCGTCTTCCGGTATTCCTCCAATTCCCGGTCATACAGTCCCTGTTTGTAATACACCAGGGCGAGGTTGAAATGCGCCTTGGCTTCGGCCGGATGCCGGGCCAGAATTTTCTGAAACTCCTGAAACGCCAGGTCGTGTTTGTCGGCGCGCAGGTAGGCGACGCCGAGATTGTTTCGAGCCCGGAGATCATCGGGATGCTCCGCCAGCGCCTGCTGATACCGGCGGATCGCCTCCTCATAGCGCCGCTGTTCCAGGGCCTGGTTGCCCAGCCGGTACGGATCGTGGAGCGCACAGGCCGTCAAACCGATCATCACCACCGCCACCACCGCTGCCCTGAAGATGAGTCGGTTGAAGAACCCCGCCTTCGGCTGAGGCGGAGGCGGGGATTCTTCGACCCGAGCGGAAAGAGGCATTTTTATCTTCGCTCGCCCACCCCGCCTGGCTTGCACCAAGCCTCGAACGCACGCGCGCGTTCGAGGCAAAAGGCGGGGACTATGCTCGCTGACCGGGTTCATTGGCCGTGCCTTCCAGGCTGCCGTTCGCGGCTGGCCGCCAGGGCCTCCAGCTCCTTGGCTCGCCCCAGAAAATGGCGCCTCTGCACATCATCGTGGCTGATCTGATTGCGGACCTCCGTCAGCTGCCGCTCCAGCTCCGCCTCCCGAGTCACAGCCGGTTGCGGTTCGACGGCCGCCTCAGCATCCCGCTCACGGATGCCCTGAAATCTAGCGGCACGCCGCTCGAAGGCCAGATCGGTCTGGATCTGCTGGGCGCGTTGATGGAGCGCCTTCAGTCCCTGGTCGAGTTCCTCCGCTTCATGCCGCAGCAGCACGCCGATCTGGACCAGTTCGGCCGGTTCTTCCGCGCCCGTCAATTCGGGATCAAACTCGTACCGGTCTCGGACCATCGTTGGGACGGGGGGGACGGAGGGATGGGCCACCCGCTCGCTCTCCTGCATCAACGCCAACGATTGGCGGTAGAGGGCGTTTGCCTCCTCTTCCCGGCCCGTGGTGAAGGCGTGCTCGGCATCGGCCAGCCGCCGGTTGGCCTCGACGCGGAGGAGCGCCCCGACCCGCTCGCGGGTGCTCCGCTCATGCTCGGTTAATTCCCGCTGCTCCCGGCGGACGGCTTGCAGTTCAACCAACCGGTCACGAAGTTGGCGCAAGGCGCGATCGAGCCGCAGTTTCAGAAATGCATCGGACAATCCAGGCGGCTGCAACTTCAACTGCCGTACCAACACATCCAGCCGCTGCTCATCGGCCCGGATGTCGGCCACACGCGCCTCCAGTGCCTGCTGGCGCGCTTGAATCCGGGTCAGTTCCGCCCTCCCCTGTTCCAGGGTGTCTGATGGGGCAGTCGGCTCCGCGGCGTCGAGGCGACCCGCCGCCGCACACAGCGTCAGCAGCAATACGACCGACCGGATCATCCGTTTAGCGCTCAAGGCCATACCGTTTCATCTTGTATTGGAGCGAACTGCGTTTGATCCCCAACAGCTTGGCGGCCTGGGTCTGATTCCATCCCACCGCCTCCAGCGTCTGACGAATCGCTTCTTGCTCAAGCCGGGCCATTTTTTCATCCAGCGGGAGGTTCGGATCACTGAAGGCCTGCGCCGCCTCGCCCGACAGGCCGGTGACCTCCTTGGGCAGGTCCGTCGCCCGGATGGCGGGGCCGTCCGTCAGGACCATGGCGCGTTCGATCACATTCTCCAACTCCCGAATGTTTCCCGGCCACCGGTAGCGTTGCAACAGCGCCAACACTTCCGGGGCGATGGTGACGGACTTGTGCATCGCGGCCGCCGCTCTGGCCAAAAAATGCTCGACCAACGCCGGGAGATCGTCCGGCCGCTCGCGCAACGGCGGGACTGTGACCGACAACACGTTCACCCGATAGTAAAGATCCTCGCGAAATTGCCCGGACTCGATCGCCCGGGTCAGGTCGCGGTGGGTCGCGGCGATCACCCGGACGTCGACGCGAAGCGTCTGATGGCCGCCGACCCGTTCGTACTCCCCCTCTTGCAGGACCCGCAGCAACTTGGCCTGCAGCGCAGGGGACAGCTCTGCAATCTCATCAAGAAACAGCGTGCCGCCGTCCGCCAGTTCGAATCGCCCTTTTTTTTGTGTCACAGCGCCGGTGAAGGCACCCCGCTCGTGGCCGAACAGCTCGCTTTCAATCAACCCTTCCGATAGAGCCGCGCAGTTGACTGCGATAAAGGGCCGGTCGGCGCGCGGACCCGTGTCATGAATCGCGCGCGCCACCAGCTCCTTGCCGACACCCGATTCGCCCAGGATCAGGACCGGCGCCGCGCTCGGCGCGACCTTCTGAATGAAGCCATAGACCTGCTGCATCGCGCCGCTCGAGCCGATCAACCGGCCGAATCCCGTCCGGATCGTCTCTTTCAGATAGGCATTCTCGGCCTGGAGCCGCTGCTGTTCCAACGCCTTTTCCACCTTCAGCTCGATCTCGGCAATCGAGAAGGGCTTGAGCAGATAATCGAATGCGCCGAGGCGCATCGCTTCAACAGCGTTCTCAATCGTGCCAAACGCGGTCATGATGAGCACAATGGTGCTCGGCGATTTTGCCTTGACCGCCTGCAAGACGTGAAGACCGTCGCCGTTCGGCATTTTTAAATCGGTGATGACCAGGTGAAAATCGGCCGATTGAATCTTCGCCATCGCCTCGGCGCCGTCGGACGCGACGGTCACCTCATGGCCCTTCGACGCAAACAGCTGATGCAGCATCCGGGCCATGCTCGCCTTGTCTTCGACGATCAGGACGCGGATCATCCTCCCGCCCTCCTCATCGGCAACCAGACGGTAAAGCAGCTGCCCTGCCCCGGATGACTCTCCACCTCGATCTTCCCGCCGTGAGCCTGGATCAGCCGGTGCGTGATCGCCAATCCCAGACCGGTCCCTTCCTTCTTCGTGGTAAAGAAGGGATCGAAAATGCGGCGCCGGTCGGCCGGCGCGATCCCCTGCCCCGAATCGGACACGGCAATCAGCAACCACGGCTCCTTGGTCTCAAGCCGGACACCCAGCGTGCCGCCAGACGGCATCGCCTCGACACCGTTCCGAATGAGATTCACCAGCGCCTGCTTGAGCAGATCGGCGTCGACGGCGATCGGCGGCAACGCCGCAGGAAGGCGCGTCTCCAGCCGGATCCCGGCGCGCCCCTTGTCCGCCATGACCGTGTCGATCGCGGCCTGGGTCATGGCCGAAAGATCGGCCGGCTCCACCTTGAGCTGGGGCTCTCGGACAAACGTGAGAAACTGGGTCACGATCCGGTTCAGATTGTTCACCTCAAGAAGAATCTCCCGGACCAACTCCTTCGCGGCCGGATCGGTGACCCGCCGATCGAGCAGCTCCGTGAAGCCTTCGATCGCCCCGAGCGGGTTGCGAATCTCGTGGGCGATGCCGGCCGACATCTCGCCCAGCGCGGCCAGCCGTTCCTTGATTCGGACTTCATCCTCAAGAAGATTCGCCCGCTCTTTTTCGCGCCGGTAGAGGTCGTTCAGCTGCCGGTCCTTTTCGGCCAGACTGGTCACCATGGCGTTGAACCGTTCGCCCAGATAGCCGATCTCATCCGATCGACGGAGTTCCACCTGCGGGTAGGTCTCATGCTGCCCGACCGACTCGACCGCCGTCACCAGTGACTGGAGCGGGCCGACGATCGACCGCGCCAGGAGCACGCTCGCGCCGGCCGCCAACAGGGCGCTGACGAGCGCGATGACGAGCATCTGCCGGCGGGCCTTGTCGATCACGTCGAAAAACTCCGCCCCCCCTTCAACCCCGATCGCGGCAAAGGCGGTTCCGCGACTGTCAGTCAGGGGCGCATAACCCGATTTATACAACTTCCCGTCGCTCCCCTGGTAGAGCGTGGAGGCCGCAGCGCCGCCCTTCCAGACCTCCTCCAACTCCCGCTGGTCCAATTTGAGCAGTAAATACTCCTGTCCGATCGGCGTCTCCTCATCGGCATCCAGGATGATCCGATTCCTCTGGTCGAAGACATAAATATCCTTCACGCGGGTAACGGTCTTAAGCCGTGTCATATCGGCAATCAGGGCGCGATACAGCGACGAGCCTTCATCGCCTGGTCGAATGCTCGACACATAGCGCGGATTCATCGTGGCGGCGACGACCTGGGCGA
>JBGPIL010000020.1:0-17540 GCA_041484905.1 Nitrospiria bacterium
CTGGTCCGCCGTTAATTGGAGGTGTGGAGAAATATGTCGCAAGCTGTTGCGGATGGTTTTTCGCCGATGGGCGAAGCCGTGACGGACCAGCCGGAGGAAGGCGGCGTCATCGTCGAGCGGGATCAGGGGGCTGGGACGGGGCGTGACGGTGACAACGGCCGAGTCGACCTTCGGCGGCGGCTGGAAGCTGCCGGGAGAGACGATCAATTCGAGTTTCACCTCGGCATAGAGCTGGGCCACAATACTTAAAAACCCGTAGGTGCGGCTGCCGGGTTTGGCGACGAGCCGCTCGGCCACTTCGCGCTGGAACATCAGCACCATCAGGGGAATCGACCGTCGCGCCTCCAGCAGCCGGACCAACAGCGGGCTGGCAATGGCGTAGGGCAGGTTGGCGACAACTTTAAACGGCGCGGCCAGCTCCTCGAAGGCCACGCGCATGGCATCCTGCTCAACGAGATGGAAGTGCGGGCGGTCGCCGAGTTGTTCGCGCAGTTGACCGGCCAGGAATGGATCGACTTCGATCGCCCACACCTCGCCCGCCTGCTCGAGCAGCAACGAGGTCAACGCGCCGCGCCCCGGGCCGATTTCGATGACGCGATCTGTGGGCATGAGCTTTGCCAGATCGACGATTCGATGGCACAGGCCGCGGTTGATCAGGAAATGCTGGCTAAGTCGAGGTTTTTTCATGCGGCGATGGAAAAAGGGGACAGGCTACTTTTTCCCCCATTAATCTCCTTCGGGCTGTCGAAAAAGTAGCCTGTCCCCTTTTTTTGAGTTGTCCCGTTACCCTTCATCCTTTGGCAAGCCGGGCCGCCAGCTCGAGCGCTTCGAGCAAACTTCCAGGGTCTGCCACACCTTTGCCCGCGATATCATACGCGGTGCCGTGATCGACGGAGGTGCGGACGAAGGGGAGGCCAACCGTCAGATTGACCGCCCGGCCGAAGGCGAGCAGTTTGATGGGAATCAGCGCCTGGTCGTGATACATGGCGACGGTGGCGTCGAATTCGCCCCGATGGGCCCGGTGAAAGAGCGTGTCGGCCGGATAGGGGCCTGTCGCCCGGATGCCCAGGCGTTTGGCCCTTGCGACCGCCGGCTTGATGAGCCGGGCTTCTTCATCACCGAACCGGCCGTGATCGCTGGCGTGCGGGTTCAGCCCCGAGACACCGATGGCGGCGTGGGACTTGCCGAACCACTCCCGCATGGCGCGGTGGGTGAGCCGGATGGCCGTCAGAATGGCGTGCGTGGTCAACCGGCTGGGGAGGTCGCGGATGGCCACGTGAATGGTCGCCAGCATGATCCGCAGACCGCCGCCGATCATCATCATGCCGACGGTTTTGCTCCCCGTCAACGCGGCCAGAAATTCGGTGTGGCCTTCGAACGGATAGCCGGCCCGGGCGAGGCCGACTTTGTGGATCGGCCCCGTGGTGATGGCGTCGATCCGTCCCGCCAGGGCCCATGCGGTCGCCTGCTCAATCGCCCGCGCGGCTAAACGTCCGCCGGCGGCCGAAAGGCAACCGGCGTGGGGCGGTGCGCCATGATGGTCTATGGGGACGATTGGGAGACAAGAGGGCGGGAGACGACCGGGCGGCAGGCGGCCGGGTGACGCGGTCCAGTGCCTCGTTTCATCGACCTGTTCGAGCTTCAACGGCAGACGGAGCCGTCGGATCTCTTGCTCGAAGAGCCCCGGATGGCCGAAGAGAATCGGACGGCAGCGGCGAAACGGCGCCGGCGTGGCGAGCGCCTTTAAAATAATTTCCGGGCCGATGCCGGCCGGATCGCCCATCGTGATGCCGATGCGTGGTAATGGGTTCATGGTTGATGGTTCACGGTTCATGGCCAGGACAAAAGGGCATTATTTACTATGAACCATGAACTATGAACTGTGAACTGTTTTACTCTGACACCATGAACTGGGCGGGGACGTCGGGCGGCAGCGTCAACCGGCCCTGCTCGAACGCGGTTTTGAAATGCGCAAACACCTTCGGGTCGAATTGCGTGCCGGCCGATTTGTCCAGCAGGTGGATCGCCTGCTCGGGCGTCATCCCCTGCCGGTAGCTCCGGCTGGTGGTCATGGCGTCGTAGGCGTCGGCCACGGCGATGATCCGGCTGGCCAGCGGGATCGCCTCCGCTCTCAACCCGTCGGGATAGCCGGTGCCGTCGTACCGTTCGTGCTCGTGCCGCACGATGCGGGAGAGGGCTCCGAATTGTTTGATCTCGCCGAGGATCTGCGCGCTGTGCAGGGGATGGCGCTTCATGGTGTCCCATTCCTGCTCGGTCAGCGAGCCGGGTTTGAGCAGAATCGATTCCGGAATGGCGATTTTTCCCACATCGTGCAGCACGGCGGCCAGATAGACCTCCTCCCGTTGCTCGGGGGGCAGCGGGAGCTGTTCGGCGATGATGGCTGAATAGTAGGCGACGCGCAGCGAGTGGCCGTGCGTGTAGGGATCCTTGGCGTCGATCGCGCTGGCCAGCGACTTGACCGCGCTCAGGAACAGGGAGCGCACATCGGCGAACAACCGGGCGTTCTCCAGCGCAATGGCCGCCTGCCGGGCGATCGTTTCGAGCAGTTTCAAGTCGTTCGTGCTGAACTCGGCGCCCCCTTCCTTGTCGCTCAGATTGATCACGCCCAGGACCTTGCCGCTGGTCACCAGCGGGACGGACATCTGGGCGGTGACGGGATAGGGCGGCGGGACGAACCGGGGATGTTGATCAGCGCGGCAGACGATCATGGACGCGCCGGTGTTCATGACCTCGCCGCTGAGCCCCTCATTGGGGCTGAGACGAAACGGCGGCAGCGGGCGGCCGGATCGATCGGTCGCGTAGACGGCCGACAGGCCGCCCTGTTCATCGCGGAGGAGAATGGCAATGTAATCGCAACTGATGCCGCGCCGGATCTGTTCGACCACGTTCTGATAGATGGGGTCGGGGGTCGGGTGCGTGCCGAGTTTGGCCGACAGCTCGTAGTGCAAATTGAGCTCTTCGTAGTTGCGGGCGATCTCGTTGGAGAGATTTTCCATCTCCTGCTGGAGATCGATCACCTGCTGCAGATGCAGGCGCAACAGGCGGGTCAACGACAGCGCCTGTCCGGAGTGATCGCCGTAGGCGACGATGCTGCCCGCCGGCGCCGACTGCACAAACAGCGCGCCGACGGCGAACTCAACGCCGTGGGGACAGACCCATGACAGTGTGGGATTCGACGGTGTGAGCGCCAGGACCATCGGCGCCAGCAGCCTCAGGCAATCGGCGCTGTCGGCCGCCGCGCCGGCCGCGTGCGGGTGTTGGGGTAATTTCGGCCACCGGACTGACAATGCTCCCTCGGGGGAGAGCAACGCCAGCGAGCACTGGCCTAAACGGCCGGCTTCTTCGAAGAGCTGCTCGATGTCATGCCGGGCCATGGGAAGGGGAGCAGCCATTGTGTTAGCTCGAACCCGCGCGGGTTGTGGCGGGCTCCGCCGTCGGTCGCAGCGCGACCGGCGTCGCCAGCGGAAGGGTGAAGAAAAAGCGGCTGCCCCGCCCCAGCGTGCTTTCAGCCCAGATGTCGCCGTGCATATGGTTGATGATTTCCCGGCAGAGGGCCAACCCCAGGCCCGTGCCCTTGGGGAGGGTGCGGTTGGCATCGGTGATTTGATGAAATTTTTCAAAGATGGGGGCCAATTCATGCTCGGGAATGCCGATGCCGCTGTCCTGCACAAACACCGTCAGCTTCGGCGTCGCCGATGGGTCAGCGGCGGTGGCCGCCGGTTCCCAGCTTGCGCCCACGGTGATGGTGCCCTGGGGCGTGAACTTGACCGCGTTGCTGAGCAGGTTTTCCATCACCTGCACGAGTTGGTCCCGGTCGCCCATGGCCAGCGGGAGTGAAGGCGGCAGGTTCAGGACAAGGGTCAGCGGTTTCTTGAGAGTCATAGCCTGGACCTGCTTGACGGTATACCGAAGAATCTGCCCCATGTCGATCGGCTGGATGATCCACTCGATTTTGCCGGCCTCGATCTTCGACAGATCAAGCAGATCGTTGATCAGGCGGGTCAGCCGGTCGCTTTCCTCGTTGATGATCTGAATGAATTCCTGGCGGTTTGCGGGCTCGATGTCATCGTAGGAAGCGAGGATTTCCCCGAACCCCTTGATGGAGGTGAGCGGGGTGCGCAATTCGTGGGACACTTTTGACACGAATTCCGATTTGAGCTGGTCAAGTTTTTTGGTCTGTTCGAACAGCTGCGCCGCCTCGATTGCGGCGCCGATCTGGTGCCCCAGCGTCAGCAACAAATATCGATCGTGTTCCAACCGAAGCCCGCTGCCCTGGGGATACCAGAGCGCCATGGCGCCCATGATCCTGTTTTTCGACAGGAGCGGAATGGTCAGGAGAATGGACGCCTCTCCCGTTCCGGCCTGTGCGCTGTTTCCCGATGGCGCGCCGGCGGGGGGCGGGGGGAGTTCTCCCCGGACAACGACCTGCTTCAGGCGGACGGCCTGCGCCGGCGGTTGCATGCATTCCTTGCAGGCCTCGATCACCTCGCGCTCCAACGCGCCACGGTTGGCGATCGGCGTGTGCGGATGGCTGCCGTGCAGGAGCGGCGCGTCGTCGACCAGATGAATGAAGGTGATCAGCGACCCCAATTGCTGGGTGGTGGTGGCCAGCGCGGTCGACAGCAGCCCTTTGATTTCGGTCGCGGCGCTCAGGCTGGAGCTGACGGCATAGAGAATGGACAGCTGGCGGTTGCGATCCTCCAACTCCCGGGTGCGCTGCGCCACCCGTTGTTCCAGATTGGTGTAGGCGGTTTTGAGTTTCGTCGCCATTTCATTGAATTCGTACGACAGTTCCTCAATCTCGTCGCCTGTTGGAATCGTGAGACGATAGTCCAGATTGCCGAAACCAATCAGCTTGGCGCCCTCCTGCAGTTCCCGGATCGGCTGGGTGAATCGGCGCGCGATAAAAAAGGCCGTGATCCCCAGCAGTCCCAGTCCGCCGGTGCCGGCAACCGCGACCCAGGTTAACAGGCGGGTCATGGGGGCGTAGGTCTCCTTCGGATCCTGGCTGGTGAAGATATACCATCGCTGGCCTCCGAAGCTTGCGGGATTGAGGATGGTGGTGGTGGTGACCGGCGCGTGGCCGTTGAGCGTGAGACCCTGATAGTGGACATCGAATCTTGTTTGGGTCCAGCCGGGTGTGGGTTTGGAAATGGCCTGGACCAGCTCCGCTTTAAGGGTGTGGTTTTTGACCAGAAACACGGGGCAGAAAATCAACACGCCGCTGGAATTGGCCAGCATGACGTGGTCATTTTGCCCCATGCGAAGACCGGTGACCGCCGCGAACAGGTGGCTGACGGTGCTGACGACGACCAGGGCGCCGATGGCCTGCTGCCCCTGCGGAGCGATGATGGGGACCGCGAACTGAATCATATAGGTTTTGTCCATCTCCGGGGAGAGCGCCGCCAAGGAGACGTCGCTGGCGTAGTAACCGCCGGCGCCGTCCTTGTAGGCCGCCCGCCACCATTCCTGATTGCTGAAATTGATGTCGTCCGGTTTGTAGGGGCTGGTGACCAGCATGCCGTAACGGTCCGCCACGAGGATCGTGAGATATTTTCGCGCGACGGCGGGTTGTTCAAGGTAGCGTCGAAGAAACATGGCGGTCCGGCTGTCCTTGTAGCGGTGACCGAGTTCCTCAGTCACCGTCTTTGTGTTCCACTGGGCCTGCAACCGGTTGATCTCGGCCTGGATTTGAGCGGGCGAACGGCCGGCGTAGCGGCGGTTGGCGTCTTCGACCGCTTCCCGGATGAGGGGGTCCAACCCCAGCAACGTCGCCTCGCTGAAGGTCTGGTCGAGGAGATTCGTCAGCCTCGCGCTGGTGATGTTGGCAAGGACTTCAAACTGATGGCCGAGCGATTCCGTCAGGGCTTTTTTCTGCACGGAGAACACGAGCACCAGCGCAATGGCCATGGAGAGCAGGCCCGCCCCCACGATCAGGGTGACCAGCTTGGGTGTCAGCCGATACGTCTGCCTCATCGGTGCTACGCTGGGTGAGTGGCCAGGGGGGGAACGGTTTCCATTATAGCGACCGGGTCAGGTCTTGTCAAAACGCCGCCGTTGCGGGGTGGTGTCAACGGTTGAAGGGCCGCCGGACTGATCGATGGCGCCGGCGATGCCTGGGAGGACGGCACGGGGCTGAGGCTACTTGAGGGGGATGACGAGCAACACCTTGAGGCCGTTCTGTCCTGCCGCATCGTGCTCCCACAGGTAGGCGATGGCGCCGTCGGTTTTGAGCAGTTCCTTAATCACGTCATCGGGCGAATCCTTCAGCAGGGGCGGCAGGCCGCCTTGCTGGAAGAGGAGCCGGTTCCAATGATCAATGTAGGCGTCCTTGGATAGACTGAGAACCGATTGCAGAAAGGCCGTTCGAATGGCCGGGTCCGACTGGTCGATGGGGCGGATTCGAAGAAACTGCTCAATCATCCTGTGTCCGAGATAAATCTCCCGCACTTCTTCCTTGGTGAGTCTGGATGTCGGATAGAGTTGGCTGGCCACAATGACCAGATTGTTGGCCGCTTCCACCGTAGGGGGAGGGACATCGGCCAGGCCGCACCACAGCAGGCCGAGGACGACCGCTGCCTTGAGCAGCCGCCTGCGTATCAAAACCAAAAGGCCCATTGGATGGCGAATTCGTGCGCATGTTCGGCCAGGCCGGCAGGGGCCGGGTGGCTCACAAACCGGGCCTCGGCTTTCACGGAACTGGCCGAGGCCAGATTGTAACGAAAACCGAGGATGGTCTTGGCGGTATCGAGGACATTGAGCATCGTCATGTACGGATCACCTTCATCCACCGAGATGTGTTCGTAGCGCACATAGGGCACATACTTGGTGGCGAAGGTGTAGGCCGCCTGTAGATACCAGGCGTGATTCGTAAAATGTCCGAGGCCTGTCTGTTTGTCCTGATCGAATAAGACGTAGTACTCGCCCAGCAGTTCAATGGTTTCGGTGACGTAATGCGCTTCGCCGCAGAGGATCTGCTGGCTGATGTTGGCGATCTGAAGTCCCGGGGTGTCGAAGCCTTCCACCCGGCTGATATTGCCGCAGACGCTCAGCCCCATGTTGTGCAGCGCTGCCGGGTGAATCGTCAGATCGAACGCCACCGCTTTGTTGCCGCTGTTGTCGGTGATATTGTTCGGATCGAGGTTGCCGCCGAGCAGAGGATCGACGTTCGCGATTTTTGGGCCATTGCCCACCATGATGCCGTAATTGAGCAGCAGCGGTCCCGTTGGGATATACCCGCTGAGCCACAGACCGACCAAATGGACGGGCAAAAAGCCCCCCCTGTCTTCAAACGCCAGCATCGTGGGTCGTTCAATGGTGGTCTGAATCTGCCGGCCGTGGTGGAAGGTCAGATTCCAGTAGCCGATCAGGTTGTGGAACCGCCCCGCCCGGATGACGAGCCAGTCCCTGGCCTGATAGCTGATCTGCAGCCGTTCCAGGTCGATGCCCGTATCGCCCGAGGAATCGGTTTCAACGGACAACTCCGTCAGCACGTCGATCCTGTCGGTGATCGGTTGGGTGATGTAGAGATCAAGCTGCCCCAGGGTGAATGTTCCGTGATGCGCGGTTGAGGCGGCCTCGTCGCTTTTCGTATAGGTGACGTCGCCGAAGCCGCGGAGTTCAAAGGCTTCGCTGATCGAAGGCGCTGTCAGCGCCAGCATTGCCAGGAGGGAGAAGAGGATCCGGAGGGCGTGTCGCTCGCTGTGACTGGTCCCGTGCAGCGAGCGAGACGGTGTGATGCGCATGGCGTCGGCTACGATGATTTGAGGACGGCCGAGAGTTTTTCGAGGACTTTTTTGGGGCTGAACGGTTTGGTGACGTAGTCGTCGGCCCCGCTCGACTTGGCTTCCTCGATGTCGTGCTGCTGCCCCTTGGCGGTCAGCATGATGATTTTCATCGAACGATAGGCCGGATCGGCCTTCAGCGTTCGGCACACCTCAAACCCGGTTTTCTTCGGCATCATGATGTCAAGAAACAGGACCTTGGGTTGAAGCCGTTTGACCTTTTCGATCGCCTCTTCGCCGTCCCTGGCCGTGTCACAGGCGTAGCCTTCTTTCTTCAGGACGAAGGAAAGAGAGCGCAGAATATAGGGCTCGTCATCAGCGATTAGGACATCCATCGCTGCGTCCCCCGAGGTGCCTGCACTCGCTCCCCACGACCGTTACCATCGATCCGGTCCCTTTGCGCATGATGATCCACGACGGAAGTTAGTGTAGCATCGATCGTGCATCATGTCAAAAAAGTGATGGAAAACAGGGATGGAAGAACCCCGCCCTTGCCAGCGGGTCAGATCAGCCACACCGCCGCGGCAAATCCGATATAGAGCGCGGCTCCCAGGACGAGCTGCCAGGGATGCCAGGTCCGTTGGCGGATCAGGAGTGTCAAATAGACCGAGGCGGCGGTCAGCGCGCACAGGCTCGTGGCCCAGCCGTGCCAATCGAGTTGCCAGGGAGTGCCGACCAGGCCGACGGCGACAGGAAAGGTCGATTGAAACACCATCGCCCCCGTGATGTTGGCGACCGCCAGGGCGTCCTTCCGCTGGAAGATCCAGATCAAGCTGTTGAACTTTTCCGGCAATTCGGTGGCCACCGGGGTGACCAGCAGGGAGAGCAGCAATGGGGGCACCGCCAACGCGGCTGCGGCGGCCTCCACGGCATCGACGAACACGTGGGCTCCGGCGATGATGCCGCCCAGGCCGCAGACGACCTGCAGCAGAATGATCGCCATCGGCGGGGTGGAGCGGCGGCGCCAAAATATGAGCGGAGGGATGTCATCGTCATCAGCGGCGTGCTGACGGTCCAGCCGCTGGAGGCGCCAGATATAGTGGCCGTAGAGGAAGAGGAGAAAGAGCGCGATCAGGTAGCGAAGGCCGGACACGGGCACCAGCGCCGCGGTCATGGCCAGGCTGTAGCCGATGAGAAAATAGGTCAGGTCGAGCCGGATGAAGGCGGGGTTGAGATGAAAGACGGGTTTGCGCCGCTTCAATGCGGCAAAGCCGAGCAGGGCTGCGCCCACCAGGGGGATGGTGAGGGTGGTCAGCATGAAGGGAGCCCCAAGAATGGCTCCCATCCCGATATCCCGATGCGTCGGTTCACCGCTGCTGAACAGAATGGCGATGACGGGGATGATCGTCTCGGGCAGGGCGGTGCCCACGCCGGCCAGGATGCTGCCGATGATGCCGTGCGAAAAGCCGAGCCGTTTGCCCAACCACTCCACGCCGTTGGTGAAGAGGTGGGCGGAGGCCAGCACCATTAGCAGGGCGCCGAACAGCCAGGCGGTGGTGGTCATCGCCGGTTTCCCCGTTGGCCAGGCCGCCGGCCATGGACAAAGCGGCGCTCGGCCAGCCGTTCGAGCCGCGTGAGCACTGTGCGGAGCGGCTCGCCGGTGCGCTCGGCGATGGCGCGGCCGTCCCGATATTCCGGTCTGGCTTCCAAGCCGTGCGGCGTTCCCACGAGCTTGACGCGGACGGGCCCGTCGGGCGTCCGCATCCGGACCAAGCGGCGCGGCAAAATCCGACGGCGGATCTCACGCAATCGGACGCCAATCGTGGTGGTTTCTTCGAAGAGCACCGGAATGAGCTCGTCGGCCCGTTCGGGCCTTGCCAGCAGCGTGATCTGCGTGGCCGGCCGCCCCTGCTTCATGATGACGGGCGTCAGATAGACGTCCAGCGCGCCGAGTGCGAAGAGCCGCTCGCGGATGTGATCAAAGAGCTGCGGGTTGCAATCATCCACCGTGGTGTCGATTTCAATCAGCGCTTCTTCGGTGATGGCGGCCGGCCGTCCCGCTGCGGCTTCGGCGGTGATTCCTTCTCCGAGTAGCAGGCGCACCAGATTGGGCCAGGGATCGAGCCGCCGGTGGCCGGCGCCGTGACCGACTGCGGTCAGCCGCATCAACGGCAGCGAGGGAGAGGGGTGCGCCAGGGTGCGGAGGAGCACCGCGCCCGTCGGCGTGGTCAGCTCGACGGCCGGGCCGTCGCTGTAGACCGGAAATCCTTTCAGCAACCAGGCCGTGGCCGGACTTGGAATCGGCAGCGGCCCGTGGTGCAGCGCGTCGCCTGTGCCCGCGTGCATGATTATCCCGTGACCCAGATTGACCGGCGAGACCGTCAGGCCGGCGATCCCCAGCCGTTCGATTCCGGCGGCGACACCGACCAGATCGACCAGCGTGTCGATCAGTTCGACGCCGCGGAAGGCGTCGGGCAGCCCCCGGCCGCGTCCCCCATGTCGATGCCCGTGGACCGTGCCCTCCACGTCGTGCAACGCCTTCAGACAGGCGAGGGCGCGTTCGATCACCGGCGACGGCAGGCGGCTTCGCCGGACCAGTGCGGTGATCTGGGCAAAGGTCGGCTGACGCGGGAACGGACGCCGTGGGGTTACCGTCAGCAGACGCGCGGTTAACGAACCCCTATGGACCGTTCGCACCGACAGATCGAACCGCGGCAACCGGAGGCGGGCGAGATCGCGTTTGAGCTCGTGAAGGGGCAGGCCGG
This sequence comes from Nitrospiria bacterium, assembly GCA_041484905.1. GTDB lineage: Bacteria > Nitrospirota > Nitrospiria > JACQCE01 > JACQCE01 > JACQCE01. The sequence goes on from JBGPIL010000020.1 coordinate 10,511, forward strand.
CATCCAGCAGCGCGCCCAGCAGCATATCGCCGCTGACGCCGGAGAAGCAGTCCAGGTGTGCGAGTTTGGGTTTGGGGATCATGCGTGCGGTGATTTGCGTCGATGTGTTGGTGTGCGTTTTGTCAGTCGGCGGGTGCGTGTGTTGTGTCCGTTCTGCGGGGGGCGCGGGGTCAGGATCCGGTGCGCCAGCGCGGCGGCGCCGAAGCCGTTGTCGATGTTGACCACGGCAAGACCGGGGGCGCAGCTCGTCAGCATGGTCAGCAGCGGCGCCAACCCGCCGAAGTGGGCGCCGTAACCCCGGCTGGTCGGCACGGCGATGACGGGACGGCCGGTCAACCCGCCGACGATGCTGGGCAGGGCGCCTTCCATCCCGGCGATGACGATCAGCACATCCGCTCCCTGCAACTCCCGCAGGTGAATCGTCAACCGGTGCAGGCCCGCGACACCGACGTCATAGAGGGTCTCGACCCGGTGGCCGAACGTCTCGGCCGTGATTCGCGCCTCTTCGGCAACCGGCAGGTCGGCCGTGCCGGCGGTGATCACGAGAATGAGGGGCGCGTGCTGCGCATGTCTGGCCGGCGACCGGTTGACCGCGCCATTGGCCGGCAGAACCGCGACGCGCCCCAGCCGGTGATAGACCAGACCGGGATGGCGTCGACGCAGATAGGCGGCCAGCGCGGGCGAGACGCGCGTGGCGAGCACGGGCGCGCCCCGTCCCTGCATGCGGTGGAGAATCTGCGCGACCTGATCGGGTTGTTTGCCCTCGCAGAAGACGACCTCGGGCAGCCCCTGCCGCAGCGGCCGGTGGTGGTCGAGCCGGGCGTAGCCGAGGTTTTCGTAGGGCAGATGGCGCAGCGACTCCATCGCCCGATCAAGCGACAGGCGCCCCTGTTGCACCGCCGTCAGCAGCGATCGGAGGCGGGGTTCAAGCATGGGGCTGGTGTCGTATCGGGACCGGGATCATCACGTAAAATTGGGTTCGATCACGGCATAGGCGATGTTGGTCACGTGCGAGTTGATCCGTTTCAGATTGGTCAGCACGTCCAGATGAATGGCGCTGGTTTCGATCGATTCGGCCAACCCCTCGTGCAGCCGCTTGATGTGGGCCTGCTTGAGTTGCCGCTCCTGGTGGGCGACCTGGTTCTTGGCCTCGATGACCGCCTGCGCCAGTTCCGCGTTGCGGGTGGTCAGCGCCGTGATGACCATCTCCAGATGCCGGCCGATCAACTGATGGAGCGCGACGATTTCCTTCTGACCGTCATCTGAAAAACGCAGCCCCTTGTAGATTTTCTTCTTGGCCAGCTCCATCAGATTTTTATCGATGATGTCGCCGATGCTTTCCATTTCGTTGATGACGACCAGGATGCCCATTTCCTCCCGGTGCTGTGTCGGCGTCATGGCGGTCTCGGACATGCGGGTCAGGTAGAGCTTGATGGCCTGGTTGAGGCCGTCGAGATGATTTTCCAGCTCTTCGATCCGGTCCACGACGTCTTCGTCATCGCGGGTGAAGGCGACGAGCGTCGCTCGATACATCTCCTGGGTGATGTCGGCCATCCGGAGCAATTCGCGCGTCGCCTGCCCGATCGCCAGTGCCGGTGTCTCCAGCAGGGACGGATCGAGGTGCATCGGCTGTCCCGGCTGCCCCAGCTTGGCCGGCTCGGCGACCAGGGCGGTCAAGGCCGATGCCAGCGGACCGGTCAGCGGCAGACAGAGCAGGGCCAGCGCGGTGTTGAAGAGCAGGTGCGCGTTGGCGATCTGGCGGGGCAGCGTATCGGCAGTGGCCGCGACCACCTGCTGAAAAGGCCCCAAGAGGGGAAAGACCAGCAGGACGCCGGCGACCTTGACCGCAGCGTGCGCGATGGCGACCCGTTTGGCCTCGGCCGGCGCGCCGATGCTGGAGAGCAGGGCCAGCGCGCAGGTGCCGATGTTGGCGCCTAAAATCATGGGCACCGCGCCATCAAGAGACAGCAACCCGTGGGTGGAAAACGCGATCAGAATGCCGATGGTCGCCAGGCTGCTCTGAATGATGGCGGTCAACAACGCCGCCACCACCAGGCTCAAGGCCGGATAGCGACTGATTTCCAGCAGCCACGTCTGCGCCGCTTCATTCGTCCGGATCGGCAGCAGGCCGTCCACCAGGAACTTGAGCGCAAGAAAAATGAAGCCGAAGCCCAGCAGCGACAGGCCGAACGATTTCACCAGTCGTTTCCGTCCCAGCAGCCATGACAGGGCGCCGACGCCAACCACCACCAGCGCATAGTCGTAGAGTTGAAACGCCAGCAGTTGCGCCGTCAGTGTGGTGCCGATGTCGGCCCCCAGCATCAAGGCCAGCGCCTGGCGCAGCGTGAGAAAGCCGGCGCTCGTAAAGCTGACCAGCATGACGAGTGTGGCGCCGCTGCTTTGGAGGATGGCCGACATGGTCGCGCCGGAGAGCAGTCCCAGCAGTCGATGCCGGGTGACCGATTGCAACAGGCTGCGCAGTTTGCCGCCCGCGACGCCCTGCAGCCCTTCGCCGGCGAGCCGAAGGCCGTACAGCAACAGACACAGGCCGCCGAAGAGACTGATCAGAGACGTTGCGCCCATTTGATTGGAGTCAGGGAGGAGACGCTATCTCCCCCCTGACAACCCCCCATTGGTTGTTGGACGCGTGTCATGTACCGACACAGAGATCAACCTCCCTCGGGTGATTCGGCGCCCGCGCTCATGGCCATCAGATCCTCCACGGCCTTGCGGGGGGATTGCTGCTCGAACAGCACGGCATAAATCTCGTTGACGATCGGCATTTCGACCCGCTGCCGTCTGGCCAGCTGGTAGGCGGCTTTCGACGTGCTGACGCCTTCGGCGACCATGTGCATGTTGGAAAGAATTTTGTCGAGTGGCTGGCCCTGTCCGATTTGATAACCGACCGTGCGGTTGCGACTCAAGTCGCCCGTGCAGGTCAGGATCAAATCGCCGATGCCCGACAGCCCGTAAAACGTTTTTGCTTCGGCGCCCATCGATAGGCCAAGCCGGATCATTTCGGCTAAGCCCCGGGCGATCAGCGCGGCCCGCGTGTTGTGGCCGAAGCCCAGTCCGTCCGCGCCGCCGGCGGCCAGGGCGATCACGTTCTTGATGGCGCCCCCGAGTTGCACGCCGATCATGTCCCGGCTGAGGAACGATTTAAAGTACCCGGTGGTGAAGTGCGGTTGCAGCGTTTTGGTCAGTGCCGGCGCTCCCGCCAGTGTCACGGCCGTCGGCAGCCGCCGGCAGACCTCTTTGGCGAAACTGGGACCGGACAGCACCGCGAGCGACTCGCGCCGCCGCTGCCGGTCGACGTCCAGCAGGACGTCGCTCATGAGCAGAAGACTCTCGTTCTCGATGCCCTTGGTCGCGATGACGATCGGCATGGTGGACGGCAGATGGGGCTGCAACTGGGAAAAGACGCGACGGGTCACGTGCGATGGCACGACGAAGACGACACATTCGCAGTCGGCCACGGCTTCCTTCAGGGACGTGGTCGGCGTAATCGCCGGCGGCAACGGTACGCCGGGCAAATAGAGGGTATTCTCGCGGGTTGTCCGGATCGTGTTGACCAGCGCCTCCTCATAGATCCAAAGGCGCACCGTCCGGCCGTTGTCCGCCAGGAGCCAGGCCAGACTGGTGCCCCAACTGCCTCCGCCGATGACTGCAACCGTGTGACTCATGGCTTATCCCTTGATGACGCCCATGGGTTTGAGCCGCGCCACAATGGTGCCGATGCCGGCGTGGACGACGACGTCCACCACCTCGGCGACGTCTTTATAGGCTTCGGGCACTTCCTCGCGGATGGTGTTCATCGTCGCGCCGCGGACGGTGACGCCCTGCCGCTTGAGTTCGTCGGTGATTGCCCGTCCCCTCGTCGCCTTCAAGGCCGCCGAGCGGGACATCATCCGCCCGGCGCCGTGGCAGCTGCTGCCGAACGCTTCCGCCATGCCGTGCGCGGTGCCGGTGAGCAGGAACGAATAACGCCCCATGTCGCCGGGAATGATCACCGGCTGGCCGATCGTCTGATAGTCAGGGGGGAGTTCCGGGTGGTGCGGAGGAAAGGCGCGGGTCGCCCCCTTGCGATGGACGGCCAGGCGGCGGGATACACCATCCACGATGTGATCTTCGATTTTCACGATATTGTGCGCCACATCGTAAATCAGCCGAAAGCCCACGTCGCGCGGCGACGCGTTCAAGGCCTGCAGCAGCGTCTGCTCCGACTGGTGCATGAGACACTGCCGGTTGGCCCAGGCAAAATTGGCGGCCGCGCGCATTGCGCCCAGATAGGCCCGGCCTTCGGGCGAGGCAATGGGGACGCAGGCGAGCTGCCGGTCGGGGAGCTCAATGCCGTAGCGGGCCATGGCGCGATCCATCATCGCCAGATAATCGGTGCACACTTGATGGCCCAGCCCCCGCGAGCCGGAGTGGATCATCAGGGTGACGAGCCCTTCGGTCAATCCCAGGGCGGCAGCAGCCGCTTCGTCATAAATCCGATCAACATATTGCAGTTCGATAAAATGGTTGCCCGAGCCGACCGTGCCGAGCTGGCGCCGGCCCCGTTCGTAGGCCTTGGCGCTGACGGCGTCCGGGTCGGCATCGTCCAGGCCGCCGCCGGCTTCGGTATGGGCGAGGTCATCGGATGAACCCATGCCCCGCTCCACGACCCACCGCGCCCCTTTGCGCAGGACGGCCCGTTCCTCTTCGGGAGAGAGTTTCAGCGCGCCTTCCGAGCCCACGCCGGTCGGCACCGCCTGATAGAGCGCATCGATCAGCGCGGGGATTTTGGGTGCGATCTGGTCGTGTTGAAGCCGGGTGGCGATCAGCCGGACGCCGCAGTTGATGTCGAACCCGACGCCTCCGGGTGACACGACCCCGCTCCGCACATCGGTGGCGACCACACCGCCGATGGGAAAGCCATAGCCGAAGTGAATGTCGGGCATGGCGTAGGCGGCCTTGACGATGCCCGGCAGGCAGGCGGTGTTGGCGACCTGCTCATAGGCTTTATCACGAACGATGGCCTGCACCAGCGTCTTGTTGGCGAAAATGATCCCGGGCACGCGCATGCCGGCCTGAAAGCTGGTCGGGATTTCCCAGCGATAGTCGTCGAGTTGAACGAGGGGATGCATCATTACAGTCAGGGGGAGGGCGCCGCTTTCCCTGCCTGTCGGCAGACAGGTCCCCCCGGCATTGATCCGTGGGGGCTGCCGCCCCCACACCCCGGCCCATCGGCCGTACGTAGGTCAGTCTGCGTAATCATCCCATTTTCTCAAACGTCCACGATGACCATCGCCTCCCACCCCCGCTCGGTTGGGCGCACGCTGGCGCGGTGGTAGGTGACGGCCTTGATATGATGTTGGAGCTGATGACGGGTTGGGTCGATCGTCTCTCCCGTGACGACGGCCTGCACGCGCGTCGGCGTCAATGAGGTGACGGATGCCGATGCCATGAGCCAATCCTCCGATTCGTGCAGGAAGAGCAGTTCGTTCAGAAACGCGATCAGCAATCCGACCACATCACCGGCCTCGGCCGTGACGGTCCGCTGCGAGACCGGCCGGATCAGCGCCGGATCGACCAGCAAACTGAACAGCCCGGCCGCCGCGGTGGCGAAGAGCCGTTCGAGGGAATCGGCCGTGGCTTCAATGGCGAGATCGGCCGTTGTTCCGATGATCTCGAAAGTCCCCGTTGTGTCCGTGCCATCCATACGAGTCAGGGGAAGATGCTCATCTCCCCCTGACAACCCTCATCGCCGTACACATGATTGCTCGTACATGTTTAGCGCGAATGGAGTTGCCGTGTTGCTTGAGGCGCATCTGATTGAAAAACATAAAAAATTATACGGGTTGACTGGAGGAGTGTCAACTCGCTCGTGTGTGGCACTCGCTCAAGTTAAGGGGAGATACGCCCCTTGAATGATTCATCTGTGTGGCCCGTGCGGCTCACACCGAGGAATCCGGCCGCCTCACCGACTCGGCGGCGCGCCCACACTTGCTGCTCCTTCTTCGTCGCCGCGCGCGCCCTCCGATGCCCCACACCCTGGCCCCATCGTCCATACGCATCATACAGTCTGCTCCATTCATTGTATTCGGGTGGAGAGATTCCTCTCCACCCGATCCTCCCATCGCCGTACGCATAAATCACCTTGGTATGATATGCTGATTAGCTGTTACCCGAATATGAACGAATCATCCATACAAATTGGGTCCGAGGAGTTGCAGCGGCGGCTCGAAGCCGGCGAGATGATTCAACTGCTCGATGTGCGGGAGGTGTGGGAGCATGAGGTTGCCAGGCTTGAAGGCGCCACGCTGATCCCGCTTGGAGAGCTGCCCAAGCGGGTCGGGGAGCTTGATCCCGAGAAGCCGCTCGTGGTCTATTGCCATCACGGCATGCGCAGTTATCAGGCTGTCGTCTGGTTGCGAGAGCAGGGATTTCCCCTCGCACAGAATCTGGCCGGCGGCATCGATCGCTGGTCTCAGGTCATTGACCCCATGGTTGTACGCTATCAGTGATGTCACTGATGAGATCAATGTGTGACTCCGATGAGGGGCCGGGTGTGGGGCACCGGAGGACGTTTAATGCTTCCGCACGAGCCCCACATCCAATAATGGGGAGAGCCGGAATCGTCCCCCGACCACAATGACCCCCCCATCATCCAATCCATCGCCCAAGTCATCAAATGTCGGCTTTCTTGCCGTGGCCCGGATGGAGGAGTTGCCGGCCGGCGAGGCCAAGGTGGTTCAGCTGATGGACCTCGAAGGGCAGGACCGGCTCATCGCACTCTACAACGTCGGGGGGACAGTCTACGCGACGGACAACAGCTGTCCCCACTCGGGTGGGCCGCTCGGGAAGGGGCTTCTGCGTGGCGAGTTGATCACCTGCCCCTGGCACATGTGGTCCTTCAACGTGCGCACAGGGCTCTGCGACATCAACCCCGACGAACGGATTGACACCTATCCGGTCAAAGTCCGTGACGGTCGGATTTTCGTCAAGATATAAAAAGGGGACAGGATGGTTTTCCCCCGTTTATCAA
>JBGPIL010000021.1:0-17240 GCA_041484905.1 Nitrospiria bacterium
AATGCTGAGCGCCGTGACATGACGGCCACCACGCACACAGGCCCATGGCTGGGTGCGCACATGTCGATCGCCGGCAGTGTGGATCAGGCGATTGACCGGGGCCATGAAGTCGGCTGCGATGTCATTCAGATTTTCACAAAATCATCCCGCCAGTGGGCGGCCAGGCCCTATATAAAGGAGGAGATCGCCGCGTTCAGACAGAAGCAGCGCGACCTGGCCATCCGGACGGTCATCGCGCACGACTCTTATCTGCTCAATCTCGGGGCACCGGTTGAATCGCTACGGAAAAAATCGGTGGCCGCGTTTATCGATGAACTGCACCGGTGCGAAGCGTTGGGGATTCCCTTTCTGATTGCGCATCCCGGCGCGCACGTGGGCTCTGGCGAAGCGGCCGGCATTCGGACGATTGCGCGTTCGCTCGATGAGACGCATCGGGCGACGAAAGGCTTGGCCGTGCGGGTCACGCTGGAGATCACGGCCGGCCAGGGCAGCACGCTGGGGCATCGATTTGAGCAAATCCGCCAGATCATCGACGCCACGAAGGAACACGACCGGCTGCGGGTCTGCTTTGACACGCAGCACGCGTTTGCCGCCGGGTACGATCTGCGCACCGACGAAGGGTACGACCGGACGTTTACCGAGTTTGATGAGACGATCGGTCTCGACCGGCTGGCCGCGTTTCATTTAAACGATTCCAAAAAAGAACTCGGCTCCCGGGTCGACCGCCATGAACAGATTGGCAAGGGGCAACTCGGGTTGGACTGCTTCCGCCGGCTTATGAACGACCGGCGATTCTGGGGGCGGCCGATGTGTCTGGAGACGCCCAAGAGTGAAGACTGCCATGAAGATGTGGAGACGCTGGCGCTGCTGCGCGGCATGGTCACCCCTCTCCCCTCGCGGGAGAGGGCAGGGTGAGGGGGCAATGCTGAGGGGGCCCGGGGAAATTATGTCCACCCAGTGCATCGTCGTTCACTATCATGAGCTGGCCCTCAAGGGACGGAACCGGCCCCGGTTTGTCGCGCGACTGGTGGCGAATCTTCGCCGGATGACGAAAGGGCTCGGCGTGGCGGGTATTCGCGCGCTGCCTGGCCGGGTGGTGCTCGATCTGGCCGACGGCGCCGATGCCGAGGCGGTCTGCCGGCAGGTGGCGGGCGCGTTCGGCGTGGCGAATTACTCGCCGGCGAATCGCATCGATCGGGACATTGAAGCACTGCGCACGGCAGTGTCGGGGTTGATTGCCGATCGTACGTTCGACAGCTTCCGGATCAGCGCCCGTCGCGGCGACAAGCTCTATCCCATGACCTCGATGGAACTCAATGAGGTGTTGGGACGTCACGTGCAATCGCTTCGTCCCGTCCGGGTCGATCTGGATGAGCCGGAATTGACGATCCACGTGGAGGTGCTGGAGCGGGAAGCACTGCTCTACACCGACAAACGGCCGGGTCCCGGCGGCCTGCCGGTCGGCATCAGCGGGAACGTGGCGGTCCTGCTCTCCGGCGGGATCGATTCGCCGGTGGCGGCCTATCGGATGATGCAACGCGGCTGCCGCGTGAGCTTCGTTCATTTTCACAGTCATCCCTTCTTCAGCAAAGCGTCACAGGAAAAGGCGGTCGAGCTGGCCGAGCAACTCATGCGCCATCAAGGATGGGCCACACTCTATCTGGTTCCCTTCGGCGAGCTGCAACGGCAGGTGGTGCTCGGCGCGCCGGTGCCGTTGCGGGTGGTGCTGTATCGACGGTTGATGATGCGGATCGCAGCGGAACTGGCCCACCGAGAGCGGGCCGGCGCGCTGGTCACAGGCGAAAGCCTGGGCCAGGTGGCCTCGCAGACGCTGGAAAATTTGCAGGTGATCAATGACGCGGCGCCGCTGCTGGTACTCCGGCCGCTGGTCGGCATGGACAAGCAGGAGATTATCGAGCAGGCGAGGCGGATCGGCACGTACGAGATTTCGATCCTGCCCGATCAGGACTGCTGCCAGCTCTTTGTGCCAAAACATCCGGCGACCAAGACGACGCTGGAGCAAATCCGCCGCGCCGAGCGCGCGCTGCCGATCGATGCAATGGTCAAGGAAGCCGTGGCCGGGGTTGCAACACAGCGCGTGGAGGTGCGTTGACAGGGTTGAGCGCATCCGCTAGAGTAGATGTGGTTTGGAAAGCAGGACACTTGGGCAAGGAGGAACGCATGACACGCCATATTGCACGGACGCTGACGATCGGTACGGGAATCTCGATTCTGATTTTGGGCCTCGGAGTCATCGCCCCCGCTTACGCGGGCGTCAATGTCAACATCAACCTCGGCGCGCCGGCCGTTGTCGTGGCCCCGCCGCCGCCCGTCGAAGTCGAGGCGCCGCCGGAGATGGTCTTTTTACCGGAGCCGGGCATCTATGTGGCCATCGGCCTCCCCTTCGACATCTTTTTTATCAGCGGCCGCTATTACTATTTCCACGGCGACAACTGGTTCTGGGCGCAGGGCTACGGCGGGCCGTGGGTGCACGTAGGGTACAAGTCGCTGCCGCCCGGGCTCCGACGCTATAAGGTGGAGCGCTTGCGGGAATTCCGCGAGCGGGAATATAAAGTCTATAAGGTTGAGGGGCCGAAGTTCAGGGGCAAGCACTTTGTGGGAGTGGCGGGACCGGGTCCGAAAGCCAAGCACGAGCTGAAAGAGCATGCCGAGGAGAAACACGGCAAGGGCAGGAAAGAAAGGTAAGAAGATGGTTGGGTTGCTTGGTGCTGGGGAGGATAGAGGGACAACCGTTCTTCCCTAGCCACCCCGCTACCTGGCCCTCTAGCCACCTTTTCTTCAGTAGTTCAACAAAATCGCGTCGGGCAGAAAGCCCAGCCGGCGCAGCAGTTTGGTGCTCTCCTGAAGCATTTCCGACATCCCAGCCAGTATCAGCGACTTGACTTCTATGTGACGAATCGGTATGTTTAAGTACTGTTAGATATACTTATAACGTCTGTTTGGAGGTATTCCTATGAGAGTGAAACTGGCCGAAGATGTCACGCCGGTCACTGATTTTCGCACCCACGCGGCCGATCTGCTGGAGCGCGTCAAAAAGACCAAGCGCCCCCTGATTCTGACGCAACGGGGCCGGTCCGCGGCGATTCTCGAGGATGTTGCAGAGTATGAACATCGATTGGAGCGCCTGGAGCTTCTTGAGGCGATTGTGCGGGGACTGCATGCGGCCGAACAGGGAGACACCGTCTCCCATGACGACGTGATGCGGCAGCTAGACCAGCTCGTCAATGGCTAAACGGCGCTACGCCGTCCGCTGGGCTTCACCGGCTCTCCGTGATGTACTCGAGATTACGGAGTATATCCGAGCCGATAATGCTCACGCGGCGGCACATTTTGCCCAACAAATCAAGACGAAGGTTTCCAGACTGGCCGCGTTCCCGCAATCAGGTCGATCAGTGCCTGAGTTTCCCGCCTCCGGACTTCGTGAGCTATTAATCGGTGAGTATCGGGTGATTTACAGGGTTGTTTCTGCACGACGGCGTGTGGAGATGCTCACCGTTCGTCACGGGGCCAGACAGTTGGAAGCGCGTGGATTTTAGTAATTCAGTAAAATCGCGTCGGGCAGAAAACCCAGGCATCATGAATTCAGGGGGAGATGCTCCTCTCCCCCTGAGAACCCCCATCGCCATACGTGCGTCAGGTGGGCGGTGGTCAGTAGTTGAGCAAGATTGCGTCAGGGAGGAAGCCTAGCCGACGTAGCAGTTCGGTATTCTCCTGGATCATCTCCGGCATCCCCACCAGCATGGCCACCGTCTCCTTGGGCGACGGGCTGATTCGGCCGACATGGTGCTGGACAAAGCCAACGTGGCTCTGCCACGGCTGGCCGTTCGGATCGGTCACGGTCAGAAACGTCTCCACGCCCCACTCCGGCCAGGCGCCCAGCTCCTCATGAAAGCAGAGGTGCTGGGGTGTGAGTGCACCGTAAAAGCACATGATCCGGCCGTAGCGACCCCGTTCCTTGACGGCAGCTCGAATGACGGAGCGTAATGGCGCGATGCCGGTGCCGACGCCGATGAGCAGCAGGTTTTTCCCCCGATGCGGTTCGATGGGGAAGCCCTTGCCCTGCGGCCCGGCCACCTCCACCTCAGCCCCGACCTCCAGATCGCATACCGCCCCCGAAGCGCCCTGGCCCCGCCGGATCAAGAGATCAAAATAGTCTCCTTCGCCGGGCGCCGATGCGATTGCAAAATAGCCGGGCTTGCAGCCGGCGTGGTTGATCATGAGAAACTGGCCGGGGATAAAATCGAAATTCGGCGTCTCGCCGGTTATCGGTTCAAGTCGCAGATACCGCAACTCCGTCTCCCCAGGCACCGACTGGCGCCGTATCGCGCTGATGCGCATTTTCATGGTGAATGGGGTCGGCAATCGCTAATGGGCGTGTTTGGCGGAGAGGGTCTGTCGCATCTGGTCGGCGCTGCGCGTGTTGAAGACATCGTCGCGGGTCAACCACCCCTTCCGGGCGATGCCGACGCCGTAACGCGTGTCGGCCAGCCCCTCCGTGCTGTGGGCATCCGGATTGATGCTGAGTGTCACGCCGCGATCGCGGGCATCTTTGCAAAAACGCCAATCCAAGTCAAGTCGATGGGGATTGGCGTTGAGCTCCACCGCCACGTTGTGCGCGTGCGCTGCGTCCAACACCTTGCCGAGGTTCAGGTGATAGCCTTCACGGGAGAGCAGGAGGCGGCCGGTGGGATGGCCCAGGATCGTGACGGCCGGGTGGCTGATCGCTGTGACGATGCGATCGGTCATCTCCTCTTCCGTCATCCCCAAGCGGCTGTGGACCGAGGCGATGACGAAATCGAAGCTGTTGAGCACTTCGTCGGGATAATCGAGCGAACCGTCGGCCAGAATATCCGATTCGATGCCCTTAAAGAGCGTAATCTCCGGATGGCGTTGTTGTATTTCATCAATGGCCCGTTGTTGGGCGAGCACCCGTTCGATCGACAGGCCGTTGGCGTAATGGGCCGACCGGCTGTGATCGGAGATGCCGAGGTAGCGGTAGCCGAGTGTTTTGGCCGCTCGGACCATCTCCTCCAGCGAATGGCGGCCGTCGCTTTCGGTCGTGTGGGCATGAAAGACACCCTGGATATCTCCTTCGGCGATCAGCTCGGGTAGTTGCCGGGCTTGCGCCGCTTCGATCTCACCGAGATTTTCGCGAAGCTCCGGCGGGATTTCATCCATGCCCAGGGCGGCGAAGAGATCGGCTTCGGTCGAGCAGGGAATCAACTCGTTGCCGCGAAAGAGGCCATACTCGTTCATTTTCAAACCCTGTGCTTTGGCCAGTCCGCGCAGCGCGGTGTTGTGCTCCTTGCTGCCGGTGAAATGGTGGAGCGCGCAGGGGAATTCCTTGTCGGTGACGACCCGCAGATCGGCCTGCAGCCCTTCGGCGAGCCGGACGCTGCTCTTGGTGTCGCCGTGGGCGATGACATCGGTCACGCCCGGCAATGCGATAAATCGCGCCATGACGGCGGCGGGCGAATCGGAACTGATGAGCAGATCGATATCCTTGACGGTTTCTTTCCGGCGCCGGAGACTGCCGGCGATACTGATCCTGATCACATTGGGCGATGGCTGAAGTGCGGCGATCAGGTGCTCGGCCGCCGTCATGGCATCGGAGAAGAGAAAATGGCCCTGGTGGCGCTTGAGCTGTTGGATGCCGTCGAGGATCTTCGCCTGGCTCTTTTCGCCGAAGCCGTCGAGGGTCAGCAGCCGGTTTTCCACGCAGGCATACTCCAACTCGCCGAGCGAGCGGACGCCGAGGGTTTGGTAGAGCCGGCGGACTTTTTTTGGGCCCAGGCCGGGAATCTTCAGCAGGTCGAAGATCGTCGAAGGGAACTCGCGCCGAAGGTCGTCATAATAGGCCAGCCGGCCGGTCTTCACCAATTCAGTGATTTTTTCTGAGAGCGCGGGGCCGATCCCTTTGTGTTCGTGCAACCGCCCTTCGCGCACCAATGGCTCGAGCTGATCGCCCAGTCCCTCGACAATCCTGACACCCTGCTCATAGGCGCGGATTTTGAACGGGTTATCCCCCTTCAATTCCAGCAGTGTGGCGATGTCGGACAAAATCGCGCTGACGTCACGGGCCTTCATTAGATGGGGATTGTAACAGAGCGCTGTCGGGAGGGGCAAACGGCGATCCGTCAACGATAACGAGGCGTTGCGGCTTGACATGCCCGAGGGGCTTTCGTATAGTGGCAATGCGTTTCGGCCCACCGCGTTTATCGACATGGCAGAAGGGGGGCGGGCGTGTTCCTCCCATCGTGTGCTCGTGAAATTCCGGAGGCTGGGATGGCGAGACCGAGGTTGTTGGGCATCGTCATGGCGGGCGGCAAGGGGGAGCGACTCTACCCGCTGACCCGCGAACGCAGCAAGCCGTCCGTGCCCTTCGGCGCCCGGTACCGGATCGCCGATTTCGTCCTGAGCAATTTCACCAATTCGGGCATTTTTTCCGTCTATGTGCTGGTCCAGTACAAGGCCCAGTCGCTCATCGAGCATTTGCGGTCGGCCTGGCGGGTCGGCGGCCGGATCAAGGATCACTTCGTGACGGTGGTGCCGCCCCAGATGCGCTGGGGAGAGAGCTGGTACCAGGGCACGGCCGACGCGGTCTATCAGAATCTGAACCTCATCGAGGATTTTCAGCCGGACCTGGTGGCGATTTTCGGCGCCGATCATATTTACCGGATGGACATCAACCAGATGGTCGCGCATCATCTGGACCGCCGGGCCGATGCCACGGTGGCGGCCCTGCCGGTCCCGATCCAGGAAGCCGGCGGTTTCGGCATCATTGAAACGGACCAAGCGGGCCGGATTACCGGGTTTCAGGAAAAACCCGCCCAGCCCCCGCCGATGCCGGGTGACCCGACCCGGGCCTACTCCTCCATGGGCAACTATCTGTTCAACCGCGAGCTGCTGGTCGACGTGCTGGTGGAGGACGCCAAGCGGAGCGGCGAGCACGATTTTGGTAAAACGATCCTGCCGGAACTGTGCCGGTCCGCGCACGTCACCGCCTATAACTTTCTGGACAATCGGGTGCCGGGAATCCAGCCGTATGAGGAGCCCGGCTACTGGCGGGACGTGGGCAACATCGCGGCCTACTGGCGGGCGCACATGGATTTGTTGAGCCCGACGCCGGCATTTGATTTGCGCAATCATCAATGGCCGATTCTGGGCGATACGTATGAAGGGCCGTCGGCCCGCATCGTCGACGGAACGGTCCGTGATTCGATCGTCGGCGCCGGGGCCATGATCCATGGCGGCCGGGTGACCCGCTCCATCCTCGGCCGCGGGGTGACCATCCATCCCGATGCGGAGATCGAGGAGTCGATTGTGATGGACTTCACCGAGGTCGGCAAGGGCGTGAAGTTACAGCGGACGATCGTGGATCGCTTCAACACGTTGCAGCCGGGTGTCCGGATCGGCTATGACCGCCGGCAGGACGGCCTGAACTACAAGGTGGATGCCTCCGGTATTGTCGTCGTGCCCCGCGGGCAGACGCACCTTCCCTCACACCCTGAATGAGCCGGCCCCATCGTATTGCCGTCGGCGTCGATCTGGGCGGCACCATGATCAAATCCCTGGCGGTGGATGAGACCGGCCGGATCGTGGCGCGCGCCTCCCGCCCGACCGAAGTGCACGCCGGCCAGGATCAGGTGGTGCGCAATCTTGCCGCGGTCGTGCAGGAGTTGACGGGTTCACTGGGGCCCGGGCTGGTCAAACCGGTCGGCGTCGGCGTGCCCGGTGTGCTAGATGTCGAGAAAGGGCTCGTGATCGCTTCGCCCAATTTCCCCCGCTGGGAAGGCTTTCCGCTGCGGGCACGATTGGAGGCGGCGATCGACCGGCCGGTGGTGATTGAGAACGACGCCAATGCCGCCGCCGTCGGCGAGCAGTGGCAGGGCGCGGCGGTGGGATTGAAGGATTTTCTGTTCATCACCATTGGCACCGGTGTGGGAGGCGGCGTGGTGCTAAACGGCCGGTTGTGGCGAGGGCCCGGCGGCCGCGCCGGCGAGTTCGGTCACGTGAAGGTTGTGGCGGAAGGGGGCGAGCCGTGCGGCTGCGGCAGCCGGGGCTGTCTTGAACGCTACGCCAATGCGGCGGCGCTGGAACGGTACATGCTGGAGGCCCTGTCCACAGGCGGGGCGAGCACGTTACGGGCGCTGGCCCTCGACCGGCCGGAAGCGATCGATCCCGCCATGATCGCCCAGGCAGCGGCAACGGGCGATGAAGCGGCCCGCGCGGCCTATCATCGATTCGCGGTCTATCTGGGCATGGGCATCGCCAGTGTTGTCAATCTGCTTGATCTGCGTGATTTTATTCTCGGCGGAGGGGTGAGTGAAGCGTTCGATCTCTTCGCGCCACGACTGCGCGAGGAAGTCGCCGCGCGCATCTACGGCATCGCCATTGCAGACATTCACCTCCTCAAAGCGCGTTGCGGCAACCAGGCCGGCTCCCTGGGGATGGCGAGGTTGGCGATGACGCAATCGTGACGGGACGGGCGGGAAGGGGTATACTGTTGAAGAACCCCGCCTTTACGGGCGGGGATGCGCTCGCTATCCGGGCTCGGAGAAGAGATGGTTCATGATAAGTGAGGAGTCTTATAAATGACGTGGCTGGTGGCGATCGAGCTATTGGTCATCGGCGCGTGCGGCGGCGCAGCGTGGTGGGCCCATCGCGCGGTCGCGCGGTGGCTGGGTGAGCCGCCGCAGGACGGGCCGCTGACGATCACCGGCTCGATCCGGCGGCTCGTGGCGGCGGCTGTCTTCCCGTTGATCTGGGCGAGTCTCCTGTCGGGCGCCTCCCTGCTCCTGCCTCTGGTGATGCGGCCGGCCGGCGTCGTCGATGGCGTGGTGCCCGTCCTCTGGTTTTTCATGATCTATCCGTTGGCCTCCATTCTCATCGTCCGGCTGATGCCCAAGCGCAGCCCCATGCGTCCGTTGACCCACCTGGCCGTCGCCGTCGGCCTCGTGGTCGTGGCTGTGCACGTGGTCGAGCACGACAAAGAGCTGCAGATGGTTGCCAACTATCCATTGGTGGCGTTGGGCCCGGCCGTCATCTCCATTGCGGTCGTGTTGAAATCGATCTTTATTTTCTGGGTGCTCTTCATTATCGCCAGCCGGGTGACGGCTTTTCTGCAGGAACGGCTCGCGAGCACGACCGATATCGACCCCAGCCTGTCGTTCGCCCTGACCCGCTTTTTGAAATTTTTCCTCTTCACCCTCGGCGTGTTGATCACGCTCGACACCGTGGGGGTCAAGCTCTCCACACTGACGATTTTCGGCGGGGCCCTGGGGCTGGGCCTCGGTTTCGGTCTGCAGAACATCGCCAACAATCTTGTCAGCGGCATCATTCTGCTGATCGACCGGTCGATCAAGCAGGGCGATGTGATCACCGTGGGGGACAGCTACGGCTGGGTGGTGAAACTGGGCGCGCGCTACATCGTGGTGCGGACCCGCGATGGGGTGGAGAAACTCATTCCCAACGCCAACCTCATTGCCTCGGAGATCACCAACTGGTCGCACTCCGACCGCGCCGTCCGTTTACACGTGAAGGTGGGCGTCTCCTACAAGGCCGATCCGTTCCAGGTTCGTGATTTGTTGCTGCACGTTGCCGACAACCACGAGCGCGTGCTCAAGTATCCGCAGCCGAACGTGCTGTTCGTCGGTTTTGGGGAGAGCGCGATGGATTTTGAGCTGCGGCTCTGGATCAACGATCCGCAGGAGGGAGTCGAGAACGTCAGAAGCGCCATGCGGTTCGAGATCTGGAAGGTCTTCAAAGAGCACGGCATTCAGATTCCCTATCCGCAGCGGGAACTTCATATTAAAGGCGGCGCGACCCCCATCGAGTCGTCCGCTCTGCCCTCGTCCGAATTTCAGGAATCGTTTCCACCGGCCGGCAAAACCGAGCGGTAAATGTCTTTTGGTAGGGGCTCGCGTCGCCCCCTCCCTGCTGGGGACAGATTTCAAATCTGTCCCCGCCTTGGGAGCCTCCCCCTCACGCTCGCTTTGCTCGCTGGGTAGCTGCCCCCGGTCTACATGAGTTAGAGGGCTCTCCCCTTAGTAAGACCCAGGGAATTCCCGGGGGCATCTATCGATTCTCCAGTACCGCGCGCGCGTTGCGCACAAGCCCGGCCCGCTTGGGACGGGTCAGCGGGGTCCCGGCCAGCGGCGCCATCTCGTCATCAGTGTGCAACGCCGCCGTTCGTTCAGCATCCAGCCACGGCCCGACCCCTTCCTGAAATGACGGTTCGGCACTTTGCGTAGGGGGCATGTTGTAGGGGCAGATCTCCTGGCAGATGTCGCAGCCGAAGAGCCAGTCACCCACGCCGGCGCGCCGTGATGCCGGCATCTCGCCTTTCAGTTCGATCGTCAGATAGCTGATGCAGCGGGTGGCATCCAGTTCATAGGGCGCCACGATCGCGCCGGTCGGGCAGGCATCGAGGCACAATCGACAACTGCCGCATTGACTCGTGTGGGGACGGTCGGCTTCGAGTGGCAGCGTGGTGATCAATTCGGCAAGAAAGACCCACGACCCGAAGTCGTCCGTGATCAACATCGTGTTCTTGCCGATAAAGCCAAGCCCGGCTTCCTGCGCGACGGCCCGCTCCAGTACCGGCCCGTGATCGACGTAGCCCCTGACCTGCGCTTCCGGCGCCCGCGTGCGGAGCCAGTCAGCCAGTGCGGCGAGTTTTTGCTCGATGAGATCGTGATAATCCTTGCCCCAGGCATACCGGGCGATTCGGCCTGAGTGATCATCCGGCGGCGGGCCGTGATCGCCGGGATAATAGTTCATCGCCAGACTGATCACACTGTGAGCGCCGGGCAGCACTTCGCGCGGGTCGGAACGCCGCTGCGGCGCGCGGGCCATGTAGCCCATCTCGCCGTGAGAGCCGCGGCCGAGCCAGCGGTTCAGAAAATCGCCATAACGCGCCGGCAGCTCAGCGGATGTGATGCCAACGGCGTCGAACCCAAGCAGGCGCGCGTGGTGTTTGATCTCAGATTCGAGGGCCATGACTTATTGCTTGTCGATGTGGATGTGAATACGTTCGAACCGGCCGTCGTCGCTCAGAAACGCGGTGGTCACGGCACTGACGATCGAGAGGATCAACGCGCCGAAGACGGCCGCCCAAAAGCCGTGGACTTCAAAACCTCGTACGAGCGTGCCGGCCAGGTAGAGCATGAAGCCGTTGAGGATAAAGGTGAAGAGGCCAAGGGTCAGAATGTTGATGGGCAGCGTGAGCAAAATAAAAATGGGACGGAGGACGGCATTGATGATCCCCAGTACGGCGGCGGCGACAATGGCGGCCAGCGGCCCTGAAATTTCGATGCCCTCAATGACGTAGGCGATCAGCCAGAGGGCGCCGGCATTGACGAGCCATCGGATGAGCAGCCCTTTCATGACGAGGAAATTATAAGAGATTTACTTGCGCTTCACCGCGCGCTCGACGGCGGCGGCGATGTGCGGGGCGGTCAGCTTGTAGCGTTCGAAGAGTTCTTCAGGGAGTCCCGATTCGGCGTAGGTGTCGTTGAGCCCGATGAACTCGATCGGCACGGGTTTGTTGCGGGCGACCACTTGCGCCACCCGGCTGCCGAGGCCGCCATCCAACAGATGTTCTTCGGCCGTGACGATCGCGCCCGTTTCGGCCGCGGCTTGAATGATTGCCGCTTCATCCAGCGGCTTGACCGTGTGCATGTCTATGACGCGAACCGACAGGCCCTTCGCGACGCACAGATCGGCCGCGGCCAGCGCTTCCCATACGAGCAGACCGCAAGCGATGATTGTGGCGTTGCGGCCGTCTTGTACGGTTTTAGCTTTACCGATGACGAACGATTCGCCCGGTTGGTAGATGACGGGAGATTTGGGGCGGCTCGTTCGGATATAGACCGGGCCGTCGTGCGCGGCCGCGGCCCGGACGAGCGACTTGGTGGAGAGCCCGTCGGACGGCACCAGCACCGTCATCCCCGGCAGCGAGCAGGCGAGTGCCAGATCCTCGATCGCCATCTGCGACGCGCCGTCCTGTCCGAGGCTGATGCCGCTGTGCGAGCCGCAGAACTTCACGTTCAGCCTGGGATTGGCCACGCTCATCCGGAGTTGGTCATAGGTTTTGCACACGAGGAACGCGGCGAACGACGACGCAAAGGGAATCTTCCCGCTGCTGGCCAAACCCGCCGCGATACCAATTAAATTCGCCTCGGCGATGCCGACGTTATAGAACCGATCGGGGAAGGCCTTGGCAAAGGCGCGGCTTTTGGTTGAACCGGAGACGTCGGCATCCACCACGACAATCGCCGGATTTTCCTTGCCCAGCTCGGCCAGCGCATCGCCATACGCGTCGCGCGTCGGCTGGCCCATCACCTTCTGCCGGCTCATGCGCCCAACTCCGCGTAGGCCCGTTCGGCTTCGTCCTTCGTCAACGGCACGCCGTGCATGTCGGGGCGATTCTCGATAAAGCCAACGCCTTTACCCTTGACCGTTCGGGCGATGATGACGGTCGGCTTGCCCTTGGTCTGTTTGGCCGTGTCGTAGGCGTTCAAAATGTGATCGTAGTTGTGGCCGTCGATCTCGATCGCGTGCCAGCCGAAGGCCTGCCATTTGGGCACCAGCGGATCGAGCGCCAGGGTGTCTTTGACCCAGCCGTCCTGCTGGAGCTGGTTGGCATCGACGATCACGCAGAGATTGTCGAGTTTGTGCGTGCCGGCGAACAGCGCCGCTTCCCAGACTTGTCCCTCTTCGATTTCACCGTCGCCGGTCAACACATACACGCGGGCATCTTTCCGGTCCATCCGGGCGGCCAGCGCCATCCCGATGCCGATCGAAATGCCCTGGCCCAACGACCCGGTGGAGGCTTCCACACCGGCTAAGCGCCGTTTTTCCGGATGGCCCTGCAGCGGGCTGTCGAGCTTGCGCAATGTTGTGAGCTGATCGACCGGAAAATAGCCGGCGTGGGCCATGAGGGCATAGAGCAATGGCGCCGCGTGGCCTTTGCTCAGGATGAACCGGTCACGGTCGGGCCAGTTGGGCTCCTTGGCTCGAACGCGCAACACTCGGGAATAGAGGGCGACGAGCAGCTCGGTCGCCGAAAAACAAGTGGTCGGGTGGCCCGAGCCGGCCGCCGTCGTCATTTGAATGACCTCTTTGCGAATGGTCCGGGCGAGCTGAGCTAAATCCTGATGAGATGAGGTCATGGGATGATGTCGGCTCTTTGAGGCGACCCAGAATAACAAATGCTCCGGGGTGCGGTCAACCGTGAAAAGGGGACAGGCTACTTTTTTCAGAAGGGTTGTACCCATGCAGGGAGGAAAGGCGAGGTGTGGGTTTCTTGAAAAAGTAGCCTGTCCCCTTTTCGCTATGGTATAACGACCATCATGGCTATTTTAAAAGTCGCCCGTTTAGGCCATCCGGTGCTGCGGCAAACGGCCAAACCGGTGCTGCCGGAAGAGATCGCCTCCCCCGCCATCCAGCGGTTGATCGATGACATGATCGACACGATGCACGAGTATGACGGGGTGGGCATTGCGGCGCCGCAGGTGCATCAGTCCCTGCAACTGGCCGTCATTGAGGTCGCTCACAATCCCAGGTATCCCCAGGCGCCGGCGATTCCGCTGACGGTCCTGATCAACCCGGAGATTACGGCGCGGTCTGATGCGCAGCCAGGGGGCGCCACGCGGACGGGGTGGGAGGGGTGTCTGAGCGTGGAGGGGCTGCGCGGGCAGGTGCCGAGAGCCGAGCGACTATCGGCCCGGTGGCTTGACCGGACGGGGTGCCCGGTGCAGGTGGAGGTTCAGGGTTTTTTTGCGGTGGTGATCCAGCATGAGGTCGATCATCTTCACGGCAAAGTTTTTCTTGATCGGATGACCGATTTAACCACCTTGACCCATCTATTGGAATATGAGCGCTACTGGCTGCGCCGGGACGAATCAGAAGAAGAGTAAACAGCCAAATTTTGCGATGAGAAAGGCGGAACAGCTCTGCCTTTACCCTGAGCGGCTTGTCTCCGTGAGACAAGCCCCGCCTCGGCAATCGAGGCGGGGAGTCGAAGGGTTGACAAGCTTTTAACCGGTAGACTAATGTACATCTCCCCGTCGAGTGGCGGGCGCGACCCTTCGAAAGGATACAACAATGCCCAAACCGGAACGCCATATCTTTGTCTGCACGCAGATTCGGCCTCAGGGCCACCCCCGCGGGTGCTGCAACGACCGGGGCGGGAAGGACGTGGTCATGCAACTCTTTAGCGAGTTGGAACAGCGGCAGCTGATCGGCACGGTCAACGTGACCGAGACGAGTTGCCTCGGCCCTTGTCCGTTGGGGCCGATGATGGTCGTCTATCCCGATGCGGTCTGGTACAGCCGGGTCAAGGAGGACGACGTGACCGAGATTGTTGAACAGCACCTGGTGGGCGGCAAGCCGGTTGACCGTCTCAAGGTGCCGGAAGAATTGTGGGGATGACCGGCATGGCCGGCGCCGTCGCGGTTGAAATCAGCAAGCTGGTCAAACGCTACGGTTCGGCGGCGGCGGTGGACGGCCTCGACCTGACGATCCGGCAGGGCGAAGTCTTTGGCCTGCTCGGGCCGAACGGGGCGGGCAAAACCACGACGCTGAAAATTCTCACGACCCTCCTGCGCCCCACGTCCGGGACGGTGACCATCTTTGGACATGATGTCGTGGCCGAGGCGGATGCGGTGCGCCAACTGATCGGCTACGTGCCGCAGGAACGGGCGGTCGACCGTCTCCTGACGGCGAAGGAACACCTGGAGTTGTTCGCCGACCTCTACCATCTGCCCCCTGATGTCGCGGCGACCCGGATTCACGAGGCGTTGCGGCTGGTCGATCTGGCGGATCGTGTCAATGATCCGGTCGGAAAATTTTCGGGCGGGATGAAGAAGCGGGTGGAAATCGCCTGCGGCCTGCTCCACGAGCCGAAGATTCTGTTCCTGGATGAGCCGACGTTGGGGTTGGATGTGCAGAGCCGGGGCCAGGTCTGGAACCATATCCGGCAACTGAAACAGCGGGGCATGACGGTCGTGATCAACAGCAACTATCTGGAGGAAGCCGACCAGTTGTGCGACCGGCTGGCGATCATCGATCGGGGGCGCTTGCGGGCATTGGGGACCCCCCAGGAGCTCAAGCGCGGGCTCGGCGGCGATATCGTGACGGTGACGCTGGCGAAGGCGGTGGCCCAGCCGCAGCAGCTTCGCCAGGCGCTCCAGGCCATCGACGGCGTCGGGGAGGTGTTGGTGGACGGGACGACGGCACGATTGGCGCTGACCCGGGAGGCGGGTTTGAACGCGATCGTGGAACAGGTCCAGCGGGCCGGCGGCGAGCTGCAGGCGGTGCACTATACTCACCCGACGATTGAAGAAGTCTTCGTCCATCATACGGGGCACAGGTTTCGTGAGGAGGAGATCCAGTGAATCGCTATTGGCAGGAGACCGGCGCGCTGACCCGCCGCTGGTTCCGGCGGCTCCTGCGCGAGCGGATGACGCTGATCTTCGGATTGTTCCAGCCGATGTTATGGCTGTTGTTGTTCGGCAGCAGTTTTAAGAATGCGACCAACCCGCAGGCCTTCGGCACGGGAAACTATTTCGCCTTCATGACCGCCGGCGTGGTGGTCATGACGGTCTTGAACAGCGGCCTGGCCGGCGGTGTGGACCTGATCTTCGATCGGGAAACGGGGTTTCTGGACCGTCTGCTGGCCTCGCCGATCGCCCGAAGCAGCATCATTGTGAGCCGGTTTCTCTTCGTCATGGCGCTCTCGGCGCTGCAGATTCTGGTCATTCTGGGCACGGCGCTGCTGCTCCATGTCGTTCCGGTGACGGGCATCGGCGGCATCGGTGCCATCCTGCTGGTCGGCGTCCTGCTGGGCGTGGGGCTGACCGCCCTGTCACTGGGACTGGCGTTCAAGATTTCCAGCCACAGCGGCTTTTTCTCGTTGATCGGCTTCATCACGCTGCCGCTGATCTTCATCAGCAGCGCCCTGGTCTCGGTGGAGACCATGCCGGTGTGGTTGAAAGCCGTTGCGTTGCTCAATCCGATGACCTGGACGATCAACGCCGTCCGGTCGCTGATCCTGGACGGGTGGCTCTGGACGCAGTTGGTGGTCGTCATCGGGGCGTTGATCGTCTTCGACGTTCTCTGCGTGATGCTCAGCAGCCGGATCCTTCGCCGCGCTGTAGGCTGAACGCGTATGGCGATGGGGGTGAAAAAGGGGACAGGCTACTTTTTCCCCATTAAATTTGGTCAGGCTGATGAAAAAGTAGCCTGTCCCCTTTTTCAGTGGGCGAGTGCGGAGCACGAGGGGATTGCAAAGGCGGATTAAAGATCAGAGAAGAAAAAGCAGGATAGGGATTAGAGATCGCACATGCCCGACCAGACGACAACGCTGACCATTCCGCTCTTTCCCCTTCCCAACATGGTCTTTTTTCCCAAGACCTTTCTGCCGCTTCATATTTTTGAGCCGCGTTATCGAGCGATGGTGCGCGATGCCTCCGAAGGCGATCAGTTAATCGGGTTGGTGTTGCTCAAGGACGGGTGGGAACGGGATTACGAGGGGACGCCGCCGGTCCATCAGGTCGGCTGCGCCGGGAAAATCATCGCGCTCGAGTCGTTGCCAGACGGCCGGTACAATCTCATGCTCCACGGGCTGTGCCGCTTTACGATCGAGTCGGAATCCCGCGCCAACACCTATCGGGAAGCCCAGGTCCGCCGGCCCCGCGAGGCGGACTGGCGCCGCGTGAGCGACGGGGTGCTCAAGGAACTGCTGGAGACGGTCGGCCTTATCGCGGATCGGCCAACCATGTTCCAGGAACTGACCGCGCTGCTCGAGGCCAGCGGCGATCAGGAGCAGGTGGTGAATCTGGTTAGCAGCGAGCTGCCGTTGACCGAGAACGAGAAACAGTTTCTGCTGGAAGCGGACAACCTGGAGCAACAGGCCAGGAGGTTGGTGGATTGCATCCGGCTGCACGGGCAGTAGGAGAATCATCATGGCCCTGAAAGAAGGCGACCAAGCCCCCCCATTTACCATGCCGAGCGGCGAGGGCAAAAACGTCTCGTTGGATGCGCTTCGGAAGGACCGGTGGGTCGTGCTCTACTTTTATCCGAAGGACAACACGCCCGGCTGCACGAAGGAAGCGTGTGACCTTCGCGACCTGAAGAAACAGTTTCGGCAGGCCGGCGCCGTCATCGTGGGCGTGAGCCCGGATGGGGTGGCGTCGCACCAGAAATTTACGGCC
>JBGPIL010000022.1:0-17177 GCA_041484905.1 Nitrospiria bacterium
CAGCTTGCCCCGTAGCCCATGGGGATGCCCAGCGCCACGCCGGCCAGGCCGATCACCAGCCCCTCGACCATGAAGATGCGCATGATCTTCGCGGGGGTGGCGCCCATCGCTTGGAGGATGGCGATCTCGCGCCCCTTCTCGACGACGATCATCGTGAGCGTGCTGACGATGTTGAACGAGGCGACAAGGATGATCAGCACGAGAATGATGAACATCATGATCTTCTCGAGTTGCAGGGCGGAGAAGAGGCTCTTGTTCATCTCCTTCCAGTCTCGCGCGCCGTAGGGGAAGTCGAGCCTCGATGTGATGTCACGGGCGATCGCGCTGGACTGGAAGATGTCGTCCACCTTCACTTCGATGCCGTTGACCGCATCGCCGTAATCAAGCAGCTTCTGCGCGGCGTTGAGCGGGATGTAGGCGAGCGAGGAGTCGTATTCGAACATGCCGGAATCGAACACGCCGACGACGGTGAATTTTTTCAGCTTCGGCACGATGCCCATCGGCCCGATGGTGCCCGTCGGGGAGATGGCGGTGACCGGCGAGCCGAGAAAGGCGCCGAGGCGGCCGGCCAGCTCCTTGCCGAGGATGATGCCGGGCTCGCCCTCCTTGCCGGTCTTGGCCAGATCGGCCAGCGAGCCGCCGAGCAGATTCTTGTCCAGATCGGTCACGCGGCCGGCCGTGGCCGGGTCGATCCCGCGCAGGACGACCCCCTGCGACTGGCGCTCGTGGCTCAGCAGCACCTGGGTGAAGAGAAAGGGCGTGGCTGCGACGACATGGGGCGTGGCCCTCACCTTCGCCAGAATGGACGGGTAGTCGGTCATCGGCTGGCCGGTGCGATCGAGTACAATAATGTGGGCGTTGGTGCCGAGAATTTTGCTGCGGATGTCGTTGGTAAAGCCGGTCATGATCCCCAGCGTGGCGATCAGCGCGCCGACGCCCAGCGTGACGCCGGTGATCGAGACGATGGTGTTGAGCGAAAACGATCGATGCCGCCGCCGGGCTTTGAGATACCGCAGGCCGATGAAGAATTCGTAGGACATTATTGGTCGCTCCCCGGCATGAATCTCCCTGCCTGTCGGCAGGGGGGGCTCCCCTCTCCTCCCACAAGGGGGAGAGGGTTTGACCACAGCACGCTTGAATAAGTCATGTTCCTTTGCCCCCTCACCCTGCCCCTTGCCCGCAAGGGGAGAGGGGACAGCTCGATGGCCTTGTGCGCATGTTATTTTTGCTCCGGTCGCATCTGAGGGAACAGAATCACGTCACGAATCGATGGTTGATCAGTGAGGATCATCGTCAGCCGGTCGATCCCGATCCCTTCGCCCCCGGTGGGCGGCAGGCCGTATTCGAGCGCGCGCAGATAGTCCTCGTCGATCCGGTGGGCCTCTTCATCGCCGGCCGCGCGCATCGCCGCCTGGGCTTCGAAGCGCGCCCGTTGTTCGGCCGGGTCGTTCAGCTCGGTAAAGGCGTTGGCCACTTCCATGCCGGCCAGATACAACTCGAACCGCTGAACCAGGTCGGCCTGATCGGGCTTCGCCTTGGCGAGTGGCGAAATCTCCTTGGGGTAGTCGGTGATGAAGATGGGCCCGGCCAGCGCCGGCTCCACCAGTTCATCAAAGAGTGCTTGCTGTAGTTGCGCGACCGTCGCCTTGTCGGGCACGGCGATCGTGCGCGCGGCAGCCAGCCGGCGGAGTGTGTTCGGATCATGCAGCGCGGTGACCTCCGTTTTGGTCTCGCGCGCGAGCGCATCGAGAAACGGCAGGCGCGGCCAGGGCGGCGTGAAGTCGAGCGGCTTGCCCTGATACGTGATCGTGAGCGAGCCGCAGATGGCGCGCGCGAGTGTGGCGAACAGCTCCTCGGTCAGGGCCATGAGCTGCTGGTAGTCGGCGTACGCCTGGTAAAACTCCAGCATCGTGAATTCGGGGTTGTGCTGGGTGGAGATGCCCTCGTTGCGGAAGCTCCGGTTAATTTCGAAGACCCGCTCCAGCCCGCCGACGATCAGCCGCTTCAGATAGAGCTCCGGTGCGATCCGCAGATAGAGATCGATGCCGAGCGCGTTGTGATGGGTGACAAACGGTTTGGCGAGCGCGCCGCCGGGCATCCTCTGCATCATCGGTGTTTCGACTTCGAGGAAACCCCGATCGATCAGAAAACGGCGAATGCCATCGATGATCCGGCTGCGGTGCACAAAGACCTGCCGGACGTCGGGGTTGCTGACCAGATCGAGATAGCGCTGCCGGTAGCGCTGCTCGACGTCGGTCAGGCCGTGCCATTTTTCGGGCAACGGATGCACGGTCTTGGTCAGCAGGACGAGGCGCTTGACCTCCACCGTCAGCTCGTTGGTCTTGGTGCGGAAGAGGTGGCCGTCGACGCCGATCCAGTCGCCCAGATCAAGCCGGCTGAGGATCTCCCGTTCCAACTCGGTCAACTGTTCCGCCTTGGCGTAGATCTGGATTTTGCCCGAGCGGTCGAGCAGATGGGCGAAGGCCGCTTTGCCGAAGCTGCGCAACCCCACAATACGGCCTGCCACGGCGCAGGCGACCGGTTGCGCGACCAATTGCCCCGCGGTGTGGTTGCCATACTGCGCGTGGATCGCCGCGGCCTGGTGCGTCGGCGTAATTTGGCCGCTGTAGGGGTCGAGCCCCAATGCCCGTAGTTCGGCGAGCTTGCGGAGCCGTTCGCGGACTTGGTCATTCGTCGAATCGGGCGCGGATGGTGCGCCCGGCGCCGGTTCGGAGGGCGGTGGTTGCGGCTTACGGCTCATCATCATGCTCCGGCGCCGCGTGGCGGCCTCCGCTCCCGTCGGCGTCGGGGGTCGCCGCGTGCAACAGGTAGCCCTGGATAAAGGGATCGATCGCGCCATCCATGACGGCCGTGACGTTGCCCGCTTCGACCCCAGTCCGATGGTCCTTGACCAGCTGATACGGCGCGAAGACATAGGAGCGGATCTGGCTGCCCCAGGCGATGCCCTTCTTCTCGCCGACGACTTTTTGCATCGCGGCCTCCTGCTTTTGCCGCTCGACTTCGTACAGCCGCGCTTTGAGCACTTTCATCGCGGAGTCCTTGTTCTGGTGTTGTGACCGTTCGTTTTGCGACTGCACGACGATGTTGGTCGGCAGGTGGGTGATCCGGACGGCGGAGGAGGTTTTGTTCACGTGCTGACCACCGGCGCTGCTGGCCCGGTAGGTGTCGATCCGCAGGTCGTTCTCGTTGATGGCGATGTCGATCTCGCCCTCGATGTCGGGAAAGACCGAGACGGAGGCGAAAGAGGTGTGGCGCCGCTTGTTGGCGTCGAACGGCGAGATGCGGACGAGCCGGTGGATGCCGGCTTCGGCGCGCAGATAGCCGTAGGCGTAAGGGCCGTTCACTTCGAACGTGGCGTCCTTGATGCCCGCTTCCTCGCCCGGCTGCAGATCGAGCATGTGGGTTTTGTAGTGGTGCCGTTCGGCCCAGCGCAGGTACATGCGCAGGAGCATCTGGGCCCAGTCCTGTGATTCGGTGCCGCCGGCGCCGGGATGGACCTGCACGATGGCGGCACTGGCGTCGTGCTCGCCGGAGAGCATCGCCTCGGTCCTGAGGCCCTCGGCCTGTTGTGTCAGGGCGGCGAGCTGCGTGAGGATGTCCGGTTCGAGGGAGGCGTCCTGTTCCTGCTCGGCCAGGTCGATCAACGCGTCCAGATCACCGGTGTCCCGCTCGAGCGTCTGCCAGGTGGCCAGTTCCTGTTCGAGATGGGAACGCTCCTGCAACAGCCGCTTGGCCTGCCGGGGGTCGGCCCAGAGGGAGGAAGCGGCCGACTGCCGTTCCAGTTCGGCCAGACGCTGCCGGACACGGTCGGGGTCAAAGACACCTCCGGACGTCGTCAAGGGTGGCGTGCAATTGGCGAAGCGGGGGGCGCAGGTCTTCCATGATTATGTGGGATTATGTGTTTCTCGTCGTGGAACGCGGATGTCGTCGTCCGATCAGGATCAAGGCCGCGACGAGTATACCACAGCCGATTGCAAAGATGTCACCGGCGCGGGTGTAGAACGTGCGGATGGGCGAGAGCTGAAGCGTGTCGACGAGCGCGGCTTCAACAAAAAGAGGGCTGGTCAGGCCGATCCGGCCGGTGGCATCGATAAACCCGGAGATGCCGGTGTTGGCCGCGCGGATCACGGGCGTGCGGTGCTCGACCGCGCGGAAGACCGCCATGGAAAAATGCTGCAGCGGCGCGGCCGACCGGCCGAACCAGGCGTCGTTGGTGATGGTGGCGATGATCCGGGCGCCCTGCTGCGGGGACTGGCGGACCACTTCGGGAAAGATGATTTCAAAACAGATCGCGACGCCGAGCTGGCGGCCCGCAATGTCCATCGGCACCGGCCCCGCACCGGGAATGAAATCGCCGATGCCGGCGACCAGTTTGTTGACGAAGCCGAGCAGCGGGCCGAGCGGGACGTATTCGCCGAAGGGGACGAGGTGGAGCTTGTCGTAGCGGGCCTGCGTGGTGCCGTCGGGTTTGAGCAGATAGGCGCTGTTGAGCAATGCGGGAATCTGAGAGCCGTGGGCGATGGCCGGGCTGCCGAAGAGCAGATAGCTGTGTGTCTCAATGGCCAGCGACCGGATCGCCCTCTGGTAGTCCGGTTCGTCGTCGAAGATGAAGGGCGCGGAGGCTTCAGGCCAGACGATCAGTTCGGCGCCCTGCGCGGCCGCCTCGCGGGTCAGCCGCTCGTACCGCTCGAGCGTCATCTGCCGCATGCCCGGATCCCACTTGACCTCCTGGGAAATGTTGCCCTGGATCAGGCCGACACGGGGGCCGGGCGTCAATGACGCGGTGACGGCGGCGATCCGCCAGTGGCCGTAGCCGAGCACGCCGGCCGTCAGCAGCATCACGACCAGCAGCGCGCCGGCGACCGGAAGAAGGCGGGCGAATCTGTGTGGTTGAGTCGAATGCGTTCGGCCTGCACCGAACCCGTCACTGACGGAAACGAGGACGACATTGACCATCACGAGCAGAAATGAGACGCCGTAGATGCCCGTCACATCGGCGATCTGGATCAGCGACCGTTGTTGATATTGCGAGTAGCCGAGCAGGGCCCAGGGAAAGCCGCTTAAGAGATGGCCCCTCAGCCAGTCCAGCGCGACCCAGAGCATCGGCGCGACGAGCCAACTCCAGCGCGGCCAGCGGTCATCCAGCCAGCGCCAGCCCGCGGCAAAGAGGCCGACATAGAGACCGACATAGGCCGCAAGCAGGAACAGAAACAGCACACTGACGATTATCGGCAGGTGGCCGTAGATCTGCATGACGATCACAACCCAGGAGAGGATGGCCAGATACGCCGCCGTTCCGGAGAGCCAGCCGAGCCACAGCGCTTCCTGCGGCCGGGTTTGTGTCCGGGTCTTGGAAAGGATCGCCAGCCCCAGTGGAACCAGTGCGCCCCAGGCCAGCCAGGGGAGGCCGGTGAACGATTCGGTCAGGGGAAAGCTGAGGGCCAGCAGAAGGCCCGAGAGCAGCGCGAGCCCTGGTCGGAGCCACGATCGCAATGCCATCAAGGGCGGTCTGCCTGTGAGCTGGGCATGATGCGTGTTCGACGGCCGGCGGCCGGTTATTGTTCCGTGGCCGGATGATGGTCGATGCCGATGTAGGCCTTGACGAACCGGAGGATTTTCGCATCGTCATAGGTGTCGAGCAGTTCGATGCGGCCCCAGGCGGTCAGGGCGATGGCGGGTTTCATCGTCGGGTAGGGCGCGACGACCAGCCGGATGGCCGGAGGCCCCTGGGGGTTGATCAATGCCTTCGGCAGGGCCAGTAGCTCCGGTCGTTGTATGAGCGCTTCCAACTTGGCGACAAGATCGGGGCAGGGCGCGGAGCATTTGTACTGGATGACCACGCCCCCGTCCTCGAGATTGTGCACCTGCACTTCAAGGGGAATCGGCACTTTGTGGACGCCCCACTGCCCCACCCATCGCACGTGGGGGCCTGATGTGGGCGGATCGCTGTTGTAGGGCTCATGGGGCGTGCCTGGCGAAGTGAGGTGCTCGTTGCCCAGTAGTGGCACTGCCCGGCCGGGCTGGTCGTGCGCCGGGGCCGCGGATGCGGAGACGCAGGCTCCGAACAGGATGGTCAGACTCAACGTGCCGCGGAGGATAAACAAACGGCAACGAGGCGGCGGCAGCACGGACGCGATCGTAGCAGAGCCGATTTCCAAAAGTAAAGTTTGGGGCGCTTCTCTTGAAGCTGATGAAAAGCGCATAGTAGAATAGAGGCAGGGCGATTGCCGTAAGATGCGGTCAATGACTGGAGGAGCAGCAATGAGACAGTTGATGGCGTTTGTGGTGTTCGGTGTGGTGGGTCTGGCGGTGGCGGCCGGGCCGGTCTGGGCTTGTGACGCGGCCGGTCCCAATACCCATGTGGGTGTTGTCACCCAGTTGAACGCGAAGGAACGGCAATTCACGATCAAAGACGCCCAAACCGGCAAGCCGATGATCTTTGTCGCGGAATCGAAGCAGATGGCCGCGTTGAATATCGGCGAACAGGTCGCCGTCAAATACGAAAAGCAAGACGGGAAGATGCTGGCCAAACAGATTCAGTAACGGATGGAACCGATGAGGTTGGGGTTGTGGCCCTCGGGAAAGACAGGAGACAGATGATCGGCGGGCGGTTCAACGGGGGAATTGTCCGGCTGGCGCTGATCGGCGCCGTGGTGATGATGGTGACGGCGGCCTGCGCGCCGCGCTATCTGGAGGCGCCGGCCCGGCTGCCGGAGGGTGCCATTCGGTTCCAGATGAGCTATCCGCAGGCGTTTGACCGGATCGTGCGGACGTTGCAGAGGGACGGTTATGACATCACCGTGGCCGATCGGGAGAGCGGCGCGATTGAAACCCGTCCCCGGGAGTTGAAGGTTCCGACGGAACCGGGCGGGCCGTTTGACTACCGCACCTTTTTGTCGATCCGGGTCGGCGGCGGGTGGCGCGATTCGTGGGCGGTGGTGCACGTGTTATTGGTGCCGGGCTATCCCAAGGAGCGGGAACGGGTGATGCAGCAACTCCAAGAGGGGATACAACAGCCCTGATGCGCGGGTCGGACGCGGAGGCAACGATGCTGTCAGAACGACGAACGATGCGATGGAGCTTGTTGGGCGCGGTGCTATGCACGGGGCTGCTGCTGACGGGTTGCTACTACGGTGGCGCCTATATGGGGGCCTCGGCCGAGTTCTCCTACCCCTATCCGACTTACTATCGGGCCTCCCCCTACGGTGATTATGGAGCTGCGCCCTATTCCTACTACGCATCTCCTTACTACGCTCCGTATCCCTACTGGTACGCCTATTATTATCCCTACCCTGTTGTGGGATGGTGGGGTTACTATCACTCTCCCCGCCCCGTCTGGGGCGGGCGACCGCATCGGGGCCGGTAGCGCGCTCCGCCGTTTCGTTGCTCCATGCCCATCTGTCCGTTCGCGTCCGGTCCCCGTTCGTCTTGACACCGGCGCCGGAATTGCCTATAACGATGGGACATCCCGGGCGATTCCGGGGGGATTTTCCCATGCCCCGCCGGTCGCCGGAGGAGGCCCCAGAGGAGGCCATGGCCTGATGAGACGAGCCAAGATCACCATCGTCGGCGCCGGCAATGTCGGCGGCAGCACGGCCCAGCGGCTGGTGGCCGAAGCGCTGGGGGACGTCGTCCTGATTGATATCGATGAGGGGCTTGCCCGCGGCAAGGCCCTGGATCTGGCCGAGTCCGCCCCGCTCTACCGTTCCGACTGCCGGGTGATTGGCGGCAGTGACTACGCCGCGACGGCACAATCCGATGTTGTCGTCATCACCTCCGGCTCGCCTCGCAAGCCGGGCATGAGCCGGGATGATCTGCTCAAAATCAACGCCGGTATCGTCAAAAAGGTGACCGAGCAGGTGGCGCGCCATTCTCCGCAGGCAGTGCTGATTGTCGTCTCCAATCCACTGGACGCGATGACCTACGTGGCCCATCGCATCAGCAACTTTCCCCCGGAACGGGTGATCGGCATGGCGGGCGTGCTGGATGCGGCCCGCTTCAAAGCGTTTTTAGCCGAGGCGCTGTCGGTGTCGGTGGACCATATCGAGACCCTGGTGCTGGGAGGGCACGGCGACACAATGGTGCCGTTGACCCGGTCGACCACGGTCGGCGGCGTGCCCGTTGACGCCCTGTTGCCGGAGACGGAGCTGGAGGCGATCGTCCAGCGGGTCCGGGACGGCGGCGCGGAGATCGTCAACCTGCTCAAGACGGGCAGCGCCTATTTTGCCCCAGCCGCCGCCGCGGTGGAAATGGTCCGGGCGGTTGTGCGGGACGAGCACACGTTGCTGCCGTGCGCGGCCTATTGCCGGGGCGAATACGGCGCGCAGGATCTGTTCGTCGGCGTGCCGGCGGTGTTGGGGTCGCGGGGCGTCGAACGCATCGTGCCGATGGAGCTGACGGCCCAGGAGCGGGCGGCGTTTCAGAAATCGGTCGACGCCGTGCAGGAACTCTGCCGGCTCATTGATCGTCTGTTGTAATCCTTTCCCATGACGCGCGTTGCCATCATCGGAGCCGGCCGCGGCGGCACGGCCCTGATCGAGCTGCTGCACAAGGATCCGATGGTGACGATCGTTGGCGTGGCCGATCTCCAGGCGGATGCGCCCGGCATGGACCTGGCGCGCCGCCTGAACATTCCTGTGACCGCCGACTTTCGAGCCCTGCTCAAGCAACCGCTCGACATTGTTGTCGATGTGACCGGCAATGACAAGATCAAGGCCACGCTCGAGAGCCTCCGGGCAAAGGGCGTCGAATTGATCGGCGGATTGAGCGCGCGCCTGATGTGGCAGTTGATCGAGGAGCGGATCCGGAGCAAGGCGCTGGAAGATGAAGTCCGGTCCCGCTATGCCTTCGATCGCATCATCGCGCAGGACCGGGAAATGCAGCTGTTGTTGAAACAGTTGCCGGAGATCGCCCGCACCAAATCGACTGTGCTGATCCAGGGGGAAACGGGGACGGGCAAGGAGCTGGTCGCCCATGCCATTCATCACCTGAGCCCGCGGGCGGACAAGCCCTTCATCAAGGTGAACTGCCCGGCTTTGGCCGAAGGGGTGCTGGAGAGCGAACTCTTCGGCCACGTGAAAGGGGCATTTACCGGCGCCGTGATGCACAAAATCGGCCGGTTTGAACTGGCCAACGGCGGCACGATTTTTCTGGACGAGATCGGCGAACTGAGCGCGACCACGCAGGTCAAGCTGCTGCGGGTGTTGCAGGAGGAGGAGTTCGAGCGGGTTGGCGAAAGCCGCGGTCGAACCATCGACGTCCGGGTCATTGCGGCGACGAACCGTGATTTGAAACGGGCAGTCGAACAGGGCGGCTTCAGGCAGGATCTGTACTATCGGCTCAGCGTCGTACCCCTAAGGCTGCCGCCCTTGCGCGAGCGCCGCGGGGATATTCCGCCGTTGGCCCATCATTTTCTCGACAAATACATCGGGGAGGCCGGCAAGCATATCAATGCCATTTCCCCGGAGGCGATGGAACTGCTCTGCCAGTATGATTATCCCGGAAATATTCGGGAGCTGGAAAACATCATGGAGCTGGCCGTCGTCCGCTGTCAGGGCGAGACCATTCTGCCCGGTGACCTGGCCGGGGATGTCCGGCAGAAGGGGTTGGTGGGGAGGGCCATCAGCGGCACGGACCCCTGCTCCGATTTGGAAAAAGAGTTGATCGTCACGGTGCTCAATCAAACAGGCTGGCGCTATTCGGAAGCGGCCAATCGCTTGAAGATGAGCCGGACAACGCTCTGGCGTCGATTGCGCGAATACCAGATCGAGCCTCCGGGAAAATCCTGAACTGTTCATTCACCCCATGCCACGGAGGGAGTCTCTCCTGTGAGGCCGTGGTGGCAATTCAAGAGTTGCAACACCGCTCACCATGTTTCAATTGTGAAATTTCAATTAACATATTGAAATCACATAAGTTTTTATTCTCAATTCTAATTTAAAAGCCATGGTGTTCCTGTTTGAAACGTTTAGTGAGCTCATAAATATCAAATGACAATCTATATAATATTGATTATATTAAATAAAAACATAATTTTTGGCCATGGCATGCAGCTTGCGTTCTATCCTAGTAACAACGCGAGATGGGAGGAACGCAGATGGAATGCATACGATGCCATGGCACGATGGCCCAAGAGGTCTTCGACGATCTTCGTGATGAGACGGGAACGATCTACTTCTCCGGGTGGCGGTGCCTGATTTGCGGTGAGATCATCGATCCGGTAATCGCGTCCCATCGGATGGAGCGCCCGCAGCCGCTGGTCGGAAAGAATCGAACGATCTCGACCGGTCGACGGTAATCAGTTCGCATTGATCGGTGGGTCTTCCCGTTTCAGGCCTGTTCTGAGCGTCTGAGCCGACACCTCCGCACGCCTGTTCATCTGACGGCGTCACGCGCAACTTGTTCGGAGCCTTTTTCATGGGTTGTCAGAATTCTTTGTGTTATAATCCGCAGACTTACGTCTCGCCCGGCCACACATTCGACAGTCTGGAGCATGGGGTTTATGAAACAGGGGGTGTTGCTCGATACCACGCAGCGGCTTAATCTTGACGCCTACCGTGCTCGCGGCGGCTATGGAGCCTTGGCGCGTGTGGTAAGTGAGGGAACCCCCGCGCGCGTGATTGACGAGGTCAAGCGGGCCGGCCTGCGTGGACGGGGCGGGGCGGGTTTTGCCGCCGGCAAAAAGTGGGAGATGGCCGCGGCCAAGAAGGGGCCGGTCAAGTATCTCTGCGTCAACGCGTCCGAAGGTGAACCGGGTACCGAAAAAGATCGGAGCCTCATTCGTCTCAATCCCCATCAACTGATCGAAGGGGACGCCATTGCTGCTTATGCGGTCGGCGCCATGCACGTCTATATTTTCCTCAAAGCGCGCTTTATCGATGAATTTCATTCGCTGGTCAGAGCGGTCGCCGAGGCAAAGGCGGCCAAACTCATCGGAGTCAGTCCCGGCGTGTTGCTGCCCGTCGAGGTGGAGCCCTTTCGTGGTCCCGACGCCTATATCGCCGGCGAGGAAACGGCCATGATCGAAGCGATCGAGGGCCGGCCGCCGCGCCCGCGCCAGAAGCCGCCGTTTTATCCCATTCAACATGGTCTATTCGGGAAGCCGACACTGGTCAACAACGCCGAGACGCTCTACAACGTGCCGCTGATCATCAGCCGCGGGGCGGAGTGGTATCAACAGTACGGGACGCCGACGTCGCCGGGGACGATGCTGTTCACCCTGTCGGGTGACGTGGAGCGGCCGGGCGTCTACGAGTTGGAGTTGGGCACGCCGCTCCGAACGCTGGTCCAGGACTGCGGCGGCGGCGTCAAAGACGGGCGACCGCTCAAAGCGATCTTCCCCGGCGGACCTTCCCACGCCCTGGTGACCGAACAGCAACTGGATGTGGGGCTTGATTTCGATTCGTTGAAGGCGATCGGGTCCAGTCTGGGCACCGCCGGCGTGACGGTCTACAACGATCGGACCTGCATGGTGGCGGTGGCGCTGCGCTTTGCCGCATTCTACGCCGAGGGTTCCTGCCGGCAGTGCCCGCCCTGCTTTATGGGCACCGCCAATATCCGGGACTTGTTGCAGGCCGTTGAAGAGGGACGCGGAACCGGCAAGGAGGTCGCGCGGATCAAACAGATCTGCAACCTGATTCGCGGACGCGGCTACTGTGACCTGATCAACAGCGCCGTGCGGTCGGTGGAAAGCGTCCTTCATCACTTTACGCCGGAGTTTGAAGCGCACGTCAGTCAGGGACGGTGTCCGTTCAAGTCGGCCGAGGCGTGACCGGCTCCGGCCCGTCGCGCCGGGCGTCCAGCGTCGCTGATTGACAGAGCAAGAGGGTGCATGTTACATTTTAAGTAGTCGTCGAGAAATGGCGCTGCGCCGGTGGTGAGTGGTTGTAGGCAGGTGAAAGGCGCGGACTGCCGGAGGGGAGGAGATAGAGTGATTGCATTGACCGAACGAGCAGCTGAACAGTTGAAAACGGTGTTGAATACCGAAGAGAAGATTGGCTCCGGTCTGCGGGTCTATGTGACCGGGGGCGGATGTCACGGGTTCCAGTATGGGATGGCGATTGAAGAGCAGCCTGGTGATGAAGATCAGACGATCGAGGCCCATGGGGTGAGGTTGTTTGTCGATCCGCAGAGTGCCCCGTTGCTGGCGGGTGCGGAAGTCGACTTTGTCGACGGACTGCAGGGGGCTGGATTTTCCATCAAGAACCCTCAGGCCAAGTCAACCTGCGGGTGCGGGCACTCGTTCGGCGCGTAACGGACGGGGGCGCGCTCGCCCATCGTGGCCCGAGGCCGTGGCATCACACGCTGGCGCAGTCGGCGGTGCGGTGGGGAGGCGAAGGGGACGGGCGGCGGTGAAGGCCAGAGCCATCCCCTTTTCAGCGTGATGGGCATGGCTGCCGGGCGGACTCTATACCGAGCCCCCAAGACCCGACCATGTGGATTCGGCTCTCTGAAATTTTGACCCATGGGGTGACGGTGTCGTCGCCGGTGCCGCTGGCGCAGTTGGGGTTGGCGAACGAAACGTGGTGGACCGACGGGCCGGTACGTGTCAACCTGATCGTGACCCGGGAATCGGAAGTGATTCTGGTAGATGGCGATATTTCCGCCGCACTGCGGTTTCCCTGCAGCCGTTGTTTGAAGGAATGCACGTACGCCGTGAACAGCGCCGTGCACGTGAGCCTGGTGCCGGCGGACGAGGACGAGAAGTCCGATGGCGCCCATCAGTTGCAGGCGGATGAGCTGGAACAGCTCTACTACCGGGAGGGGGGCGTCGAGACCGACGACATGGTGCGTGACCAGTTGTTGCTCTCGATACCGATGCGGGTGCTGTGCCGGCCGGATTGTCGGGGGTTGTGCGCGTCGTGTGGCAAGAATTTGAACGAAGGTTCCTGCGGCTGCCCGCCGCCGGCCGCATCCCGGCTGGCAGAACAGTTGAAGCAGTGGCAACGCGGTGAGCCATAAGACCCTGGGTCAGTAGTAAGATCGATGAACCGTACGGAGAGAGAGGGTTGGAGAGATGGCGAATCCCAAACATAAAATTTCGAAAGCTCGACGGGACAAACGGCGCGCGAATCGGCGATTGGACCCAATCGGTACCGGGTCGTGCCCTCAATGCCACGAGCCGAAATTGCCGCATCACGTCTGTTTGTATTGCGGCACCTACGCCGGACGGCAAGTGCTGCCGGTTGTTGAAGAGGTCTGATTCTCCGCCCGGCGGCCCGCCGCATGGTGGCTTCCTTCCCTGAACAAGCCGGTTCCCCTTCTCCTTCCCATTCACCCGTGACGGCGCGGCTCCCCATTGCGCTCGACGCGATGGGGGGCGATAACGCGCCCGCCGCGATCATTGACGGCGCGATCCTCGCCTGCGAGGAACTGGGCGCGTCGATCATTCTGGTCGGCGACGAATATCTGATCCGCGAAGAACTGGACCGCCGGCCCGGCTCGGCGCGCTTGTCGCTGACCGTGCATCACGCGTCGCAGCGGGTGGCGATGGACGAACAGCCCTCCCAGGTGGTCCGCCGCAAGCGTGAATCGTCGATCTGGGTGGCGACCTCGCTGGTCAAGGAGGGGAAAGCCTCGGCCGTGGTCAGCGCGGGCAATACCGGCGCGTCGATGGCCACCGCGCTGTTTCTCCTCGGCCGGATCCCGGGTGTTGAACGGCCCGCGATCGCCGCACTGCTGCCGACCCTGTTCGGTCCCTGCCTGTTGTTGGACGTCGGCGCCAACGTCGATTGTGAGGCCCACAATCTGCTTCAGTTCGCGGTGATGGGGCACATCTATGTGGGGAGTTTGTTGGGGCGTCCGACTCCGAAAGTCGGGCTGCTGAGCATCGGCGAGGAGGAAACGAAGGGGAACGAATTGACGAAGGAAGCCTTCAAACTCCTGCGCGACAGCCCGCTCAATTTCATCGGCAACGTCGAGGGGCGGGACATCTATGCGGGTGGCGCCGACGTAGTGGTCTGCGACGGCTTCATCGGCAACGTGACGCTGAAGGTGAGCGAAGGGCTGGCCTCGACCATTCTGAAACTGCTCAAACGGGAAATTGCCGTCGCCCGCTTCGGCAAACTCGGCTATCTGCTGTTACGGTCGGCGTTCGGCCGGTTTCAAAAACGGGTCGACTATGCCGAATATGGCGGGGCGCCGCTCCTGGGAGTGAACGGCATCAGCATCATCTGCCACGGCCGATCATCGGGCCGCGCCATCAAAAACGCCATCCGTGTTGCGACGGAGTGCGTCCAGCAGGAGCTGCATGTGAAGATCCGGGCCGAGCTGGAGCGCCTGCACGCCACCGCCGCGGAACGCGCCGTGCAGGGCGGAACGTTGGGGCCGTGATCCGCGCCCGCGTGATCGGCACGGGCGCCTACCTGCCCGAGCGCCGGCTGACCAATCAGGAACTGGAACGGACGGTTGAGACGTCCGATCGCTGGATCGTGGAGCGGACCGGCATTCGCGAGCGGCGCATCGCGGCCCCGGAGGAGGCGACCTCGGATCTGGCGGCCGCGGCCGGCCGGCAGGCGCTGGCGGCCTCGGGCGTGGCGGCCTCGTCCGTGGAACTGATCATCGTCGCGACGGCGACCCCCGACATGTTGTTTCCATCGACGGCCTGTTTGGTCCAGGAGCAGCTGGGTGCCAAGCAGGCCTTCGCGTTTGATCTGTCCGCCGCCTGCACCGGTTTTCTCTATGCGCTCGCGGTGGCCGATCAATACATTCGGGCCGGCACCTATCGGACGGTGCTGGTCATCGGAGCGGAAGTGCTCTCCCGCATGGTCGACTGGACCGACCGGACCACCTGCATTTTGTTCGGGGACGGCGCCGGCGCCGCGGTGCTGCAGGCGGAGCGGGGCCCGCGCGGCATCCTCTCCACCCACCTGCACTCGGACGGCGCGCTCTGGGATTTGATCCACATTCCCGGCGGCGGATCACGCCGGCCGCCGTCGGCTGAGACGCTGGCCAACCGGATGAACTTTGTGAAGATGAAAGGCAGCGAGACATTCCGCGTGGCGGTCAGGGCGCTCGAGGAGGTGGCGCGCGAAGCCTTGGCGGCCAACGGCCTGTCGATGGAGCAGCTGGCGTTGGTGATTCCTCATCAGGCCAATTTGCGGATTTTGCAGGCGGTGGCGGAGCGGTTGGGCGTGCCCGAAGAGAAAATGATGATCAACGTTGATCGATACGGCAACACGTCGGCCGCCTCCATTCCGATCGCGCTGGATGAAGCGGTCCGCGGGGGCCGGGTCAAGCCGAATGATCTGTTGCTCTTGGAAGCCTTTGGCGCGGGGTTGACCTGGGGGGCCGCGATTGTGCGGTGGTGACCAGGGGCGTGAATCTGCGATATTCTATTGACTTTCCGGTAAAAATCTGGCCATGATCATGCCCAAGATTGCGTGGTTGTTTCCCGGTCAGGGATCGCAGGCGGTCGGCATGTGCCGGGCGTTGGCCGAGCGCGAGCCGGCGGCGATGGCGGTGTTTGACGAAGCCGATCGACTGCTTCCCGGACTCAAAGATCGTTGTTTCTCGGGCCCGGTTGAAGAGTTGAACCGGACGGAGTGGACGCAGCCGGCGCTCTTGACAGCGGGCGCGGCGGTGTGGCAAACCCTCCACCGTCGAGGACTCCGGGCCGACGTGGTCGCGGGCCATAGTTTGGGCGAATACACAGCGCTGGTCGCGGCGGGCGCGTTGTCGTTCGACGCGGCCCTGCGTGTCGTGCGGCAGCGTGCGCGCTTCATGCAGGAGGCGGTGCCGCAGGGTGTGGGGTTGATGGCCGCGGTCCTCGGCCTTGATGAAGAGACGGTGCGGCGCGTCTGTCGGGCCGCGGCCGAATCGACGCGGGGCGTTGTGACGCCGGCCAATCTGAACGGCGGCGGGCAGATCGTCATCGCGGGTGAGAAGTCGGCCGTCGAAGCGGCGGCCGCGCTGGCGAAAGAGCAGGGCGCCCGACGCGTTGTGGTGCTACCGGTCAGCGTCCCGTCGCACTGCCCGTTGATGGAGCCGGCGAGCCGGCGTTTGCAGGACGAGTTGGACCAGGTGGCGTGGCGCGAATTGGCTGTGCCGCTGGTGACGAATGTAGACGCGGAGCCGGTTCAGACGGCCGCAGCCGCCAAGTCGGCGTTGGTCAGGCAGCTGGCGAATCCGGTCCGGTGGGAGGCCTCGATTCGTCGCATGACGGCGGATGGCGTGCGGTGTTTTGTTGAAGTGGGGCCGGGCCGGGTGTTGACCGGCCTGGTCAAGCGGATCGCAAAAGACGCGCAGCTGTTGTCGGTGGAACAGCCGGATGAAGTGGACGCGGTGGTGCAAGCCTGCGCGGGTCGAGGGTAAGCCCCGTACCAGCGTGGTACGGGGTAAAGGATCGACGGATTGAATCAGGATTGAATGATGAGTGGATTGACTGGAAAAGTGGCGTTGATCACGGGCGGGGCCCAGGGCATCGGGCTGGCTATTGCCACGACCTTGCATCAGGCGGGCGCCGTGGTGATCATCGGCGATCTTGACGAAGCCAGGGCGAAGGAGGCGGCCGCGGGACTCGGCGGGGAGGCAGCATCGATCCGCCTGAACGTGGCGGATGAGCAGGACGTCAAGCAGGCGGCGGCGCAACTGCTCTCGGAGCGGCAACGCATCGACATTCTCGTGTGCAACGCCGGGATTACGCGTGACGGCCTGCTGCTCCGCATGAAATCGGAGGATTGGGACGCCGTCCTGTCCGTCAACCTGCACGGGACGTTTTACTGCATCAAGCAGGTGCTGCCGGCCATGACCAAGCAGCGGTACGGCCGTATTGTGACCATTTCTTCAATCGTCGGGGTGATGGGCAATGCCGGTCAGGCGAACTACGCGGCGTCCAAGGCGGCCGTGATCGGCCTGACCAAATCGGTTGCGCGCGAATACGCCGGTCGCAATGTAACGGCCAATGCGGTCGCGCCCGGGTTTATCGATACGGCCATGACGCAACGCCTTCCGGATTCGGTCAAGCAACAGCTGCTTGATCAAATTCCGCTGGCGCGACTGGGCACCCCGCAGGACATTGCGTCCGCGGTAAAATTTTTGGTGTCGGATGACGCCGCCTATATCACGGGCCAGGTCTTGCACGTGAACGGCGGCATGTGGATGGGTTAACCAAGCAGAAAGGGGGGGGACGCGATATGGCAGCAACCGGGGTTGACGAG
>JBGPIL010000023.1:0-17026 GCA_041484905.1 Nitrospiria bacterium
GTTCATCCGGCGCTTCGGCCCGTTCCTTTTCCGGTTTGAAGTGAAACAACCCCGAGTTATACCGGTCATCGGCCAAACCATAGAGATAACGGAGCCGCCCATAGGTATTTTCGCCATTCAGGAGTCCCATGAGTTGGCCATATGGCTCAATACCCCGGTCTTCGCACATTCGTAGGAAAATGATCCGGTCGATCGTACGCTGGACGGCAAAATTCAACTCACGCACGGTGAGCTTAGGATTGCGAAGGGCGATATTTTTGGCCAGCGCTTCCCGCCACTGCTCAATCTAGGTCAGAAATTCAGCATCCACCTCCGACGTGCCGCGTTTGCCCTTCCTGGACACGGCATATTTGTCGAACGAGCCTTTGAGCACCGCCTCCTTTGAGAAGATGGACGCGATCTCTTCCCAGCGTGTCGCATAATCGTTGTAGGTCAGGTAAAAGATGCGGCCGATACTTGGCTTGTCATTCGGCTTCGGGGCAATCCGGCAGTCGTAGACGGCAAATTCCTCGAAGTCGGTCAGGATTGAGAGGGGGAGTTTTGCACTCCAGGCGTAACGGCGAAGTTGGTAGGCAGGACTGACGTCGTCCTTAATGTTGACGGATGGCTTCTTGGTTTCAAGGAAAAACTTGCGCGCCCCGCCAATTCGAAAACAGTAGTCGGGGGCTTTCGTCGCGCTGCCAACCTTAATGGCATCTTCGTGGATCACATCTTTGTAGGCCTCGGCGTTGCCGGCCTTGTTGGCCACATCCCAGCCGAGCGCCTCAAAGAAGGGATCGATAAACTCGCGGCGGAGTTGTGTCTCGTTGTACCCCTGGTTGCGGTAAGACGCCAGGTTTCGTTCGAACCGCTGAACGAGACCGGTAATCTGTGGGGGGATTTCGGTCATTCTGCAACGCCCCAACGATGATTTTTACTGCTTCTTCAAACCGCGTTCAACTATATGAACTCCGACGATGGATGTCAATTGAGCGGATGCATACGGCAAACAACCACTGACAGAGCTTTAAAAATTTTGTCTTTTACCGTTTTCTCTCACATGGCCAGGCCGGAGGCGGTGATGCCGAGCCCTCTCGGAGGCTTCAGCCTGAGGGCCTCAGCCTGAAGGCCGTCCCAACAATCGATTTTAAGCCGGATCGGCCGAGAGCGGAAGGCCGGCGAGGACCGTAACCGCAGCCGAGCCTGTGCCGGCACTTGCCCTGAGGGTACTGGCCGAAGGGAACTGCTCCTGGCCTGGCCTTCCCCCCTCCCGTTCTTGACACATTACCAACTCGCTGATAAAGTCCACCCGCCATGACGGTCGCCTCGCGTTCTTCACGCTCCACTCCTTCACACCGCACAGCGTCTATCAGATCTGGCAGATCTGGCAGGTCAGGCGGCCAGGCCCTGATCATCTTCGCCAAAGCGCCGGAACCGGGGCAGGTGAAAACACGCTTGAGCCCGCCGCTGACGTCAGATCAGGCCGCCCGCCTGCATGAAGCGTTCGTGCTGGATGTCGTCAGCGCCGCGCAGTCGGTGCGCGGCGTCACCCAGTGGTTGAGCGGCGCGCCGTCCACGACACATCCTTTTTTCCGCGGCCTCGCGCGCCGCTTCCGGCTGCGGTTGCTCACACAGACGGGCGAAACGCTCGGGGAGCGGATGGCATCGGCGCTGCGCCAGGCGCTCGAAACCGGCGCAACGCGGGTCGTGCTGATCGGCACCGACGTGCCGACGCTGCCCGCCTCCATCATCCGGGATGCGTTTCGTCTGCTGCGGCACTCCGACGTGGTGCTCGGGCCGGCCTGCGACGGCGGCTACTACCTGATCGGCCTGTCCCGGCGTGTCCCGCCAATCTTTGACGAGATTCCGTGGGGCCGCTCGACGGTGCTGGAGGCAACACTCGCGCAGATTAACCGGCTCGGCCTGCGTTGCCGGCTGCTGCCCTTCTGGTATGACGTCGATACGATGCCGTCGCTGCGCCTGTTGACCGCGCATCTGGCCGCGCTCCGCCGGACCAACAACAGCGTCCCGCCCGCCACCACCCGATGGTGCACGGCGTGGGCGCGCGCCCAAAACACGAAGGCCCCGGGTCGCGCCCGGGGCCCTCGTCACGTTCGTTGACGATCGCGTTAAACCCTGGTCACGTTTGCGGCCTGCGGTCCTTTCGCGCCGCTGACGACTTCATAATTCAACCTCCTGCCCTTCCTCGAGGGTTTTAAACCCGTCCCCGGTGATGGCGGAAAAGTGCACGAAGACATCGGCTCCACCATCTTGCGCAATGAAACCATAGCCTTTATTGGCGTTAAACCATTTGACTTTACCTCGAGGCACGGTCTCCCCTCCTCTCCTGGTAACTGACGGGCACAGGCTGTCGGGGCACAAAAAAACCGCCTCGGCACGTGGCCGCTAGCGGCTCTCTCACACCTTCCGTCCTGTTGACTTCACTCCTTGCGACATCCTAAAAACTCGCCCCGAGCGTAGCAAGCACACGGGGTGTTGTCAATCGTTTTTCTATTCAGCTGACGGTTTCATTCCCATCGTACATCCGATGGGGGGATTGGGGGGAGAAAGCGGCTCTCTCCCCCCAACATGAGCGAGCGGCTTACACACGCGAGCGGATCAATCAGAATCCCGCTCTCCCCCTGGGACCCCCATTGGATTTACACTGAGGA
Organism: Nitrospiria bacterium; assembly: GCA_041484905.1. Taxonomy (GTDB): domain Bacteria; phylum Nitrospirota; class Nitrospiria; order JACQCE01; family JACQCE01; genus JACQCE01. The sequence goes on from JBGPIL010000023.1 coordinate 2,652, forward strand.
AGCGCTATTCACTACTCCCGAGCATGTTATTAGAGTCAGGGGGAGAATCCGACTCTCCCCCTGACAACCCCCATCGGATGTACACTTATTCTGGCGTTACTCGCTGCTGCCCAGCATGTCATCGATGAGCGGGCGGTTGTAATCAAAGCAGTTGGCGCAGATTTCATCGAACACGCGCTCGGCCATCTCCGGCGAAACCGTATCGCGTTCATCGACAAATTTTCCCTGGCGGAGCGCCCGCTCGCACAGCGTACACACCATCAAGAGCCCCCGCGCAATTCGGAATCCGTGCATAGTTCTGGAAGTGTAACTCGCGCGGCTACTGTCTGGCAAGGCCGATTGAAATCAAGGGGAGATTCCGACTCTCCCCTTGATAATCCCATCGGAGTTACACTTCATACGCTCTGCGTATGGACGGGGACCCTGAGTATATGGCATGAGTCAAACAACCAATGGGGGGTTTTAGTGGGGAGATAACGTCTCCCCCTAATTCTAATAACGGGTTGTCAGGGGGAGCTTGGGGCAGGGGGGGCATCGGAGGACGCGCTTCGCTTCCGCACGGGCCCCCATTAAAATGCCGTCTCCCCCTGACCCTTAATATCCAGCCGTATCCGGCAACGGGGGCAAAAGAACCAGCCTGGCTGGAGAATCGTCCGGCAGGCAGGGCAGTCGCGCCGCTGTGGCGCGCCGCAGCGGGGGCAGCAGAGAAAATCAGGCTGGATGGTCGTCAGACAGATCGAGCACAGCCGCTCACAGGCTTCATCGGCCACGACCACACGGGCCACCTCATCCAACGTCGTAATACCCTCCCAGACCTTGGCCAGGCCGTCGCCTCCCAGCGAGACGAGACCGGAGGAGAGCGCGCCGGCCCGCAAGGCCTCTTCGGAGGCGCCCGAAGCGATCAACTCTCTCAACGGCGGCGTCAGCAGCAGCAGTTCATGAATGGCCGTCCGGCCCCAGTACCCTTGGTGGTGGCACTGGGGGCAGCCGAGGCCCGCGTAGGTGCGCCGCGTCCGGAGGGCGTCGGGGGCCAGCCGCAGCGCCGTGAGCAGTTCCGGCGGTGGTTGGGCCTCGCCGCGGCAGTGGGGACAGATGGTGCGGACCAATCGTTGGGCGATCACGCCGATCAGTTGTGAGGCGACCAGATACCGCGGCACGCCCAGATCGAGCAGCCGCGTCACCGTTGATGGCGCGTCATTCGTGTGCAGAGTCGACAAGACCAGATGGCCGGTCAGGGCGGCCCGGCAGGCGATCTCCGCCGTTTCGCTGTCCCGGATTTCTCCGACCAGGATCACGTCGGGGTCCTGTCGCAGCAGCGCCCGCAGCGCCCGGGCGAACGTCAGACCGATCTCCGCATTGACCTGGACTTGGTTGACGCCCGAAATCTGATACTCGATGGGATCCTCGACCGTGACAATGTTGCGGACCGACTCATTCAACGCCTGGACCATGGCGTACAGGGTGGTGGTCTTGCCGCTCCCGGTCGGGCCCGTCACCAGGACCAGGCCGCGCGTGCGGCGCAGGACGGCGCGGAATTGCTCCAGCCGTTCCTCCGTGCAGCCCAATGCGTCCAGGCCGACCACGCCGGCCGCCTGATCAAGGATGCGGACGACGATTTTTTCTCCGTAGGGCAACGGGATCACGGACACCCGCAGATCGATTTCCCGGCCGTCGACCCGGATGCGGAACGACCCGTCCTGCGGCAGCCGCCGTTCGGCAATATCAAGACGGGCCAGGACTTTCAACCGGGAGATGACCGGGGCTTGCACCCCCCTCGGCAACCGCTGCTCGTCGCGGAGCAGGCCGTCGACGCGATAGCGGAGACGGCAGCCCTCCGGACCGGGCTCCAGGTGCAGGTCGCTCGCGCGCAGCGTCAGCGCGGTGCGGAGCAGATGATCGACCAGCCGGACAATCGGGGCGGCTTCGGTCTGGGCCGCCACGTCCTCGACCGCTTCCCGGGGCCCAGAATCAGACACCGCGGTCAGCACGATCTGCACGGCGCTCTCCGGGTGCTGGAGGGCCGACTCTTCCACCAACGCGTCGATGGGGCGCCGGCGGCCGTAGTGCTCGTCGATGGCACGCCGAATCGCCCCCGGGGCGCAGATGACCGGACGCACGGGCGTGCCGCTGGCAAAACTCGCATCGTGCATCGCTTCATACTGGACGGGATCGCTCGTCGCCACCAGCAGTTCCTTCCCGTCGAGCGACACCGGGACGATCCGGTGCCGTTCCGCCACATCCGCCGGCACCATCGCCACCGCTTCCGGCAGCGGCGGATGCGCGGCCAGGTCCAGATAGAGATAGCCCCACTGTTCGGCGAGCGCGCGCGCCACCTGCTCTTCGGAGACCGTTTGCAGCGACAGGAGCGTCTCGCCCAGCCGCCGGCCGCTGCGTTGTTGCTCGGTCAGGGCGGCGGCCAGATCGGCGGCCGACACGGCGCCCTGCGCGGACAGCACCGCACCCAGTAGTTGACGCTTCTGGAATTGAACGGCAGGCACGGCGGCGATAATAGACCGAACCCGGTACAGAGTCAAGATGGTTCACGGTTCATAGTTCACAGTTCACGGCCAAAACGATGGGGGGCTCAGCCAGGAGCGGTTCGCCAACACAGGCCGCCTGCGCTTGGGGTGCTCGGTGTTGGGGGCGGGGCAGCTTCGCGATGCCACAGGATCATTGACCTGGGGTTTTGTGGAGAGGATAGGGAGGATTTTATCTCCACTTTTAAAACTTCTAAAATTGTATTAATCAGATACAATAAAGTGTTGATAACGACCATGTGCCCAATAGTACAAAATCGCTCCGACCTCTAAATGCCTCGATAAAATGCCATCCCGCACCAGTTGAGCACTCTTCGTCTGCTCTGCATCCCAATACACGCCTGGTGGTACTTTGGAAACGACGTTGTAGCTGGTTGGTTTGTCAGTCTTGAATAGGATGCTGATCTTTTTAGATTCATGATTACCAAAAATCTTGTGCCAGGCTTTAAAACCTCCTTCGGAACTAAAAAAATGGCGTAAGACAAAGATTTTTCGCTTTCAAAGTGCCCCATGGCAATACCAGGGCACTGCTCGATGCCGTGGTCCTTCAGCCAAAGATTTTGTTCGACCTTCGTTAAATCAGAAAGTGTCAATGGTCGCCACGTTGCGTACTTTTCATCAAGAATGTGCCGGATTGAATCCGGGAGTAGAGTGGAAGGGCAGGGAGTGCCGGAATCCGATGCCGCAAAACATACCGAGGTAAACAGGAAAAAAAGCGCATCGATTATCAATGCACGGATCAACCCTCGGTTTGATTGGATGATAAGCATCGACCTTACTGACAAGCGCACTCGTCGCATGGTGTGGGCTTCGGAAGCTCGCCGTTCCCTCCGTTCCTACCGGGAGGAATCTGAATATGGAGGTGATCACCTTCATTTTGGCCAAACCTCGCACCACATTGACTCGCGCAGCAGAAGAGTTTTTGGGAACAGCCTATTCATTTCACATTCGCGATATTCCCCGCTTTCGCCCTAAACCTGTAGGCAGTACATCCCCCTTGGAATCGGCGGAGTTGTTGACGCAATGCGTGGGGTCATGGGCCGATTAGGCAAGTATGACGCATCTTATTTGTTTTAGTTGTCAGCGTTATTTCCAGCCTCCTGATTTTGCGAAAACACGCGCCGTGTATTTCGAGTCGCTAGAATCGGGCTGGACGACTCCAACCTTCAACTCGTATCTACCATTCGCGACCGGCGTAAAAAATGTCGAGGGCTGTTCCCTTCTATAGACAAACGCATTGCCGTCCCCGGCACGCACAGACCATGTCCAAGTGTCCAGCGACGATTGGTTCCGGATTACGGGCTCGCCTTGCGGGCCGAGCAACTCAACGAGAATTGTTGGTTTAATGGATCGATTTTCTATCTTGGCTCGATCTTCAGGAACAATTTGTATCTCTAGACCAACCACGAAACTGACAGCGGGCAGGTTTTCTAACCGATAAGTTGAGGTGCCCTGTTGGTTTAACGCAATGACACCAAGATCCAACACGTAACGATCAGTGGCTGCAAACAGCCCCTTGTCAACCAAGTGTCCATCTCCTGAGTAGCGAGACGCACTATTGCAATTCGATAAAATAACAACCAGCATGATGCCCCCAACGATTGGGACTAAAGGTTTCCTTTTGTTCATGGGTCACACCGTGGTTAATCTCAGCGTGGATTTGGTGGTGAATCATAAACCCCAGGCGCGTCATGTACCCCGCTCGGCACGCCACCCTTGCAGCACGATCGCGCTAGAACACCCGCATATGTGTTGCTATTCGGCCCGAGCAGACTATACCCCCCGATCGGATAGGCGTTATGCGCCTTTCTAAGACATTCATTCTGATTGGAACATCCATTCTGATCTTTGCATTCAAACGAGGGGCAGTCATAACACTCGCCGCCAGTGTCACGCGGATCATCCGTGCGTGGTATGCCCAAGCCATTCTCAGGGTATAACGCGTATCGCGTACCACTGTCCGCGATCACATAGCAATGCCGCTGCCCAAACCAGCTTCCGGCTATAGAGTTAAGTAAGCGGCAACACATCTTTGCGCGGCCAAGTAGATCCACAAACCGAAGTGGATTACTGCTGACGTAAGCATACGTATTCACCCCATCCCTCAGCCCTATAGGATCAGACGTGATATATCGCCCAATTTGTGGATCGTAATTCCTGAAATAGTTATAATGCAACCCCGTCTCTGCATCCGCATACTGCCCCGGAAAGCGGAGGTTGTTGATCACTTTCACCCCATCCCCATCGACATCCTCATTCACGCTCACCGTTTCCCCAAACGGCAGAGACTCCGCCTTCCACACCACCTTCCCTGTACTATCCGTCATCATGAGCGGTGTGCCCACATGATCCGTATGGTAGAAGAAGATCGCCTCGGTCGCCCCGCTCCCACCACTGCTCTGGGCAGCAATGGGACTCGCAGACAGCAACAGGACAAGAAAAATGGTCAGTCGGATGATTGATGAACGCAGTGAGTTCGCCATTGCAGCTTCCCTCCAAGCGGTATCGTGATCCAAGCTATACACTAAATCGGGCTTTTTGTCACCTGCCCCTATGAGTAGCGGCAGACCAAGCAGCATGAGCAAGAGATATTAATTTTGTCTCATCTAACGGGTCTGCCGGGGCAGTGAGGGGTGCCGTCTCCGCCTGCCGACAAACAGGTCGGTCATATAGTTGATTTTCAACCCTCCTCACCAAAGGGGCAGAGGCAGGCCGAGCGGCCTGAGCGAAAGGCGCAGCGGGTCAAGAACGCGGTTTTCGCCGAAGGCGAAAAGCCGAGGATGTCCGAAGTTGACCACTGTGAAGCAAAGTGGTCAACAAGTTCCGCAGGCAGCGCAAATGAGCGCGATGGTGCGCCGAAGCGTCCGGCCGCGCAGGTACTACCTCTGCCCATCATATCCTCCACCACCAGCGGAGCCACAACCGCCGGTAGTTCGCCCACTCCTCGGCCGCTGCGGTGCGGAGATGAAGCACGGGCCGCCACGTCAATTCGCTCGCCGTAAAGCGTCGCAACGTTGTCCCATCGGAGAGATACAACACCTGCCCCGCCTGATCGGTCCGCAGCACGTCGACACCGCGGGCGTCGTACGCGTCCACCACCGAGGGCGCGGGGTGATGATAGGGATTGTAGGCGCCGACCGAGATGACCGCCTCGCGCGGATGGACCGCGTTGAGAAATTCCGGTGTGCTCGACGTCCGGCTGCCATGATGCGGCACTTTCAGCACCGTGGCCGGCAGACGGTCGGCCCAGGCGCGAATCAATTCCGCTTCAGCGGGGCGTTCGATGTCGCCCGTGAAGAGAAAGCGGTGATCGCCCAACCCCACCCGCATCACGATCGCCGAGTCGTTGAGGCCATGCCCGGTCGGTTCGGCGGCATCAATGGCAGATGGGGCAGACGGGACAAACGCTTCGGAGGGATGAAGGAGATCGATTTGAACCCGTCCGATCTGAGTTGGCGCTTCGGCGGCCCGAATCGTCACGGTTTGTTCCGCACCCCTGGCCGCGGCCTGTTGCCACAACCCGGCCACCATCCCCCCTCTATGAATGCCGTTGTGCCATAGTTCACCAATCGGAAAGAGGCGCAGCAACGCGATCTGTCCCCCGATGTGATCGGCCTGGGGATGGCTCGCCACCAGATAATCAATCCGCCGGATCCCGTGATCCCACAGATACGGCGCCACCACGGCCCGGCCGGTATCGTAGCTGCCGTACTGCGGTCCGCCATCGATCACCATCGTCTGGCCGGTCGGAAAGGTGATCGCCGCCGCATCCCCCTGCCCGACATCGAGAAAATTGACGCGCAACTGCCCATCGGGACGCAGCAGACCCGCAAGCGCAACCACCACCCAAAGTGCACAGGCGGCCGCACCCAACAGGCCCAGCCATCGAACCCGGCGCCCCCACACCAGCGCCGCCAGGCCGGCATAAAACACCGCGACGGTCAGCGGCGACGGCGCGGCAACATGCACCGCGGCGCCCGGCCACCGGGCGAACCAGCCGACCACGGCCGTCAAGACCGTCACCGCCCACTCATTGAGCGCGGCCAATGGCAGCGTCGATGTGGACAGCAGCAGGGCCAGCCACGCGCTCAACAACCCCAGGGGGATCACCACGACGCCGACCACGGGCAGCACCAGATTACTCACCAACCCCACCCAGTTGAACTGGCGAAAGTGGTAGAGCACCAACGGCGCCGTCGCCACGGTGGCGGCCACCGTCAACAAGAGATAGAGCTGCCCTCGTTGCCGCCATCGCGGCCACTCACGGCGAAGTCTCGCCGCAGGCCACCACGCCGCCGCCGTGTCATCGGCGTCGATTGAATCGGGGGGATCGGAGGAATCAGCGATGGCCGGATCCTGTCGTGCGTTGGCCAGTCGTTCGCTCCACCAGACCAATGCCAGTGCCATCCCCAGGACTGCGCCGTAGGAAAGCTGAAATGAGATATTGCCCAATGCCAGCGGATCCCAGAGCAGCACCGCGAGGACGGCAACGGCCCATGCGGTCAACAGATCGTGGGGCCTCGAGAGCAAGACCGCCCCGCAATAGAGCAGCAGCATCAGCAGGGAGCGAATGGTTGCCACCTGCCCGCCGGCCAACAACGTGTACCAAATGACCGCGGGCACGGTCGCCAGCGTCGCCAGTTGCGTAGGGGAGAGCCACATCGTCAACCGCAGCAACCACCAGGCCGGCAGCAGACGGCACGCCCCGCGAACCAGCAGGAAGATGACGCCGGCGAGCAGCGCCAGATGACTGCCTGAAATGGAGAGCAGATGGGCGACGCCGGCTGCGGTGAAGGCGTCCCGGACGTCGGGCGTGATCCGGTGCGTTTCACCGAGGAGGAGCGCCGACAACAACGCGGCCGAGGGCGGCGAGAGCGAGACGACCAGTGCCCGGTCGATCCGCGCGCGCCAGGTTTCGACGGGCTGCAAGAGGTGTTGTTCGAGCAGGCCGGCGCCCGGGCCCATACGGGTCAGTTGATCGGCCCGAACTGATGCGGCGGCTTCGATCCCCTGGCGCTGCGCATATCGGCCGGCGTCGAACAGGCCGACGTTGTGTAACCCGTACGGCCGCCGCAGTTCCGCTGTGAGGCGGAGCTGGTCACCGGAATGAACAGTCGGGGCGTGAATGGCCGGCTCCCCCTCTTTCGCGTGTCTGATATTGAGTCGCACCCGTCCTGCAATGGTCACGGAGGATGCGCCGGCCGTCTCATTGAGCGGCGCGATCGATGCAAGGTCCAGCAGGACTACGGTCCGATCCTGTTCCACTTCAGGCAACCCGCGCACACGGCCCGTCAATTCGATCGGTCCGCGATCACGCCACGCTTCCACGGCCGGATGCTCCAACCCCACGAGTGTCCAATGAGACGCAACCAGCCCGAGGAGCAGGACCCCCGTGCCGACGAGCAGAGAGGACCGTGAAGGACGCGGGCCCCGCTGATGGGTGAAGCGCAGGACGATGGTCGCAACCGTCACACACAGGAGGGCGGTAGTCAACGGCAGATAGAGGGCCAACTCACCGGCCGCCAGGCCGCTCACATAGCAGAGCGTTATCCAGAGCAACGGCCGGCGCATGACGGCAGACGTCAGCGGGCGCTGTGCTGACTATCGATCATGACAGAGCAGACAGAGCTGCGGCGATTTGTCACGAAGAAACCCGGCATGCAGTTCACTATGGGCATTATGACAGCTGTCGCAGTGGATCACGCCGAACGTCGTATGGAGCAGGCGGAATTGCTCCACGCCTTCGGCGGCTGTGGCGGCGACTGTAGCAGGGCCGGTGAAAGCAGGGGCGGCTGCGTTGCCATTACCATTGCCGTTACCATTGCCCGGCGGGGAGGGCGTTTGCAGATTGCCTGGCGTCTGCGCGTAGAATCTCGACGTCACACCCGTCGGCAGGACCAGTTGTTCATCCTGCAAATCGGGGATGGCGAAAAAACGCCGCTGGCCGGTGGACGGCTCCTTGAGCAGCATCTCCCCGGTCGGCTTGCGCGGATAGATGATCGACACGGGATGATCGGGCAGTTCGCTCTTGCGATCGAGATTCGTCCCCAGCACCGTTTCCAGCCGGCTAAAGAGATCCCCGATCGCCTTGCTCCCCCCCTTGTCCAGCCGCTCGCCGCCGCGGTGGACGTCATCGGCAAACGCGCCGTCATGGCAGCCGAGACAATCGGCCGACGTGCCAAACGGCCGGTCCGTCAACAGCGGTTGCGGCAACGGCCAGTTTTGCGGCAGGGCGTAACTTTTGACCGGAGTATCCCGATTCCAGAGCGGTCGCTGCTCCCGCTCCGCACCGAAGACCGGCAGCGAGGCCTCCTCCGGAGGAAGCGGCACGCCCGGAATATGAATGTTGCCGTCCACGTGACAGGAGACGCAGAGCTCTTTAATCGTATAGACACTGCTGGGCGGCATAATGTTGTGTCTGGTCTGTTCCACATCGTTGTAGGGATTGCCGGCGCCAAAGCCGAGGGCGACCGGACCGGCGGCGGCCACGAACAGCCACGCGGCCAGACGCAATCGAGTCCTTGTCGTCATCGCGCAGGTTTTCCCAAGGCCCGCTCGACCGTCTGGGCCAGCTCACGAGCCAGTTGTTGCACCAGCCGCTTCTGCTCGCCCTCCACCATGACGCGCACAAGCGGTTCGGTGCCGGAAAAACGGACCAGAATCCGCCCCTTGCCGCCCAGTCGCTGCTCGGCCTGCTTCAGTTGTTTGACGTAGCCGGGGATCTCGGTCAATTCCCGCCGGCGGGCGACGGGCACGTTGACCAGGACCTGCGGCCATAGCTCCATGCAGGCCGCCAGCTCCGCCAGCGACCGTCCGCTCTGCTGCATAAGCGCCAGAATTTGCAACGCCGTGATCAGCCCGTCCCCCGTCGTGTTGTAATCCAGAAAGATCACGTGGCCCGACGATTCCCCGCCGAAATTAAACCCGCCGGCAAGCATCTTCTCAAGGACGTAACGATCGCCCACTTTGGCCCGCACGGTTTTGATCCCTTCGCGGGCGAGCGCCACCTCCAACCCCATGTTGCTCATCACCGTCGTCACCACGGTGGCGCCCTTGAGCTGCCCCCGACGATGCAGGGCGAAGGCACAGGCGGCCAGAATCCGATCGCCCGGCACGACGTGGCCCCGGTGGTCGACAAAGAGGGCCCGGTCCGCGTCGCCGTCATGGGCGATGCCGATGTCGGCCTTGATCTTGGTGACGGTGCGCTGCAACAGGGCCGGTGCCACGGCGCCGCAATTGGCGTTGATGTTCGTGCCGTTGGGGCGGTCGCTGAGCACCGTCACGTCCGCGCCCAGCTCCCGCAACACCGTCGGCGCCACCTTGTAGGCCGCGCCGTTTGCGCAGTCAACCGCGACTTTGACTCCCTGGAATTCCATGCCGCGAGGAATCGAGTTTTTGACAAATTCGATGTAGCGGCCCTCCGCGTCATCGATGCGAAACGCCTTGCCGATCTGCTTGGCCGTCGGCCGGATCATGTCGATCCGGCCCGATTCGATCAGTTCCTCGATCCGCTGCTCGAATTCATCGGGGAATTTGAAGCCCGATTCGGCGAACAATTTGATCCCGTTGTCCTGATAGGGGTTGTGCGACGCGGAAATGACCACACCGGCGTCGGCGCGCAAGCTGCGGGTCAGAAAGGCGAGTCCCGGCGTCGGCATCGGGCCGACCAGCAGCACGTCGACACCCATCGAACAGATGCCAGACGTCAGCGCGCTTTCCAACAGATAGCCGGAGAGGCGGGTATCCTTCCCGATGACGACGCGGTGGCGCTGTTGCTTGGCCTTCTGCTGCTGAAATAAAAAGGCCACCGCCCGACCCAGCTTCAGGGTCGTTTCGGCCGTGAGCGGTTCAACATTGGCGACCCCGCGCACACCATCGGTGCCGAACAGTTTTCGCATCATCGAACCGGGCGTGGAACCGGGCGTGACAGACGCCGCCATCTTACCAAGACCTCCGGGGCTTTGCAACCAAACACACTCACGTTAGCGTAGCACATCGACCCCAACGGGCAAGCCCTTTCGGGGCGTGGGGGCATCGGAGGGCGCACGCTGCGACGAAGAAGGAGCAGCGAGTGTGTGCGCGCCGCCGAGTCGGTGAGGCGGCCGGATTCCTTAGTCTGCCCGCACGGGCCCCCACATTCAATGATCCGTACGAGCCCCGCCACACTTGTCTTCGCGGTCACCGGCTGATAGAATGCGTCCGCCGTCGTTCCGGAATCCACCGCATGCCCCATTCATCCCCTCTCCCCATTCTAATCGAAGTCCTGCTGCCCAAACCGCTGGCCCATCCCTTCCACTACCTGATCCCGGACGAGTGGCAGGCCCGGGCCGTGCCCGGCGTTCGGGCCGTCGTTCCGTTCGGCCACGAAGTGGTGACCGGCGTCATCGTCCACACCGGCGCCCCCCCGCCGGCCGCCGCACGGGGCAGATTACGCAGCATCCAGCAGTTGGTCGATGACACCCCGCTGCTGTCAGCCGAGTTGCTCGGATTGCTTCGACAGCTGGCCGATGACTACTTCGTTCCATGGGGCGAACTCCTTCATGCGGCGATTCCCGCATCGCTCCTGCCGACCGGCGAACGACGCTATCATCTGGTGCAACCGGCTCAGACCCAACCGGGGCGAAGCCGACCCGCCCAGCACGTCATTGCGCTACTCCAACGCCACCCCAAGGGGCTGAGCCACGCCACGCTGGTCAAGCATTGTGCTACCACATCCACAACCCGACAGACCTCTGGAACCACCCGCCTGACCAGCCTCCTCAAACGATTGATCACAACAAAACAGATTTCAGTAACATGGCAAATAAAACCACTTAAATTAGAAAAACAACCATTTTTAAATCAAAACAATACCACTTTACTGCTTGATAATGGCCTTAAAAGCGAATTATCATCCCACTTTAATGTAAACACAACAACAGGAGAATTACACAGACTAACCGACATGATAACAGCTAAAAAACACAATGTTCTTGTCTATTTAACTCCTGATCATGGCCCAAAGCACGGGGATCAAGTCTACCTGGCCGCGGCGGCTGCGACAGTCCGGGCCGGCCGCAGCCTGTTGTTGCTGGCCCCCGAGATCTCGCGTGTTGAAGCGTTGGCCGGCTGGCTGCAAAATCAAATGACCAGTTGTCCGGTCATCTCACTCCACAGTGAGCTGACGTCCTCGATCCTGGCGCAGCGCTGGTTGGCGCTTCGGGCGGCTTCCCCGCCGGTAATCGTAGTCGGCAGCCGCCTGGCGCTGTTTGCGCCGCTGCCGTCGCCGGGCCTGATCGTGGTGGATGAGGAGGCCGACCCGCTCTACAAGCAGGAGGAACGGCCGCGGCTCCACGCACGCGACCTCGCCATCCGCCGGGGCGAGCAGAGCAACATCCCGGTGCTGCTCAGCGCGCGCGCGCCATCGGTCGAAACCTATTGGCAGTGTTGCGCCGGCCGATATCACTGGCTGACTCCGGGGCCGGGAGCAGGGCCAGAGCCAGAGATAGACGGTCCCGGGCCCGATCCGCGATCAATTAACGCGCCACCGCTTATCAGCACGGGGCGCCTGGTGGTGATTGATCTGCGGACGGAACCACTGTCCGATGGCCTGCTGACCAAGCCGCTCATCGATGCGCTGGCCGCACGGGTGGCCCGCGGGGAGCAGTCGCTGCTCTTCGTCAACCGGCGCGGCTATGCCCACAGCCTGATTTGCCGGGACTGCGGTGAACTGGTCCGTTGCGCCGACTGCCGGATTGGCCTGACCTACTACGAATCGGCCGGGGCCGATGGCAGCCACTTGCGCTGCCGCCGCTGCGGCGTGCGCCTATCCCCGCCGACGCTGTGCCCCCACTGCCAGGGGCACCGGCTGGGCCCGCTCGGCACGGGGACTCAGCGTGTTGAAAATGCTGTGCGGCGGCGCTGGCCTGACGCGCGGATTGTACGGGTGGACCGTGACGTGGCCGTCCAATCAGGCCGTGAAATCGGCAGCGGGGCTTCAGACGCTCTGGCCGCAGCCGACGTGCTCATTGGGACACAACGCTGTTTGCACGCCCCCCCGCCACCCCGGCTCAGCCTAGTCGCCGTACTGGATGCCGAACTGGATCTCTCCCACCCAGACTTTCGGGCCGAAGAGCGGCAGTTGCAGTTGCTGATCCGCCTCCAGGGGCTCTTGCAGCCGGCGATCGATTCGTCGATTGCGCTGGTGCAGAGCCGGCAACCCGACCGTCCGATCCTGCAGGCGCTGACCACCGGCCGGCTCGAGGCTTTCTATACCGAGGAAATTGCCCAGCGCCGCAGTTTGGGCTACCCGCCGTTCCGACGTCTGGCCGCCCTCCTTCTACGCGGCCGTCCTGTGGCAAACCGGGCCATCGTCGACCAGCTGGCTTCGGCCATCCGTGAGCAACTGGCCGCCCAGCAGGGTGAGGCGGTCGAACTGTGGGGGCCGATTCCGGCGCCCCCCACCTCCCACACTTCGATGACACGACACGGCAACACGGCGGCGTGGGAGTTGCTCCTGAAGGCCGAAACCGCCTCGGGGTTGCACCGAAGTCTCCAGGCGGTGACCCGATTGCCGCTGGCTGTCAGGCTGCGTGAGGCCCATGCCATGGAGATTGAGGTTGACCCGGCATAGCACCGCTAAACCCGGCGTTTTCCACGCGTTGCCGGGCCCCTCGCCCTCTTGACCAACGCGCGGGGAACATGCGATGATGCATTCTCGCAACACTGAATGATCGTTGATGAATTACGATAGTCTGTAACGATCACACAGGGTTCCGGCCTCGGCGCCACCACACAACGGGGGGAGTGCAAGGTGGAAACGATCGCTTCCAGCGTCGAATATTTGTCCCATTACTTCCCGATTGTCATTTTCGGGGTACTGGCGGCCGTGTTCGGCCTCGGCACGCTGCTGATCAGTTACTATGTGCAACCCCACGAGGGCAACGCCGAAAAACTCAGCACCTACGAGTGCGGCAGCGAACCGATCTCGGACGCCCGGATGCCGTTTCCCGTCCGTTACTACGTGATCGCCATGCTCTTCGTCATTTTCGACATTGAAGTGATTTTCCTCTATCCTTGGGCGATCGATTTCTACCGCATCGGCTTGGTCGGCTTGCTGGAGATGGGCCTCTTCATCGCGCTGTTCGGGCTGGCCTTCGTGTATGCCTGGCGCAAAGGGGCGTTGGAATGGGAATAGGGAAGAAGGGAGCGAAAGTCGCATGACGGCCGAGCGGTTCAGCGGCGAAGCCGGCTTGGTCACATTAACGCTGGAACAGGCGGTCAACTGGGCGCGCAAAGGGTCGCTCTGGCCCTTGTCGTTCGGGCTGGCCTGCTGCGCCATCGAAATGATGACGGCCGTCTCCTCCCGCTATGACATCGACCGGTACGGCGCCGGCGTCTTTCGCGCCTCGCCCCGCCAGTCCGATTTGATGATCGTCTCCGGCACGGTCTGCCGCCGAATGGCGCCGTTCATCCGCAAGGTCTACGACCAGATGCCCGAACCGCGTTATGTCATCTCCATGGGCTCCTGCGCGACCTCCGGCAACATTTACGACAGCTACAGCGTCGTGCAGGGCGTCGACCGCTTCGTCCCGGTGGATATCTATGTGCCGGGCTGCCCGCCGACCCCCGAGGCCCTCTTCGACGGCATTATGAAGTTGCAGGAAAAAATCATGCGGCAGAAGGTCTTCTCCTCCAAAGCCGTGACGGCGGCCACATGAGCGACTTGCGATCGGTGGCAGAACGGCTCCAGCGGCAGTTCCCCAAGGACGTCCTGGCGGTTGCGGAATTTCGCGGCGATATGTCGGTGACCATCCGAAAGACGGCGCTGCGGGCGATCGGCCGGTTTTTGAAGGAGGA
>JBGPIL010000024.1:0-16929 GCA_041484905.1 Nitrospiria bacterium
CGGTACGTGGTATTGAATCCCGTTCGGGCGAAAGCGGTTAAGCAGCCTGGCGCATGGCTGTGGAGCAGTTATCGGGCGACTGTGGGACAGACCGCAGTCCCAGCATGCGTAACGGTAGCATGGGTCTTGGGGCAGTTTGGAAAGAACGTGAAACTGGCCCAAGCGCGCTATCGGCAGTTTGTGGCCGAGGGGATGAGCACTCCCAGTCCCTGGTCGCAACTGAAAGGACAAATCTACTTGGGAGGCGACACCTTTGTGGCCAACCATCAACCGGATGTCGTGATCCGGGAAATCCCGAGGCGGCAGACGCAAACCCGGCGGCCGAGCTTGGAGGCACTGATGGGGCGAGGCCGAGAGTGGCGGAAGGGAGTATTGGAAGCGTATCAAGGCTATGGATACCGGCTCCGGGAGATTGCGGATCATGTGGGTGTCCACTATGCGACGGTCAGCCGGCAGCTGAAAAAGATGGAAGCACGAAATGTATGATTGCAAGACCTGACCCCCTGTTTGTGTGCAAGATACGACATCTCAAAACGGAACTAGTGGTTATTTTATTAACTCTGATTTTCGAAAGATATAGGGTGGCTGAGATGTACGGAAAGAACAGGACATCGGGGGGATTTATCATCATGCGCTATTGGATTGTGATCATTGCACTTTATATCGGATTTTGGGGTGTGGTTCCGTATGTCGTGTCGGCCGAGGAGATCACGACCCGTCGGTTCGCCATCCTCAATGGCGGGCAGCTTGAATTGCCTGTCCCAGAGTCCTGGCGCGATACGACTGGGCCTCCGTCCGAAAATATTGTCATCATTACATTTACCCCCGGCACAAGTTCTGATTTTACGGTTATGATTACCGTTGACATCCCAGGCCCCATAATAGGGACAGACTATAACAGTACGGGCAACATACACGAATGGATAGAACGCAAGGAACAGTCATTGTTGACGGCCGCCGTGAAATCCGAATCGGTGTTCACTAGATTTTCCGGGCAAACTGGGACGGGTCACTACTACTCTGTGATGGATCCAGTACCCAAACCGGGAGAGTATGAGTACACAACACATGGTGAAATCAGAGTTGGCGATCTGCTCCTGAACTTTACAGTTCTTAGTCATGAGAAGGACGGCAATGTCTTGCACGACACGCTTACCATGTTGGCAGGTGCTAGACAACAAAAAGATTCGGCCGTCGTTCCCGATCCCATCGCACCATATGAGCTTTCACTGCTGACGTCGAATTGGAGCCTGGTCTTGGATCTATCTAGTTTTGCTATTCTGGGAAGGAAAACAAGCCAGGATCAGCAGGGGACCAGCGTGTTGGCGACCAATAACTTGACGGGGGTGTTTCTCTCGGTGTTCCTGGAGACAACGCCCGATCTGAAAACCGCTCAAGCCTGCCGGGAATATTATTGGTCAAAGTCTTTGAAGGGCCCCAATCCAAAAACGGACATCCGACTCTACGAAACCGATCAGATGGCGCTTGTCGTCTGGACAGTGCAAGAATACCAAGGGGTCAAGCTTCAGCAGAGAAACATCAGCGCCTACATGGCCCATGAGGGTGTGTGCCTTAACCTGCATCTATCAAAAACGTCATTCCGACCGGGAGATCAGGCGCAGTTTGACCGCATACTCAACAGCGTGACGTTCCAGGAGAAGACAATCGCCCCATGATCACAGTAACAACTTTGAGAAACTTCGTAAAGGGGTCTTGAAATATCAGTTTGCCCATGCTCTGTGGTCGCATCGATGGCTCGGCTACTGCGCATTAAATATCCAGCCAGTTCTCATATCGTCAGTCGGTGCTGGGCCTGGCAGACAATCACGTGGTGTTGAGGGACTGTTCTGTTTGAACAGAACCGCGGCGCCAGCCAATCCAACCAGGCAGGCAGCCGCTACATATAAGCTTGGGTCAGGTCTTGAAATATCAGTATCCCTCTGCTATCGTCGCCCCAAAAAACCGGGGCAGGATACAATCTCCTGTTTGAAAAAACATTAAGGATGCTTGCCTGCAGGCTCAACCCTGCAGGTACTCGTTCAGTGAAATGATCCGCGTATGCTGATCGCGTCCCGCCTTCAGCATCGCGCGATCCCCGGTCACGATCAGATCTGCGCGGCCGGCTCGCGCCGCTTCCAGAATCCGATTGTCCGCTTGGTCCTTCAAGATCGCGATTCGCCGCCTCGGCCGCACAAGTTCGCTGATACCGGCAAGATAGACGGCCACATGCGCCAGTTCTTCGGAATCGTGACTGAATTTTCTGGCCAACACGGCCAGCAGCTCGCGGAGAATCTCTTTGGACACAATGAGGCGGTCCTGCCCTCGGATGATTCGGAGCATGGCCTCGTCAGCGCGGCCACCCGGCAGGGCCAGCGCCGAGACGAGGATGTTGGTGTCGAAGACGACCCTCACGATTCGAGGTAGCGCTCCAGCTCTTTCTCCGTCAGAATTCCCTTCTCTTTTGCCCGACGGCTCCAGTAGCCTTGCAACTCGCTGAACTCACGCTTGAATCGAACCACGCGAGCCAGCCGGAGCGCCTCCTGAATCACCGCGCTCAGCGTTTTGCCTTCGGCTTGCGCCAGTTCCTCGACTTCCCTGGCGAGATCGGAGGGCAGCGAGATTGTTTTCTTCACCGCGACACCCATTCGTGTCACCCTCTCTGGTTATTAGTGGTGTGAATAAATACTACTCTAGCGATGGCCTCCTGTCAACTGCCCGCTCCGTTTCAGGAACACTACGTCTATCCCATGATGGACAAGCAGCGGTTCGCCGCTTTATGCTAGTCATCAATGCCAAACCAACTTGATGTGGTTGTGACCTATCATGATGCAACCAAACACCACCTGAATCGGTATGCCCGTGGGCCGGGCGGCCTCGATTGGGCCAATCAGCCCAATCCCTTCCGGCGTTACGCCGGCGCACCTCTGATCGAGCTGGATCATGTGCGGCCGGGTGAGCGTCCCCTCTATGAAGAAGTCTTTGTCGAAGGCCATGTGCCGGTCCGGCCTTTAGATCGGGCAAGTCTCTCCCAACTCTTCTACGACAGCCTGGCCCTCTCGGCCTGGAAGCAGGTGGGTGATAACCGCTGGTCGCTGCGGGTCAATCCCTCCAGCGGCAATCTGCATCCAACGGAAGGTTATCTGATCAGCGGCCCCATTGCCGAACTCTCAGACGCCCCGATGGTCTGTCATTACGCCCCACAGGTGCACGGGTTGGAGCGGCGCATCGAAGTCCCGCTGGAACTCTGGCGAACCTTGACCGCCGGTCTGCCCGAGG
Organism: Nitrospiria bacterium; assembly: GCA_041484905.1. GTDB lineage: Bacteria > Nitrospirota > Nitrospiria > JACQCE01 > JACQCE01 > JACQCE01. Next base: position 3,277 of record JBGPIL010000024.1, read on the forward strand.
GGACGATCCTGATCGGGCTGACGTCGATCCATTGGCGGGAGGCGTGGAAATATGGCGAACGGGCCTTTCGCTACTGTCAGCACGACACCGGCCATGCGATCGCGACGGTCACGCTGGCTGCCGCCGCGCTGGGATGGCGAGCGACGTTGCTCGATGATCTTTCCTCCGAGGCAATTGAATCGCTGCTGGGGCTGACCAATTCACAGGGGGCTGAGCCGGAGGAGCCGGAGTGTTTGCTGGCCGTTTACCCTCAAAACATTTTCTGTGATCTCCTGTCGCTGCCGGAGGCGGCGATTGAATCGATCCGGTCGCTCTCCTGGCAGGGACAACCCAATGCGTTGAGCCGTGAGCATGTTGACTGGCCAATCATCACGCAGGTGGCCGCGGCCACGCGCAAGCCGGCAACCGATGCTTATAACGAGCCCTACCAGCCGACCGGCCCGTCACTGACGGTCGGCTCATCGCCGATTTCATTTCGAACGATCGTCCATCAACGGCGGAGCTGCCTGGCGCTCGACGGCAAGACAGGGATAACCCGTGCCGCGTTCTATCAAATTCTGCGGAAGACGATTGCCGGCCCGAGTCTATTTCCGTTCAATTGTCTACCCTGGTCGCCCCGCATTCATTTCGGCCTCTTCGTGCATCGAGTAGACGGGATCGATCCGGGCCTTTACTTTTTGATCCGCGACCCGTCGCAACTTCAATCCCTCAAGAGCGCCATGAAGGGAGAATTTGCCTGGGAGATTCCGGCGGAGTGCCCCAACGATCTGATGCTGTACCGGCTGCTCACGGGCAATGCGCAGGAACTCTCCCAACAGATTTCCTGTCATCAGGAGATCGCGTCGGAGGGCTGCTTCAGTCTGGGGATGATCGCGGAGTATGAGGCGCCGCTCACCCGGTACGGAGCATGGTTTTACCGGCGGCTCTTCTGGGAAGCGGGACTGATCGGCCAGGTGCTCTATCTGGAAGCGGAGGCGTCCGGGATTCGCGGCACCGGCATCGGCTGCTATTTCGACGAGCCGATGCACAGCGTGCTGGGCTTAAGCGACCGGCGCTTTCAGGACCTCTATCATTTCACGATGGGTGGGGCGATTGAGGACACACGGCTGATGACGCTACCAGCGTATGGTGATAGGTAAGGGCGCAGCACGCTGCGCCCCTACATGGAACAAATTACGCTTTCTTCCCCCGGTTTAAGAGGAAACCTTTTTAATGTGCTCGTACAGTTCGCTGATGGACGCCATGACCGTGTCGACGATCTGCTGTGACAGCTCCAGCGTATCGGGCTGTGTGTAGAACCGGCTCAGATCAATCGGCGGGCCGAACGCGATGGTGGCGCGCCGGCCGATCCGGGGCAGCGCATGATCTCGCGGCACGATGTGATCGGTCCCTACGATGGCCACGGGAATCACGGTCGGCTTCGCCGTGTGAATGATCCGGCCGACGCCGGGGCGCCCGGGCAGGAGCGTGCTGGTCTTCGACCACTTGCCTTCGGGGAAGATCACGATGACGCTCGTGTCAAGGAGCCGCATCATGCGCTCCATGGAGGCAAAATCACGCTGGCCCCGGCGGACCGGAAAAGCGCCCCAACTGTTCAGGAGGGTCCTCATGACCGGATGCACGAAGAGTTCTTCCTTGGCGGGGGCGCGCCACCAGACGGGCGAAAACCTGGGCATGGCAATCGAGCCGATGAGAAAGGGATCGATCGCGGAGATATGATTGGCGCAGATGAGGATGTTGGTCGCCCCGCGCGGGGGAATATGTCCCCGGCCGATAACGGTGACCCGGCTGCACACTCGAAACAGCAGATCCCACACGAGCAATCCGATCAGATGCCAGATGCCGTGGTACCAGCGGGGGGGGGATGGGGCTGTGGATGGAGTCTTCGTCATCGTTGTGGATCGGGGTACAGCAAAAAGGGCAGCCCGGCGAGTCTCCCCGTCAGGGCTGCCCTCCTTGATCAAACCGGGTGGTTACTTCTTCTTTTTCTTGGCCCGGCCGCCCCGTGCCATCTTGGCTCGGGACACGTCGCCTTGCTTGTCGATGAAATAGAGGTAGCCCTCTTGGCGCTTGACACCCACTTTCGCGACTTTTTCAGGCTTCGATTTCCCCTTGCCGCCGCGGGCCATCTTGGTCCGAGACACGTCGCCCTGCTTGTCGAGATAGTAGAGGTATCCCTCCGCACGCCGTACACCTGCCTTTGCGATTTTCTCCGCCATGGTGCTGTCACCCCCCTTCGTTGTTACACGGTGAGATACATTCGCTCCAACGCCCCGGGCGCCGGAACCTTCTCCTTCAGATGCCGCGGCGGGTCACGTCGCGGCGTCGATCCTCAGGTGAAGCTCGTCCAACTGCTGCCGATCAATCTCGCTTGGCGCGTCGGTCAACGGACAGACCGCCCGCTGCGTCTTGGGAAAGGCGATCACTTCCCGCAACGATTCGGCGCCGGCCAGGATCATGACGAGCCGGTCGAGGCCGAGCGCAATGCCGCCGTGGGGCGGCGCGCCGTATTCGAACGCATCCAATAAAAAACCGAATCGCTCCGCAACCCGCTCGGGCGAAATGCCGAGCAGGCTGAACATCCGCTGCTGCAGCTCGCGCTGGTAGATCCGCAGACTGCCGCCGCCCAGCTCCGAGCCGTTCAGCACGAGGTCATACGCCTGCGCTCTGACGCGGAGCGGCTCCGAGTCGAGCCATTGGAGATCCTCCTCCACCGGCCGGGTGAAGGGATGGTGCATGGCGACCAGCCGCTTGCCGTCTTCATCACGCGCGAGCAGGGGAAAATCGGTGACCCAGCAGAAGGCCAATTCGCCGCCGCTGCCGCCGCCTGTCCGATCCGGCCGATCCATTCGATTCGTCCGGCCGAGCAGTCCGCCGATTTTCAAACGCAATTGCCCCAGGACGGTGTTGGCCACCGCTTCCGTGTCGGCGATGAAGAGCAGCAGGTCATGCGGTTTTGCCTCGAACTCGGCGCGCAGCCGCTGCAGCCGGTCAGCCGGGAGAAACTTGGCGATCGGCGACTCGTAACCGTCGGCCGTGATCTTGATCCAGGCGAGCCCCTTGGCGCCCAGGCCGATCGCGGTCTGGGTCCATTCGTCCAGTTCGCGGCGGGAGAGCGTGGCCAGGCCGGGTGCGTTCACGCCTTTGACAACGCCCCGCTGCTCGAGGGCGCGGTCGAACACGGCAAAGCCGCTCCCCTTCACGATGGCGCCGACGTCGTGCAATTCGACGCCGAACCGGAGATCGGGTTTGTCGCTGCCGTAACGGCTCATCGCCTCCTGATAGGTCAGGCGGCGGAAGGGTGTCGTCAACGGGCGGGAGACGACCTCCTGAAACAGCCGGGCCATCAATCCCTCCATCAACGCAAAGATTTCCTCCTGATCGGTAAATGAGAGCTCCAGATCGATCTGGGTGAATTCCGGCTGGCGGTCGGCGCGCAGGTCTTCATCGCGAAAGCAGCGGGCGATCTGATAGTACCGGTCGCAGCCACCGACCATGAGCATCTGTTTGTACAACTGGGGCGACTGGGGCAGGGCGAAAAACCGGCCGGGATAGACGCGGCTGGGGACCAGATAATCCCGCGCGCCTTCCGGTGTGCTCTTGGTCAGCATCGGGGTTTCAATATCGATGAAGTCACGCCCGTTCAGATAGTCGCGGGTCACGGCGGTCACGCGATGGCGCAGGCGAAGATTGGCCTGCATCGCCGGGCGGCGCAAATCGAGATACCGGTATTTGAGCCGGACCGGCTCGGCGACGGCCTCGGCCTCGTCGAGTTCGAAGGGCGGGGTCTTGGCGGCGTTGAGCCGCTGCACCGAGGTGACCCGCAGCTCCACCCGCCCGGTGGGCAGGTTCTTATTTTCCGTCTCGGGCGGCCGTTTCTCGATGACGCCGGTCACCGAACAGACATCCTCCGAGCGCAACACGTGAGCCATGGCTTCCAGCTCCGTCGAGGCCTCGGGGTGAATGACGATTTGGATCATGCCGGTGTAGTCACGCAGATCGATGAAGACGAGTCCACCGTGGTCCCGCCGTCGGTGGACCCACCCGGCGACGGTCACTGTCTGTCCTACGTGGGTATCCCGCCAGCTGCCGCAATACCCGGTACGTTTCAACGGATCGCATCTCCATCGTCGATAATCAGTCGCGGGATCATAGCATCATCGACGAGAGTTGTCAATTATAGTCAGGGGGAGCGTGCTCAGCTCCCCCTGACAACCCCCATCGCCATACGGATTGACCCTCGGCTCGCGTGTCAAATCGACGCTCGGCAGTTTGTTCCGCTCGTGCTCCGCACTCGCTCACATTAAGGGGAGATACTCCGCTCCCCTTAATATCCCCATCGTCCTTACGCTCGCAAACTCTTAATCCACTCTTGCCTCTATCTTTCCTGCCTACTGCCTACCGTCTACTGTCTACCGGCCCCTGCGTTTTTCTCCCCCTCCCCGTCGAGGCCTCCCCACTGTTCCCGCTGTTCGATGGTCGGGCGGACGGTGCGTTCGTGCTGCGCCCCGTCGTCCATGCGATGGGCCACCGGATTGCGCCTTTTGATGGTCGGGCCGTTCTTTCCCCCGCCGCCCGTCCGATGCCGCCCTCCCACTTCTTGACGATGATCCACTCGCCGGCCGGCCACTCGTCGCCCCCATCGCCCCAGTAGATGGACTGGGCCGTGCTCGCTCCCGCCATCCTGCTGCTCCACCCCGTCGTGGGTGCGGCCGGTCACTCGGGTGCGTCGTTGATGGTCGGGCTGTTCTCCCGCCTACGCGTTGGCCCGATCGCTCCAATGACCGTTCGGCCGGTCGGGCCGCTCTCTCGCTTGGTCGGTAGCCTGGTCGCTGGCTTGGTCGTCGGTCTGGTCGCTCACTCGACCGTGTGACCGGTTGTGCGCCGGAACGATCATCCGCCACCCGTCCGCCCGATACCGCCTGACCACGCGATGAGGACTCATCCACCGGCCGTTCACTTGTCGATCGCGCGGCCGCCCCCTTCACCACTCGATAGAGCGATTCGATCTCCTTCGGTGTGAGCCGTCGATACTGGCCGAGCGGCAGGTCGTCCAGCGTCAGGCCGGCATACCCAACCCGCCGGAGCCTGATTACAAACCGGCCGATCGATTCGAACATCCGCCGCACCTGACGGTAGCGCCCTTCGTGGAGAATGACTTCAAGCCAGGAGTTTTTGTCGTTCAGTTGCAGCTTCTTGATGGTGCAGGGCGCCGTCGTGCCGTCCTGAAGTTTCACGCCGCGGCTCAATCGCGCGATCTGGTCGTCCTCAACAACGCCCTTGATCTTGGCGTGATAGCGCTTCATCACGCCGGAACTCGGATGCATGAGCGTGTGGGCCAGCGCGCCGTCGTTCGTGAGCAGCAGCAGCCCCTCCGTATGATAGTCGAGCCGGCCGACGGGATAGAGCCGCCCCTTGACGTTGCGGACGAGATTCATCACCGTCGGGCGCCCTTCCGGATCATTCAGCGTGGTGATGAAACCGGCGGGCTTGTTGAGCATCAGGTAGATCGACGGCGACTGAAAGTGGAGGAGCTTGCCGTTGACTTTGACGTGGTCGCGCTCGGGGTCGGCCTTGGAGCCCAACTCGGTGACGATCTGGCCGTTGACGGTGACGCAGCCGTCCGTGATCAGCGTCTCCGCCTTGCGGCGCGACGTGATACCAGCTTGCGAAATGAGTTTCTGTAAACGCACTTGCATGGTTTAGCTCGCAGTCTATCAAAAAGGGGACAGGCTACTTTTTCACCCTTTGAGTTGAAGGTGCCAAATCTATCTGAAGAAAAAGTAGCCTGTCCCCTTTTTCAACTACTCCCATTCGATCGTGCCTGGTGGTTTAGACGTGACGTCGTAGACGACCCGGTTGATGCCCTTGACCTCATTGATGATCCGGTTGGCCATCCGGCCCAGCAGCTCCGGCGGGAGCGGCGCCCAGTCGGCCGTCATCCCGTCCTGGCTGGTCACGCCGCGGATGGCGATCACATGCTCGTAGGTGCGTTCGTCGCCCATGACGCCCACGGTGCGGATCGGCAGCAGCACGGCGAAGAGCTGCCACAACGAGTCGTAGCGGCCGGCGGCCCGCACCTCTTCATCCACAATGGCATCGGCGGCCCGTACCCACTCGAGGCGGCGGGGTGTGACGGCGCCCAGGATGCGAATCGCCAGCCCCGGTCCGGGAAAGGGATGGCGCCACAACACTTCCTTCGGCAGGCCGAGCTCCAAGCCCAGCTGCCGGACTTCGTCTTTAAAGAGTTCCCGCAGCGGCTCGACCAGCGTGAAGCGCATCCTGGCCGGCAGGCCGCCGACGTTGTGATGGGTCTTGATCGTGGCCGAGGGGCCCTTGAACGATACGCTTTCGATCACGTCCGGATAGAGCGTGCCCTGGACCAGGTGCCGGACGGCGGGCGACGCCGATCGGCCCCCAGAGCGGATTGACCGGATCGATCGGGTCGATCGGGTTGAATGGGTCAGCGCGGCGGTCGTCTGCTCGAACGTGCGGATGAAGAGACGGCCGATCCGTCTCCGTTTTTCCTCCGGGCTCACCACGCCTTTTAACGCCTTGAGAAATTGCTGAGTGGCATTGATGTAGCGCACATGAAGCTTCATATGTGTGGAGAAGAATTCCTCCACCCGTTTTCGCTCGTTGGCGCGCAGCAGGCCGTTGTCCACGAAAAAGCAGGTCAGCCGGTCGCCAATCGCTTCATGCACCAGGGTCGCCGCCACGGATGAGTCGACGCCGCCGCTGAGCGCGCAGACGGCCCGCCCCTCCCCGATTTCCGTTCGGATGGCGGCCACCGTCTCCTTGTGGAAGGAGGCCATCGTCCAGTCGCCGCGGCAGCCGGCGATCTTCTTGACGAAGTTGGTCAGGATCTGGGTGCCTAACGGGGTATGGGCCACTTCGGGATGAAACTGCAACGCATAGAGGCGCTTCTTCGGCTCCTCCATGGCGGCGATTGGCGAATTGGCCGTCCGGCCGATGGCGACAAAACCCGGCGGCAGCTGTTCGATCCGATCGCCGTGGCTCATCCAGGCGGTGAAGCGGCGGCTGCCAACGGCGAGCAACGATCCGCTGCCGGTGACTTCGAATTCGGCCTGGCCGTATTCTCGCTGTGTGGCCCTGGCCACCTTGCCGCCCATCAGATGGGCCATCAACTGCATGCCGTAACAGATGCCCAGCACGGGAATGCCGAGCGTGAAGAGGCTCGAATCGACGAGCGGCGCCCTGGGCGCGTAGACGCTGGCCGGGCCTCCGGAGAGAATGATCGCTTTGGGCGCGTGCCGCTTGACGACGTGGAGCGGCGTCGTGCAGGGCAGGATTTCGCTGTAGACCTGTTGCTCGCGGATGCGGCGTGCGATCAGCTGGGTATATTGCGAGCCAAAATCAAGGATGAGGACTTTTTCCACCGGCCACCAACAGCTCTACCCTTCCCACTCCCGGCGGTAGTTGGGCGCCTCCTTGGTGATGATGACGTCGTGCACGTGGCTTTCCCGAAGGCCGGCCACGCTGACCCTGATGAATTTCGCTTTCCGCCGGAGTTCATCGATCGTCCGGCAGCCGCAATACCCCATGCCCGATCGAAGGCCGCCGACCAACTGAAAGACCACATCGCTCAGGGCGCCTTTGAAGGGCACCCGCCCCTCGATCCCCTCGGGCACCAGCTTGGCGGTCGGGACGAATTCCTGCGAGTAGCGGTCCTTGCCGCCCCGTTCCATCGCGCCGATCGAGCCCATGCCGCGATAGACCTTGTAGCTGCGGCCCTGGAAGAGCATCAATTCGCCTGGGCTTTCCTCGGTGCCGGCGAACAGCCCGCCGATCATGACGGCGTGGGCGCCGGCCGCAATCGCCTTGGTCAGATCGCCGGAAAATTTCACGCCGCCGTCCGCGATGACCGGGACGTTCGACTTGGCCGCGGCGGCCGCGACCTGGGCGATCGCCGTCAACTGGGGCACGCCGGCGCCTGCCACCACGCGGGTCGTGCAGATCGAGCCGGGGCCGATGCCGACCTTCAACCCGTCCGCGCCGGCCTTGATGAGATCCCGTGCTGCGTCCTTCGTGGCGATGTTGCCGGCGATGACGTCCACTTCCGGGTGGGCCCGTTTGATCGCCCTGACGGTGTCAATGACGGCCGAGGAATGGCCGTGCGCGGTGTCGACCGCCAGGACGTCCACGCCCATTTTGATCAGGACCTGCGCCCGTTCCTTCGTGTCGTCGGCCACGCCGACCGCCGCGCCGATGCGCAACCGGCCGTAGCGGTCCTTGCACGCGTTCGGATATTTGATCTTCTTCTCGATGTCCTTGATCGTGATCAGTCCCTTCAAGTCGCCCTGGCTGTTGACGACCGGCAATTTTTCGATCCGGTGCTCGTGCAGAATTTTCGCCGCCTGTTCCAGCGTCGTGCCGACGGGCGTGGTAATCAGATTTTTCTTCGTCATGACGTCGCTGACTCTGAGCGCCAGGTTTTTCTCAAATCGAATATCGCGGTTGGTCAGCACACCGACCAGCTTGCCGGCCTTCGTCACGGGAATGCCGGAGATTTTGTAGCGGCCCATCAGCTCCAGCGCCTCGTGCAATCGTTGCTCGGGCGCGATGGTGATGGGATCGATGATCATGCCGCTTTCCGATTTTTTGACCTTCTCCACTTCGGTGGCCTGCTGCTCGATCGACAGGGCCCGATGGAGAATCCCGATGCCCCCCTCGCGCGCCAGCGCCACGGCGAGGCGAGCCTCCGTGACGGTGTCCATCGCCGCGCTGATAATCGGGATGTTGATCGTCACGTGCCTCGTCAGCCGGGTTTCAACCACGACTTGGCGGGGGTGGACGGACGAGTGGGCGGGGATCAACGACACATCATCGAACGTCAGGCCTTCGGGGATTGTAAGATTCAGCATGCGGGTTCCGCGGTGGCCTTGTTCTATCACACGGGGGTATCGACGTCAAGTTAATCGCCCACGCGATCTATTAAAGTCAGGGGGAGACATTATCTCCCCCCTGACAACCCCCCATTGGTTGTTTGACTCGTTCTGTGTACTCAAGAAGGATAACCACCCATCGCCCGTACGCAGAGTATGACGCGTAAATCCGATGGGGGTGCGGGGGAGAAAGCGGCCTCTGCTGTTGAAATCAAGGGGAGAATCCAGCTCTCCCCTTGATCATCCCCATCGGATTTACACAATTATCGTTTAACTGAAACGACAGCTCTTGGATTTAGCCTGTCGTTTAAGTAGTCACCAAGGACGTTAAACGCGAAAATCGTCACAGCGATCGCCAGGCTGGGGACGATGATCACATGAGGATAAAACCGCAGGGCCGCCCAGCCGTCACTGGCCATGCCGCCCCAACTCGGGGTCGGCGGCGCCAATCCGATACCGACGAAGCTCAGCGTCGATTCCGCCAGGATCGCTGCGGGAATCCGAAACGACAGTGTCACGAGCAATGGGCCGACCATCATCGGCAGCAGGTGACGGATGATAATCCGCAGATGGCTCGCGCCCAGGGCGCGGGCGGCGTCCAGATACTCGGCCGATTGTAAGCGCAGGACTTCTCCCCGCACCAATCGCGCCACGGTCACCCAACTGACTAGACTCAATGCCGCGATCATGCCCGTCAATCCGCGCCCGAGGACAATCGTCAGCAGAATGATCAACAAGAGATCGGGCAACGCATAGACGACCTCAAGCAGCCGCATCAGCAGATTATCGGTCCGGCCGCCCAGATAGCCCGCCGCCATGCCGTAGGCGATCCCGAAGGCGGTCGCGATGAGCGCGGTGACCACGCCCAGCGTCATCGAGATCCGGGCGCCGTAGATGAGACGGGACAAGAGGTCGCGCCCCAACCGATCGGTGCCCAGCCAATGGTCGAGACTCGGCGATTGAAGCAGGCGGCTTGGGTCCTGCGCATCGAACGGGTACGGCGCAAGCCACGGCGCGAACAGAGCAGCCAGCGCAATGGCACCCAGAATCGTGCCACTGATCAGGGCGAGATGATGCCCGCGGAACGCGGTGCCGGCCCTCACCGTCCCCGTCCCCCGCTCGTGCGGATTCGCGGATCGAGCCAGCCATAGCACAGATCGACCGCGAGATTCGCCGCGACAATCACGACGGCGTAGACCACCGTCACCCCCATGATCAGGGGATAATCCCGGTTGGTGACCGCCGTGATGAAAAACCGGCCCATGCCGGGGATGGAAAACAGATATTCCACGATAAATGATCCGGTCACCAGCGCGGCGAGCATCGGCCCCAGGACGGTCACGACGGGCGGCAGGCCGGCTTTGAGCAGATAGGAGAGCCAGATGACGCCGGGCGGCAATCCCTTCGCCCGCCCGACGCGGACATACTCCTGCGCGGCGACCTCGAGCAGGCTGGTGCGCGTGAGCCGCGCCACATAGGCTGCCGGGGCAAGCGCCAGGGTCAACGCCGGCAGCACGATATAACGGGGTCCTTCCCACAAGGCCGGAGGGAACCAGTGGGCCTCATGGGCGAGGACCAAAATCAACACGATGCCCACGACAAAACTGGGGAATGACACACCCAGCGTCGCCAACAGCAACGAGGTGCGGTCAATCCAGGAGCCCGGCCTCCAGGCCGCGAGGATGCCGCCGGCAAGACCCAAGAACACTGTTAAGGCGAACGCGGCTGCGCCCAGTTGCATCGACACGGGAAAGGTGTCGGCGATGATGGCGCTCACGTTCCGGTCGGCGTATTTGTAGGAGGGGCCCAGATCGCCGTGCAGCAACTGGCCCAGATAGCGCGCGTACTGACCGGCGACAGGTTCATCGAGGTGATACTTCGCTTCGACGTTGGCCTTGATCTCCGGCGGGAGCAGCTTCTCCTGGTCGAACGGCCCGCCGGGCGCCAGATGCAGCAGGATAAAGGTCATGGTGGCGACCAGCCAGAGCACCGGCACGCTCCAGAGCAGGCGGTCGATGATCAGCGCCACAGCCGGAGCAACATGCCGCCTCATCGAACCCCCTTGGGGACTAAGACCTCGTTGAAGATCGAGACCTCTTTGAGCGTCAGAATTTCCATGGCGTTTAACCGGAGGCCCCGCACGGATGGCTTGACGAGGTAATTCTGGCTGGCCACAAACAGGGGAATGATCGGCACAGCTTCCTCGGTGAGGATCCGTTGGGCGTCATCGTAGAGCCGCTGCCGCTTGACGGGATCCTGCGTGGAGGCGGCTTGCGCGATCAGCTCGTCATACCGGGCGCTCCCCCAACGGGAATAGTTATTGCCACTATGCGAGGTGAAGAGCGCCATGAAATTGTCCGGATCGGGATAGTCGGCGCCCCAACCCAGCCGGTAGAGCGGCGGCGGCTGCGTCTGCAGCCGCTTCAAATAGACTTTCCATTCCTGATTGTCGAGCGCGATCGTCACGCCCAGCGTCCGCTTCCATTGGGCCTGCAGATTCTCGGCGATTAAGGTGTTGACCGGATCGGTGTTGTAGGCGGCGGTGACCGGCGGGAAGCCGCGGCCGTCCGGATAGCCGGCCTCGGCCAGTCGCGCACGGGCGGCCACGGGATCATAGGCTAATCCAATGCCGGGGTTAAAGGCGAACATCCCGGTCGGAATCCATGAATTGACGGGGACTTCACCGCCCTTTAGCAGCCGGGGGAACTCCGACTTGTCGATCGCCAGGGCAAAGGCCTGACGCACGCGCGGGTCGGTAAACGGCGCCGCCGTGACGTTAAAACCATAGTAATAGCCGCGCAGGATCGGGACGCGGATAAAATCCGGCGAGTGTTCGTAGAACGGAATCGCCTCGGGCGGGAGCGGCACCAGATCCAGATCGCCCGTTTCGTAGAGGGTCAGCGCGGTCGACCGGTCGTTGACGACATACAGGCGGACTTCATCAACCATCGGCTTGCCCCACGCATAGGCCGGATTGGCCCGCAGGACGACTTTATACTCGTGCCGCCATTCGGCCAGCGTGAACGGGCCGTTGGTCACCAGCCGGCCGGGATCGGTCCAGCGGCGGCCGTCGCGTTCGATCAGATCGCGCCGTTGAGGGAAGGTGACGACAAACGTGGTGATGCTGGGGAAATAGACGATCGGCTTCTTGAGCTGCACGCGCAGGGTCGTGTCATTGACCGCCGTGACGCCTACCAAGGCAGGGTCGGTCACCCGGCCGGCGTTGTATTCATATCCATTGACGAGATCGTAGAGAAAATAGGCGTATTCGGCCCCGGTGGCGGGATTCAACAACCGCTTCCACGAATATTCAAAGTCCTGCGCGGTGACCCGCTTGCCGTCCGTCCAGTAGACGTCGTCGCGCAGGAAGAAGGTGTAAGTCAGGCCGTCCGGGGAGACCTCCCAGCGGCGCGCGACGGCCGGCTTCGGACGCAACTGCTCATCAAACGCCGTCAGTCCTTCCATGAGGTTTTCGATGACGGTGATCGAGACGTTGTCGGTCGCGAGGGACCAATCCAGCGTGGGGGGCTCGGAGGCGATTGCCAATCGAAGGACGGATGGCGGCGGGGAGGCCGCCACGGCGCCGGACGCACACACTATCAAGAGGCCCAGAACGGGCAAGAGGCCCAGAACGAGCCGCCACCGCATGCGCCGCGTGGAGCCCCACGGGTTCACCCCGAGGGTTCTCCCCGATGGGCAAACCCGTGGGGCGGAATCCTGAACAAAGGCCCCGGGCTCAAGCCGGGGCCTGCGCCAAAGGGCCAACCCACGCATGCGCCGGAGCATAGCAGAGCCGCCCCGACGACGCAACGATAGCTGCCCACCATTGAATGTGGGGGCCCGTGCGGAACGAACAGAGAACGGTCCTCCGATTCCCCCACACCCCGAGCCACCGTTCATCTCCCATCGGCCGCACGAGTCCGGGTTTGTCCGTCACCAACCCGGTTGTACTTTGCGCAACGGAGTGGTAAGATCAAATTCGATACCCGACGACAAGGAGTCCTTCATGCGACGCATTCTCATTCCAGTGACTGTATTGGCGGTGGTCTTGATCGCCCTGCCCGCTTTGGCCAAACCGAAAGCCGCGATTTCTCCGGCGCTCCTGCAGCTTCAGGACGCCCTGATCGCCCTGGCCGATGAGGTCAAACCGGCCGTGGTCAACATCTCTCCGCTCACCCAGACACAGGCCGAGCCAAAACCTCGGAGCTCCCGCCCCGATCATCCCGGCCCGGGCACGCCGCCCGGCACGGGCTCCGGCGTCATTTTCACCGAGAGCGGCTATATCATGACGAACAACCACGTTGTCGGCGATGCGGACGAGGTGGAGGTCCGCCTGTCTGACAAACGGATCTTCACCGGCAAGGTGATCGGCCGGGACGGCGACACGGATGTGGCTGTCGTGAAGATTGACGCCAAGAACAAAGAGCTGTTTCCGTCCGTTGCAATCGGCGACTCCAGCAAGCTGAAGGTCGGCCAGTGGGTCATCGCCGTGGGAAATCCCTTCGGACTGGATCGCACTGTCACCGTCGGGGTCGTCAGCGGACTGGGCCGGGAGAATGTGAACCTCTCCCGGTATGAGGACTATATCCAGACCGACGCGTCGATCAACCCCGGCAACAGCGGCGGCCCCCTCTTCAACCTGAGCGGCGAGGTCGTGGGGATCAACACCGCCATCCTCAATTTCGCCCAGGGGATCGGCTTCGCCATCCCGTCCAACATGGCCAGGGAGGTGGCCGACCAGCTGGTC
>JBGPIL010000025.1:0-16896 GCA_041484905.1 Nitrospiria bacterium
CGCAAACACGATCCCGGCCAGAAGGAATTGAGCCTCCAACGCCTGCTGGCGCCGGACTTTGACCGCCTTCTGGTACGGGAGCAGGTTGATGCGAATCATCGGTCACCCACCCGCCGAATGGCCAACCCCACGCCCACGGCGGCCTGAATGCCGGATTCTCTCAGCAGATCGGCATTCACCGATTTTTGATCGACGTCGATTTGCTTGAACGGGTTGGCCAATTCCAATGGCACCTGGCATCGCTCGGTGAGCGCCTCCACCAGACCCTTGACCTTCGCCCCGCCCCCGCTCAACACCAGCTTGTGCACCTGGTCATGCATGGTCGTCGTCCTGAAATAATCGAGCGAACGGCTGATTTCCATGGCCACTTCGTTATTGACCGTGGCCACGATGCTGTCGACCGCCGTCACGTCCGCCTCACGGTTCTGCTGACCGCGCTTGGCCGCTTCGGCCGCCGCGTAACTGACATTGAGTTCCTTCTGAATGGTTTCCGTGTAGCGGTTGCCGCCGATTGAAATATCGCGTGTAAACCCGAACGTGCCGCCAACCAGAATATTCATGTTGATCACGCTGGCGCCGATATTGACCAGGGCCACCACCTCGTTGGCGCTGACGTCGTAGTTCGCGCCATACATGTTCTCCAACGTGAACGCGTCCACATCCACCACGACCGGACGAAGCCCCGCATCGGTCACCAGCGACGTGTAGGAGGCCAGCTTGTCCTTTTTGACGGCGACGAGGGCGACATTCATTTCACCCTGGGCCTCCTCACCATGTCCCTCGAGAATCGCAAAATCGAGATTGACCTCGTTGATATCGAAGGGGATGTATTGCGCCGCCTCCCACTTGATCATTTCCTCCAGTTCCTCTTCGCTCATCGGCGATAATTTGACCCGCTTGACGATCACGGAATGGCCTGAAACGGCCAGCGCCACATCCTTGGTCTTCAGTTTGCATTCGGACGCCAGAGCCCGGATCGCATCCACAATCGGGCCCGCGTCCATGACGCTGCCGTCCACAATCAATTCGGGCTCCAGCTGACGGATGCCGAATCGCTCCACCGCAAACCCCGTTCTCGTCTCGCGAAGCTGCACCATCTTAATGGCGCTCGACCCCACGTCCAATCCGACTAACGGCTTGAGTTTTCGTTTCAACAACACGCAGCGCTCCTACGGTGGCACTCAGCGTTTTGAATTACGCCCACGCATGATGGTCTTGATCTCCTGCACATTCTTCTCGTTATACAACCGCCAGTTCCGCCAGTCCCTTCCGACATTCGAGATCAATCCCTCACGCTCCCATCGAAACAGCGTCGCCTTTGAAATATCGAAGAGGCGACAGATGTCCTGCGGTTTGTACCGGGGCCTGATTTTCGCTTTGCCGCCAACGGTCTTGTGCTTGTTCAATAGCATGCGCTTGTGATCACGCGTCGTGTACTTGCCTGTGTTTTCTATTTACTCTGCCCATTGTAATCAACGTGCTAACTATATTCAATATGATCCCATACTGCATCTGCGGGTTAAGTATACCGAAACACCCCGTCCTGTCAAGCAAGAAGCGTTCAGTCGGTCGGCAGGCTCTTGGTTGGGCCAAGCGCGGCCCATTGGGCAGGAAACACGCCCTGCTACGGGCGTTCCATGACGAAACATGGTTTCTCTAACGATAAAAATGGAAACATCAGGACGATTATCCGCCCTCCATCCGGCCTTTCGCGAACCGCGTGGCGGCAATGCGGACGGCCGAGGCCAGATTACGATCGGCTCCGAGCAGCTTCAAATCCAGTGTTTTCAGCCTAGGCAGCAATCTGAGCGCAATGGGGAGCGGGGTGCGGGGATTGGCCGTCAGCGCGTGGACGACGGCATACTGCTTTAACCATTCCACGTTGGTTCCGATTTCACGGAGGATATCGGTGTCAAGCTGTCTGGATTTGGCAAAGTGTTCGACTTCCTGCACGGTCACCTTCGGATTGGCCAGCGCCGCCAACGCGACCTGCTTGTTGGAATCACGAATCAAGAGCCCCCGTCCCTCCTTGTCAGCACGACGGGCGAATTGCATGCGTTCGGCCACCGACATGCGCTGAACCGAAACGAACAACGGCAGCCGCTCAATGGCATCAGGGGCCTCAGGGGCATTCGCGGGCGGGGGCGCGTCAGCGGAGGGATCGTCAGGGGGAGGCGTGGTGTCGTTCGCTGTCATCCTGACCCGTTCTTACCCATCCGGCACACCTTAGAGAGGACGCACGATGCCGGTTGAAGGGGTATTCCGATCCAAGGGGGCCGGCCCCGACTTCAGATGAAGCAAATCCAAAAACTCCACGCCGATTTCAACGCGCGTACGCACTTCCACCGGCCCGGACTGCTGGTCCATGTCGATGACCGCAACACGGTGGACATAGGACTCGATCTGCTGCTGTAGTTGGGGGCGCTTGGCCACCAACGCCCCGATCGTCTCTTGATCGCTCACCCGCAGCGCCAGGATTTCCGTCATCAACTGGCGATACGCTGTTTCCTTCGCCCTTCGCAATTCGGCCAACCGATCGGCAACGGACATCGCGGGTGTGATTGCAACGTGCTCCCGGGCTGTCAGGACGCTGTTGATCCATTCAGGGGAATCTTGCCCGCCTGCCGGGGTGTGTCCCGCACATCCCCAGCCGGCGGCAAAAAGAACCGCCATCAGCAACCGCCTGCCTGGGCTGCATTGAGACCCATTGCGGGGCGGTCGGCAACTCCTGGGGGATGTCGGTGTCACGATGGCGGTCTCATCAGGGAGGCGTCAGACTGCTGCAAATCCCGATGGCGTATCACCGGCCAGGTGCCCTTCTCCGTCAGATGGCGCGCGACCTGGACCGCGGTCACAACGGAGCGATGCTGCCCGCCCGTGCAGCCGATGCCGATGTTCAGATAGGCACGGCCCTCGCGCTCATACTGCGGCAGGACAAAATCCAGATACGCACACAGACGATCCAAAAACTGCCGGGTTTGATCCTGACCAAGGAGAAATTGGCTCACCGCCTCGGATTCCCCGGACAGGTGTTTGAGCTCTTCGTTGAAATACGGATTCGGCAAGCATCGAGTGTCAAACAAGAGATCCGCTTCGCTGGGTATGCCGTTTTTGTAGCCGAAGGAAATCAAGGTCACCTGCAATTTGCGCGCGCCGAGTCCGGATCGATATTCACTGGTGATCACGGCTTTCAACTGATGAACGGTCAGGCGGGACGTGTCGATCACCCGGTCGGCTTCGGCGCGAAGTTTTCCCAGCTGTTCCCGCTCCAGGGCAATCGCCTCTCGAAGCGGTCGATCCCTCGCCAGGGGATGCGGGCGCCTGGACTCTGAAAACCGGCGCAACAACACCTCGTCGGACGCCTCCAAAAACAAGACCGTGACATTGTGCCCCTGCTGCACGAGCTGCCGGTGACAGGTGAAAAAGTTTTCGAGGAACACGCCCTCCCGGATGTCGATGCCCAGGGCAACCCTCGGAATGTTATGGCTGGAATCCGCGCACAGGTCGATAAAGGTCGTCAATAGGGGCGGCGGGAGGTTATCGATGCAAAAAAACCCGAGATCCTCGAAGCTGTGCAGCGCGACGCTCTTTCCCGATCCGGAAAAACCGCTAATGACGACGATCTGCAACGGAGACGTCACGATGGGGCGCGCTTCCGCTTGCTGGCGGATGGAATCTGCAGAATGGCCCGGTATTTGGCAATGGTCCGACGGGCGATATTGATGCGGCGATCGCGCAGACGCGCCGTGATCTCTTCGTCCCGGAGCGGGCGCACCGGATCTTCCCCCTGAATCAGCTTGCGGATCATCTCCTTGACGATGACCCGGGACATGGCCTCTTCGCCGTCACCGGTCATGGCAATGCCGCCATTGAAAAAGAACTTCAACTCCAGCAATCCCTGCGGCGTGTGCGCGTATTTGTTGGTGGTCACCCGGCTGATCGTTGATTCATGCAGTCCGAGTTCCTCGGCCACCTGGCGAAGCACCAGGGGCTTCAGCGCCGGCAGCCCTCGATCCAAAAAATCCCGCTGAAACTTGACAATGCAGGCCGTCACGCGACAAATGGTCCGATTGCGCTGCTCAATGCTGCGGATGAGCCACAAGGCCGACCGGAATCGATCCTCCAGGTAGGAGCGGGTCGGTTTGGACAATTCCCCGGGTCGGCGCAGCAATCGACGATAATACTCGCTCACCCGGAGTCGGGGCAACCCGTCCTCGTTCATCATAATGCGATAGTCCGGCTCTCCCTCCACCTTCACGATGAACACATCGGGGATAATCGTCTGATTGTCGGTCGACACAAAGGGACGGCCCGGCTTGGGCTCCAGCCGCTCGATCACCCGGGCGGCCTGGGTCACTTCGTCGTCGGAACAGCCGATACGGGCCGCAATGGCGGCATAATCCCGATGTTCCAGTTCCTCCAGATGGTCAGTGACCAACACATGCGCAATACTGTCCAGCACGCCCAAGGCATCAAGCTGCAGCGTCAGACATTCCTGCAAGGATCTGGCCCCCGCTCCGGTGGGATCAAAGGTGTGGACGATCTTCAACACCCGCCCAATCTGTGCCGA
Organism: Nitrospiria bacterium; assembly: GCA_041484905.1. Taxonomy (GTDB): domain Bacteria; phylum Nitrospirota; class Nitrospiria; order JACQCE01; family JACQCE01; genus JACQCE01. The sequence continues at coordinate 4,571 of JBGPIL010000025.1, forward strand.
CGACGTCCCGCATTCCACGGCCAGCTCGTCAAGCGAGGTCCGGAGGTAGCCGTCGTCATCGATGTTGCCGATGATCTGCGCGCCGATCGTCTTGTCGGCCTCTTCCAGGCCGCTGACGCTGAGCTGCCAGAGCAGATGCTCGTGCAGCGTCGTCGGCTTGGTCACCGTCTGCTCGTACGAGGGGCGCTCCTCAGCCGAGGCATCGGCGGACCCCGTCTCCCGCCATTCCATCGGTCCGTCGTCTCCGGCCGCATCCCACTTTAAATCAAACGGCGAAGACGCCTCCTCCGGCCGATCGTTCTCGGCGGAACTGGAACCGGCCCCCTCCGCCCCCTCCGATGGTTCCTCACGACGGTCCCCGGCCTCCGGCACCGACTCCTCGGCCGATTCGGCGGCCGCTTCCTCGAGCACCGGATTTTCCAACAACTCCTGACTGATCGTTTGGGACAATTCCAAGCGGGTCAGTTGCAGCAGCTTGATCGCCTGCTGCAGCTGCGGCGTCATCACCAGTTTCTGCGCTAATCTGAGGTCAAGTCGAGGTCGCATGAGCGTGCTCCCGCACCCAGTCTATCCTCCGCTGGAACGACCGTCAAGCGGTCTGGCATGGAATTGAAACCCTTCGCCCAGATAGACGGCGCGCACCCGTGGATCGGCCGCCAATTGCTCCGGTGTGCCGGCGTGCAGCACCTGCCCCTCATAAATCAGATACGCGCGATCGGTGACCGTCAGGGTTTCCTGAACATTGTGGTCCGTAATGAGAATGCCCAGCCCTTCTCGACTGATTTTGAGCAATAACCGCTGCAATTCTCCCACCACAATGGGATCGATCCCGGAAAACGGCTCGTCCAGCAGGAGATAGCGGGGTTCGGTCAGCATGGCCCGGGCGATTTCCAACCGCCGCCGCTCCCCTCCGGACAGCGTATAGGCCCGTTGTCCGGAGACATGACCGAGACCGAACTCGCGCAGGACGGCGGAGGCCCTGTCACGACGGGCCTCACGCTCCACCCCCATCACCTCGAGGACCGCGGTCAGATTCTCCTCAACGGTCAATTTTTGAAACACCGATGGTTCCTGCGGCAAATAGCCCAGCCCGGCCCGGGCCCGTTGATGAATCGGCGCGACGGTGATATCGGCCCCATCCAGCACGACGCGACCGGAGGTGGGTCGCACGAGACCGACGATCATGGAAAAAATCGTGGTTTTGCCGGCGCCGTTCGGGCCCAAGAGGCCGACAATTTCACCCGGCTTTAGCTCCACATCCACGGTTCTGACGACGTGGCGCCGGCGAAACCATTTGTTCAGCGCCTTCGCTTCAAGCGCCATGATCGTGCTCCGCATGCCTGTCCACCATCATGGACCGCCCCCCCGCTCTCCGGTCGCATTCGACGGAGCGGAAAGCGCCTGCGGCGGAATGACAACGCGGCTTTGATCAATGACACTGCGATGCTCCAGCAAAAAAATCACCATATGCGTTCCGGCCACCTTGTACCCGCCCTCATGGCCGGACAGATTCCCGGTCAAGTCGATCTGCTGGCGCGCCTGATCATAGACGGCCTGATCGGCCTGGACCACACGCTCACCCTGTGTCACTTCAACATGGCCTGTCGCGGTAATGCGGGAGACGTTGCTGCCCCCGTACACCGGCCCAGCCGCCGTCGCCGGAGCCTCGTTGGTCCAGACATCCACCCGATCGGCGCGCAGCGTCAGATCGGCCTGCGTGACCACCACGGCGCCTTCAAACGTGGCCTGCCGGTCGGCATCATGAATCGTGAGACGTGCCGATGAAATCGTCATGGGAGTTGAGTGAAACTGAACCGCCGGCGAGGACCCGGCCGAAGGGACGGCGGGGAATCGCCCGGCCCCTTGATTCTGCCCAGCGGCGAGGGCGGAGACCACTCCCATTCCGAACACCAATCCCCATCCCATACCCACAACAGCGAGCAGGAACCGGCGACCGGGGTTATGGCGTAATAACGGTTGTGACATCATGACGGATCGAAACCGTTCCGGCGGGTTGCACCCAGTCGAATCCGACGCCGCTGACGGTCAGTCCTTGGCCGCTGATCGTCACCGGTTGATCGCTCGTCAGGGTGGCCGTCCCATTGTTCCACGTGAGCCGGCTGGTCGTCAGCCGGTACTGTCCGGCCAGTTGCATGGTGACCGGCTCCGCCAGGCCGCTCACCTCGAAATTCAACCGTTTCAGATCGAATCGGCCCCGATCGCTGCTCAACACCACCCGGGACGACTCCTGTTCTGGTTGGAACGCGGCCCGGATCATCTGCAGGTCGGCCTCCTGACGCTGCTCGAATAACGAGGCCGTGCTGGCGGTCAAGACCCACAATGGTTTGGCCTCTGGCTTTGGCAGGACATGCAGAAACTGAAAACCCGTCATCTCCACATCGGGCATCATGGACGACGCACGCGCACGATCCCCCGGTTGCCGGGTGTCGGCACTGGGACGGGCCGTCAATCTCCCCTCTTTTCCCCCCTCCTCCCCCAATTGTTCCAACACATGGTCCATCACCAATAGACCCATCAGCACGACCGCACACAGGCCAAGCGTCTGAAGCCCATCCCAGCGGTGTCCTGTCACCATGATCGGAGTCCCGTCACGGGTCACCGAACGGGGGAGCCCACCCGGCGGGTGACCGTTTTTGGATCGGGGACGAAGAAGGGCGCCCACTGGTCGCCCCATCGGCGGATGGCCGCATCGGTCAGCTCAACATCTATAGTCATCCCGTCGCGCCGCTGTACACACCGCAGCACGCGCCCATGGGCATGGAGCTGGGCAAACAGATCCCCGCGCGCCGCCGGAATGGTCAACCGGTAACGGGCCATGCCCGAACTGACGGCGGTCTCAATCGCTTTGATCAAGTCGCCCATCCCCTCTCCGGTCAAGGCGGACAGGCGCACCACCGTCCTTCCACCCCCATGATCCGTTGCAGCACGGACGGCCCCCGCCGCGAGAGGCGTCCCCTCCGCCACACGGTCAAGCTTATTGTACGCGATCACGCGAGGTGTCGACGCCACGTCCAATTCCTCCAAGACGCGTTCAACCGCCGCCGCCTGGGCCTGCCATTCGGGGTGGCTCCGGTCGATGATATGCAACAGGCAGTGCGCGTGCCGCACCTCCTCCAGCGTTGCTTTAAAAGCCGCCACAAGGGTATGCGGCAACCGGCGGACAAAGCCCACCGTGTCAGACAGGGCAATGGTCGTTTTCCGAGGCAACGTCACATACCGGATGGTGGGATCCAGCGTGGCAAACACCTGGTCTCTGGCATCCACACCGGCCCCCGTCAATGCATTGAAGACGGTCGATTTGCCGGCATTGGTGTACCCAACCAACGCCACGAGCGGGACGGCTTCCCGCACTCGCCTGGCCCGGTGCACCGACCGGGTTCTCGCCACCCGGTCGATCTCCCGTTCCAGCATCAGGATGCGATGGCGGATCCTTCGTCGGTCCGCCTCCAATTTGCTTTCACCGGGACCCCGTGTCCCGATCCCGCCCCCCAATCGGGACAACATCGTTCCCTGGCCGGTCAAGCGGGGCAAGAGATATTGCAACTGGGCCAACTCCACCTGCAACTGCCCTTCACGACTTCTGGCGCGCTGGGCGAAAATATCCAGAATGAGTTGGGTGCGATCGATCACCTTGACCCCCAACAGCGTCTCCAGATGATGCGTCTGGGCCGGCGTCAACTCCTCATTGAATATGACCACGGCGACAGCCTCGCGCTGGCAGGTGTCACGGAGTTCCATCGCCTTGCCGCTGCCGATCAGATAGCGGGGATCGGTCGACGGCGAGCGCTGCACCAGCCGTCCAACCACCTGAGCGCCGGCTGAACGCGCCAGGTCTTCAAGTTCCTCCGCCGACTGTTCCTCCTGCGCCTGCACCGCTGCCGGTAAACGCGGCGCCCGCCCCGGCAGTCCCCCCGGCAGTCCTCCGATGACTGCCGCTCCCCGCCTGGAACGGCGCGAAGTCGTTTCCTTGATCACCACAATGGCCCGCTCACCGGTCATCAGAAATCCCCTGGGCTTTGCACATCGGTCAACAAACAGCAAAAACGCCGGAACGGACCCTCATCAGAACCATCATTGTGGGTATCATAATCAGCCCCCCATGGCTTGTCAACTTCACGATACAAGCTCGATGGCAACTTCCGAGTGATCAAAACAACAAATATTCCTGAGACTTGACAGTCCATGGCCAAACAGGATAAAGGTACAGGGTGTCCATACTGACACCCCGGTTCTGGGTGGCCTTCCCGGCTCCTGGGGGGGGGTGGGTGTGACACCTTGGGGAGGGAAGCACGCATGAAACAGGCCGGCTTGACCCATTCGACTCAACCATCTGCCTCTATGGCTGCCTCGATCGCGCGGCGTTTGCTGCTTGGACTGGCGCTGGTTGGACTGGTTCTTCCATCATATGTATATGGGCCGCTGACCGGTGCGGGCGCCGAGGAGGCCCCGGCGACAGAGGCTCAAAAAACCGAACTGTATGCGGCCAGCTACGACGTCACCTGGGACAAGCTGCTGGCGACACTGAAATCGTTTGATCTGTTGGTTGCCGCCGCGGACAAGGACGGCGGCAAGGCCTCCACGGTTCCTCACCGCTACTTCAAGATCAGTTCAGCAAAATTTCCACCCGTTCAGGAAGATTACCGTGACACGTATGAGGTCCAGGTGACCAAACGCCCGGAGAATAAGATCCAGGTGCAAATCACCAGGAAATTCGAGATGTACGATCGAACGCGGCCGCCCAACGGCGAATGGATGGTCCAGCAGACTATCAAGGAAAAAACCGGCACGAGCGTCTCGGAGATTCTCTCAGCGCTGGCGCTGGAAATCGCCGCCGCCGCGCTGCCCGCGACCCGTTAAGCTTTTTTCCTGGCCTTGGCTTTCTCTTGACCGGCTGGCGCCGGCTCGGCGGCCGGGCTGGGCTCGCCCTGATCAGCCTCGGTTGTCCGGCGTCGGCGGGGCGCCGGAGGGTTGGCGCAGACCAACTCAATCATCGCCATTGGCGCATTGTCACCGAACCGCCGGCGGGTTTTGATGATCCTGGTATAGCCCCCCTGACGATCGCCGATACGCGGGGCGATGTCGGTAAACAACTTCACCACCAACCCGTGCTGTTGCAGCACCGACTGCGCCATACGACGGGCGTGCAGCGTGCCCGATTTGCCCCAGGTCACCAGCCGGTCGGCGACCCGCCGGAGTTCCTTGGCCTTTGGCACGGTCGTTTCCAGCCGTTCGTGCTCGACGAGCGCGATCGCCAAATTTTTGAGCATCGCTCTTCGATGCCCGCTGTTTCGTCCGAATTGCCGTCCCGCCATTCGATGCCGCATGACCCCATTACTCCCCTGTACGCGTTAAACCTCTGACTCCGACGGCGGAGTCGGCGGCAGCTGATCAACCTTCATCCCGAAGGACAGCCCCATCTCCGCCAGCATTTCCTTGATCTCATGGAGCGATTTACGGCCGAAATTTTTCGTTTTGAGCATCTCGGCTTCGGTCCGCTGGATCAAATCCCCGATCGTGTGAATATCGGCGTTTTTCAAACAGTTCGCGGCACGCACGGAGAGCTCGAGCTCATTCACGCTTCGGCTCACATACCGGCCGATTTCCTTGATCCGGTCTTCCGAGGCGAGGGGCACAACGACTTCACTCTCCTCAAAGTTGATGAAAATTGACAGGTGATCCTTGAAAATCTTCGCGGCGTGCGCGAGCGCATCATCCGGCTTGATGCTGCCGTCCGTCCAGACTTCCATGATCAATTTGTCATAGTCCGTGATGCGCCCGACGCGGGCATTTTCCACGGTGTAATTCACCCGGCGCATGGGGGTAAAAATTGCATCCATGGGAATGACCCCGATGGGGCTCTGTTCATCCTTGTTGCGGTCGGCCGTCACGTAGCCCCGCCCCAGCTTGACCGTCATCTCCATATCCAGCTTGCCATCTTTATCAAGCGTGGCGATATGCTGGTCGGGCGTCAGCAACTCCACATCGGCGTCCAGCAACAGATCCTTGGCCGTGACGACTCCGGGCCCTTTCTTGCGCAGATGGATGGTTGCCGGGCGGTCCCCGTGCAGCTTGAGCCGGATCGCCTTGAGGTTCAGGATGATATCGGTCACATCCTCCTTCACGCCGCTCAGGCTTGAAATCTCGTGCAACGCCCCCTCGATTTTCACCGAGGTGATTGCAGCGCCCACCAGCGAGGAGAGCAGCACCCGCCGCAGCCCGTTGCCGATGGTGATGCCGAATCCCCGCTCAAACGGTTCTGCGACGAACTTTCCATAGGTCTCGGTCAGTGTGTCCTGATCCGCTTCCAATTTTTTAGGCATTTGAAAATCTTTTGTTCGAATAATCATCGTTCCCCCCGCGCGGCGCGCGCGCTCTTGGCCGTCATCGTCCTTTGCCCGCTATCGAGAATAGAGTTCAACCACCAACTGCTCATTGATCGACAAATCGATGTCATCCCGCGTCGGAAGACCCGCAACCTCGCCCCGGCAGTTGGCCCGGTCAACCCGCAGCCACCCCGGCACTTGATGCGATTCCGTCACGGCCATCGCCCGTTCCACGGCCGATGCCGACCGGCTTTTCTCTTTCAGCTGGACGACCGCGCCCTGACGCACCAAAAACGCCGGGATCGTGACCAGATGGTCGTCAACCATCACATGGCGGTGCCTGATCCACTGCCGCGCCTGGGCGCGTGACGCCGCCAATCCCATCCGGTAGACGACGTTGTCCAGCCGGCGCTCAAGGAGCAGCAGCAGATTTTCTCCGGTCGCGCCCTTCATCCGGCTCGCCCGGGCGAAATAATTTCTGAATTGAGTTTCCATCACGCCGTAAAAGCGCTTCAGTTTCTGTTTCTCCCGCAATTGCACGCCATACTCTGAAAACCGAGGGCGCGCCTGTCCCTGTTGTCCTGGGGGATAGGCGCGGCGATCAATCGCGCACTTTTCGGTGTAGCACCGCTGCCCTTTCAAGAAGAGCTTGACGCCCTCCCGACGGCATAATCGACAGACTGCATCTGTGTATCTCGCCATTCCGCCTCCGTTAATCGACTTGCCTGATCATGACAATCGAACCGCGCTTAGACCCGCCGGCGCTTCGTCGGCCGGCACCCGTTATGCGGAATCGGGGTCACGTCCTTGATGACGTTGACCTTCAGGCCTGCGGACTGAATCGCCCGGATGGCCGACTCGCGGCCCGCGCCCGGACCGTCGACATGGATGTCCACCTGCTTCAGCCCATGTTCCATCGCTTTGCGGGCCACCACTTCGGCCGCCCGCTGGGCGGCGAAGGGCGTGCTCTTGCGCGACCCCTTGAACCCCTGGCTGCCCGAGCTGCTCCAGACAATCACATTGCCGGTCAGATCGGTGATGGTCACCAGAGTATTGTTGAACATCGCGTGAATGTACGCAATCCCGATCTGAACATTCTTCTTTTCTTTTTTCTTTCCCTGAGCCATCGTACTCCCTCTGTGCCTTTAGGTCTTGGCCGCGGCGACCGGGCCCGTCTTCTTGGCCTTAGCGCCGATCACTTTCCGATGCGGGCCCTTTCGGGTCCGGGCGTTCGTCTTGGTGCGCTGTCCCCTGACCGGCAATTTGCGCCGATGGCGCAGCCCGCGGTAACAGCCCACTTCCATCAGCCGCTTGATATTCGACGTCACTTCCCGGCGAAGATCCCCTTCGACCGTCTGGTCCCGTTCGATCATATCCCGCAGCTTCACGATGTCGCCTTCCGCCAGCACCTTGACGCGCAGATTCGGATCCACTTTTGTGGCCTCCAGAATCCGCTTGGCCATGGCCGGCCCGATCCCATAGATATAGGTCAACGCCGTTTCAATGCGCTTGTCCTTCGGTAGATCCACTCCCGCGATGCGTGCCATGATGTCGACTCACCCTTGCCGTTGTTTGTGACGGGGGTTCGTGCAAATAATCCGAACCACGCCCCGTCGTCTGATGACCTTGCACTTCACACACAGTGGCTTGACCGACGCCCGAACCTTCATGATCCACCTCTGATTACAATCAGGGGGAGATGCGCTTCGCTCGGCCATGGCTGTTGGCCATGTCGCCGACTCAGGTTCCGCCTCCACGGACTCTTACCCGTGGAGCTCCACTCAGCTCCCCCTGATAACCGCCTATCGAAGCCAAGGGGAGATGCTCCTCTCCCCTTGACAATCCCCATCGCCATACGCCGTCGAGTATCCATCGCCGATCTCCACACCACGCTCATTTGCCGATCCGATAGGTAATCCGCCCCCGCGTCAAATCGTAGGGCGACAACTCCACTGTCACCCGATCGCCGGGAAGAATCTTGATGTAGTGCATCCGCATCTTGCCTGAAATATGCGCCAACACCTTGTGTCCGTTGTCCAGTTCCACTCGAAACATCGCGTTCGGCAGCGTCTCCGTAATCTTCCCCTGCACTTCAATGGCGTCGTCTTTCGGCATCTACCCGACCATCGTCCCCGGAGACGACGCCGCTGGCTGGCTTTCCCATGCCGTCAAGACCCGTGGCCCCCCTTCGCTGATGGCGATCGTGTGCTCAAAATGCGCCGACCAACTGCCATCCTGCGTGACGACCGTCCAGCGATCGGACAGTACTTTCACCGCGCTGCCGCCCATGTTGACCATCGGCTCGATGGCCAGCACCATGCCGGGGCGCAACCGGGGGCCCTGGCCCGGGGGACCAAAATTGGGGACCTGGGGTTCTTCATGCAGCTGCCGGCCGATCCCGTGGCCGACAAAATCGGTCACGACGGAAAAGCCGGCCGACTCGGCGCGCTGTTGCACGGCATGGGAAATATCTGATAAGCGGTTGCCCACTTTGGCCTGCGCGATGCCGTCATACAACGCCTGCTGGGCCACCTGCATCAATCGCTGCGCGGCCTCCGACACGGCGCCCACCGGGACCGTCACGGCGGCGTCGCCGTAGTAGCCCTCCACGATGGCTCCGAGGTCGAGGCCGACAATGTCCCCCTCCTGCAAACGACGGCGGGAGGGAATGCCGTGCACCACTTCTTCATTGACCGAGACGCACAAGGTTTTGGGAAAATTTCGATATCCTTTGAACGCCGGCGTGCCACCGAGATGACGGATGGTCGATTCCGCCGCCTCATCCAACTCCAGCGTGGTAATGCCGGGCCGGGCCAACGCGCGCAACTCCAGAAGGGTCTGCGCGACAATTTTCGATGCGGTGGCCATCACTTCGATTTCCTTGTCGCTCTTGAGCATAATCATGACCGGCCGACCTGTTGACGGCTCACCTGCGATAACGGACGCATGATGCGCTCCGTGACGGCGTCCACGGTGCCCAGCCCATCGATCCTGTGCAGCAGCCCCCGCGTGTGGTAATAGTCCAGGAGGGGCTCGGTCTGGTCACGATAGACCGCCAACCGTTTTTTCACCGTGTCCGCCCGATCGTCATTCCGCTGCACCAGCGTCGTCCCGCAGGCCTCACAGTTCGTTCCGGCTGACGATGGCGCCGATTCCGTATGATACACCCGTTGGCACTTGGGACAGTTCCGTCGCCCGGACAATCGGCGGATCAGCTCCTGCTCATCAACCTCCAGGCTGACGACCGCGTCCAAGGGCTCATGTCCGTCCTCGAGCAGGCGATTCAACGCATCCGCCTGCGCAATCGTCCGGGGAAACCCGTCCAGGACATATCCCGTCCGTCCGTGTCGAGCCGCCAGCTGCTCGCGCACCAGTCCGATCATCACGGCGTCCGGCACCAACGCGCCCTGGTCCATATAGCGCTTCGCCTCCACACCAAGCGGGGTCTGTTGCCGAACCGCTTCGCGCAACAGGTCGCCGGTTGAAATCCGCACAGTCTGGTCGCGTTGCGCCAGCCGTTGCGCCTGCGTCCCCTTCCCGACGCCCGGAGCCCCCAGCAACACCACGCGCATCAGGCGCTCCTCCCTCTCAACCGCGCCTTCTTCAAAAACCCTTCATAATTCCGGCTCAACATGTGGGTTTCGATCTGCTGGGCGGTATCCAAACCGACACCAACGACAATCAACAACGACGTCCCGCCGAAATAAAACGGCAGACCGACTTTATAGATCAGGATCTCTGGGATCACACAGACGACCGCCAGGTAGATCGCGCCGACAAAGGTGATCCGCGTCAGTAGGCGGTAGAGGTAATCGGTCGTCTTCTGCCCCGGACGGATGCCTGGAATGAAGCCGCCATATTTTTTCAGGTTGTCCGCCATATCGACCGGATTCAGGACGACAGCGGTATAAAAGAAGCAAAAGAAGACAATCATACTGACATACAGGATCGTATAAATGACCGACCCCGGAGCCAGGTGGGTGCCGATGGACTGGACCCACGGCACCTGAATGAATCCCGCGATCGTGGCCGGTGTGGCAATCAGCGAGGAGGCAAAGATCGGCGGAATCACCCCCGCCGTATTAATCTTGAGCGGAATGTGCGTGCTCTGTCCGCCATAGACCCGGCGCCCCACAACCCGCTTGGCGTATTGCACGGGGACTTTTCGCCGGGCGCTTTCCAAAAAGACAATCGCAGCGATCACTCCCAAAATCATGACGGTGAGAAGCGCGAAGGTCAACAGATTCGGCAGGCCAATCTGCTGCCCCAACTGGCCGGTATCATACAGGCGGTAGGTGTTGACCAGCGCGGACGGCAGCCTCGCGACGATCCCGGCGAAAATGATCAATGAAATTCCGTTGCCGATCCCCCGTTCCGTAATCTGTTCGCCCAACCACATCAGGAACGCCGTCCCGGCCGTTACGGTGATCGTGGTCATCACGCGGAACGACCAACCCGGCACTTGCACGAAGGCGCCGTTTTGCAGTCCTTCCAGACCGATGGCGATAAACATCCCCTGCACCAAACCAATCCCGATCGTGCTGAGGCGGGTGTACCGGATGATCAGCTTCCGGCCCGCCTCCCCTTCCTTGGCGAGTTTCGACAAGGACGGAACCACCACCGTGAGCAATTGCAGAATAATCGAGGCGCTGATGTACGGCATGATGCCGAGGGCGAAGATGGTGAGCCGGGATAACGAGCCGCCGGAAAAAATGTCGAGGAACCCCAGCAAGGCCCCGCCCTGCTGCTGGAGAAAATCCCGCAAGGCCTCGTTGTTAATGCCCGGCGTCGGAATGTGCGCGCCGATGCGATACACGGCCAGCATCCCCAAGGTAAACAGGATGCGGAGCCTTAACTCGGGGATTTTGAAAATATTCTGAAGATTGGTGATCAGCCGTTCAATCATCCGTCACCACACGGACCGTCCCGCCGGCCGCTTCGATTTTGGCCTTTGCCGACGCGCTGAACGCGTGGGCCGCCACGGTCAACACCTTGGACACGTCACCGTCGCCCAGGATTTTGATCTTGGCCCGCTGGCTCTTAATCACACCGGCTTGCCGCAAGCGCTCCGGAGTGATTTCGCCTGCGCCGGGCAATCCGGCCAGACGCTCCACCGACACCACCGCCCATCGCGCGCGCACCGGGGCCCGAAAGCCCCGCTTGGGCACCCGGCGAATCAACGGCTGCTGACCGCCTTCAAACCCCGGCCCTTTGCCGCCGCCAGACCGCGCCTTTTGTCCTTTGTGGCCCTTGGTGGCGGTTTTGCCTCGCCCCGAACCAATGCCGCGTCCCCGTCGAATCGGCCGGTGCCTCGAACCCGGCTGAGGGGCCATTCCATCAAGCCGCATGAGGACGAACCTCCACCAAGTGCGAGACCTTGTCCACCATGCCGCGAATCGTCGGATGATCGACACGCACCACGCACTGCCGCACGCGGCGCAGCCCCAGGGCTTTGAGCACCCGCCGTTGCGGGATCGGATGGCCGTTCGGGCTTCGGCGCAGGGTAATCTCAAGCTTTTTCATCACAATTTTTGGCGTCATCTCAGGCCCCGGATGCCGTCGCCACTTCAACCGGCGGGTCAACGGCTGTCGAGGGCGCCCCGTGGCGGGCCTTGACCGTCGCGGCGGGCATCCGAAGGCTCTGCAGCCCGCTGAGCACCGCCTTGACGACGTTGGCCGGATTGCCGCTTCCGAGTGACTTGGTCAGGATGTTCTGGATGCCGGCCAATTCCACCACGGCGCGGACCGCCCCACCCGCAATGATACCCGTCCCGTCGGCGGCCGGCTTCATGATGATCTCCTCGACGCCATACCGCGCAACAATCGCATGCGGGATCGTGGTCTTGTCCAGGGTGACCTTGACCAGCCGTTTTTTCGCCTGATCAACGGCCTTTCTGATCGCTTCAGGGACTTCAGCCGCTTTGCCCTTTCCCGCGCCCACATGGCCATGGCCGTCACCCACCACCACCACGGCGCTAAAGC
>JBGPIL010000026.1:0-16845 GCA_041484905.1 Nitrospiria bacterium
GCCACCGGTACATAGAGGGCCGTCACATACTTGTCCAAACTCGCCCCGATCAAACTCACCGCTGCGATGGCCAGCCACGCGCCCGCCACCCCGCGATCCCGATGCCGTTCCGCTCCAACGAGCGCCATCATCGCCACCCCCAGCCACGCGGCGGCGACCACATCATATAAGACCATGCGGGAGACATAGAGAAACGGCCCCTGAACCAGCAGCAACACGCCGGCCAGCCACCCCCCGGCCGGCCCGATCAGCCATCGGCCGGTGATGGTGACTGCCGCCAGCAACAGCACGCCCCATCCCACACTGACCAGCCGGGCGCCGTACAACCCGCCCCAGCGGTCGCCGAACGCGGCCAAGACGGGATGCATGAGCACGGAGCCCGTATGTTGCGCGCAGGCTCCGTCGCACGGCAGCCCCGCCAGGACGGCCCGGCCGAGGAAGATGGCCAGCGCTTCATCGTGATGGGGAAAATGATCCAGCAGATGGAGCGGATCAGGCGCCAACAGCAGCACGCCGGCCGCCGCAATCAACCCGGCCCATCCGAACGCACGCATCCTCGATGACATCTTGATGTGATTCGTCCCTGTCGCAACTCCGGCCCGCCATGGTTCACGTCCAGCCAATCGGACGCCCGCCACGTGACACCGGCCACGTTACATCCCGACAATCCGTTCCAACTCGCCCGCATCGTAACGGGTCAGCAGAATGCCGGCCGTGGGCCGAACCCGATCCGGACGCACCCAGATCACCTCGCCGCCGCAGCCGATCTGCCGGCCGTCTCCCGGGTAGAGCACAAGTTGAACAGGACCCGGTTTGACCCGGGCATCGTTCGGCAATGGCTCCAATAATCGAACGCAGAGGCCGTTTAACCCGATATCCTCCGTGAGCGCTTTGAGCCGCCAGCCATTCACGCGCAGATCACACCGCAGCTCCCTGCGCACCCGGGGTGAGAACCGGCGCACCACCACCTCGCGGAAAAACGCCCGCAGCCCGGCGGTGAGCAATAACATCAACGACGGCCAGACCCCGCCGGACACCGGCGGCGAACTCCAGCTTTCGGGATGGCTGTACATCTGCCGCACCAGGCTCTGATGTTGCGCCTCGGTCACACCCGTAAATTCCAATCCGATAAAGTACCGTCCCGATTCCTCCCGGTCGTGGCGTACGACGCGAGCGTTGACGGTGGTCTCCTCCCGCAGACCGTTGTGGAGCGTCACCACCACGGCCGGCGGCAACCTGACCAATCGATCCATGGCCAGCGACGCACCCGATTCGCTCAGATCGAGCACCGGCAGTTCCAGCCGTTGTCCGTCGAACTGCAACCGCGAGGTCAGGTGACGAATCAGCCGGGGCGAGCCCCGCAACTGGGGCCGCTGGCGGGCGATCACAATGGCCACCGTAAGCAGCAGCAGGTTATAGACGCCCCAAAACACACTGACCGTCGCCGCCTGGGTATCGCCCTGACCGCCGATCACCTCGATGCCGCCCCACACCAGTCCGGCGAGCAACGCCGCGGCAAGCAGGGCGTGGGGCAGCACACCCTTCCCCATCGCGCTTTGCAGACGGCGCACACCCTTGGGCGTCACGTAAAACGTCACCAGCCGGGGATGCAGAATCGCCCGCAGCGTCGCGGCCGTCACGGCAAAGCAGACCGCCGTTTCATAGACTTCCGACCAGAAGGGATTGCGGTACCGGCCGCTGGCGGCGGTAAAAACCAGCAACGAGGCAAGATAATAGGGGCCCAGATGCGCGGCCAGCATGCCCACGCTGGCCGTCAACGGGGGATGGCCAAACAGCAGATACGAGAGCGGCGCGACCAGAAAGATCAATCTGGGAAACCCAAGGTAAAAGTAGCTGATCGAGGCCAGATAGTTCAGCCGCTGCGCGAGGGTCAACCCGCGGACCCACAGCGGACTTTCTCGGGTCAACAGAATCTGGGCATGCCCCTGCGCCCACCGCTCCCGCTGTTTTAAGTAACTCTCAAAGCTTTCCGCCGACAGGCCGGCCGCCAGCCGTTCGCTTACATAGACGGAACGATGGCCCGCGGCGTGAAGACGGATCGATGTATGAATATCTTCCGTCGTGGTACTGGTCAGGAATCCGCCGATTGCTTCCAGTGACGACCGGCGCAGGAGGCCGCCGGTGCCGCAGTAAAAGGCCGCGTTGTATCGGTCTCGGCCGGGCTGGATCAGGTAGAAAAACAGCTCCTGCTCGTGGAGCACCTCCCGCGTCAGCCGAAGATTTTCCTGATACGGATCCGGATTATAGAAATGATGGGCTATCTGGACCAGGGCCACGGAGGGATCGCGAAAATAGCCCACCGTCCGCTCCAGCAGGATATTGACCGGGACATGGTCGGTATCAAAATTGACGATCAGCTCACCCTGGGTGCGTTGCAACGCATAGTTCAGATTGCCGGCCTTGGCGTGCTCGTTGGTCGGCCGGCTCAGATAGTGGCAGCCGAGCCGTTCGGCCATGGCGCGCACCTCGGGGCGGTGGCCATCGTCCAGCACATAGACCCGTTTTTTCCCCTCCGGGTAGCGCATCGCCTGGCAGCCGACCAGCGTGCGGTAGAGCACCTCGGTTGGTTCATCGAAAATTGTCACGTAGACATCGACCGTGGGCCAGCCATCGACCGGGGGCGGCTGGGCCTGTCGATAGATGGGCGACCACGTTTGGAAGTAAAAAAAGGCCACGGTCAGCCAGCCGTAGCATTCGGCGACGAACAAACCGACGCTCACCACGGCGGCCCAGAGTGGATCAAGGACCACTGTCTCGGTCGCCCGCCACCAGAGATACCATCCGCCGATCGCCAGCACCATCAACGCATTCAGGCGCGCGGCCAAGGGCCAGCGGGTGGAGAGCCGCAGCAACACCAGCACCACGGCCATCATCGCGGCAGCCATGATCCATGGGATCAAATCTGGGGGGATCAAATCTGGGGAGCTCAAAATGGGGGGCATGGGGGATCATCCTACAGCGTTCCACCTGGTTTCGTCTACCACCGGCTGACCGATCCCGTCCGCCACAGAATCGGCCACAACAGCCGCATAAAAAATTAAAACTATTATTTTATTTACAATAAGTTACATAGATAATACCAACCAATACTTTATCCATCTATTGCCAAGCGAACCAGCGTTCGTTTAGAATGCTCCTCCTTGACGCACCGGCAACCATCATCCGCCTGACCCCATGCCCACAGACTCGGACCTGCTCATTCTCGTTGCCGTCGCACTCTTTGCGGCAATCGTCAACGGCGCCCTCGGCCACGGCTTCTCCTCAATTACCGTGCCGGTGGCGCTGCTCTTCTACACCAATCGCATCCTGAATCCCGCCCTCGTCCTGCTGGAAATTTTCATCAACAGCTATGTGTTATTGACCAACTGGAGAAGCATCCCAAAGGTCTGGAAACGGGTCATTCCCATTCTGATCGGGCTGGCGCCAGGAATCTTCATCGGCAGTTATCTCCTGTCCTTCGTCCAGCCGACATGGATCAAGTTTGCCACCTTCGCCGTACTGACCCCGCTGATCCTGTTCCAAGCCGCAGGACTGCGCAAACCCATCAGCGCCGAATTGGCGGTGGGGCTGCCCTTCGGGACCGGGGTCGGCTTTCTCTATTCCATTACGACCATTTCCGGACCGCCGCTGGCACTGCTGTTCAACAATCAGGGATTCGTCAAAGGAGAATTCCGGGCGGCGCTGGGGCTCATCAGGGTCACGGAAGCGATATTGGCCGCCAGCGCCTATTATCTGCTGGGACTTCACAGTGCGGAAAGCCGTGCGATTTTGATGACGATTGCGCCGTGCGTGCTGATCGGCGTCCCGCTGGGCGCCTACCTCATCCACCGCCTCAACCCGGAAACGTTCCGGCGGCTGTGCATGAGTTTTGACGCCTGGGTGATCGGGTTCGGCCTGTCGCGGGTCGTGATCGAACTGAACCTGGTGATGAGCCCGACGGCCTATCTGATCTGGTTGGTCGTGGTCGCCGTTGATACCGTGCTGCTGTATCGTTTTTTCACCACGGCAAAATCCCACACCGGCCGCAACTCGACGCGCGCCCCCACCTAAGGCCGGGATCGGGCGCGCGGTCGACAGACGTCGAGACCGTCTATTGTAGGGGCTCGCGTCGCCCCCTTTACCTCGAACGAACGTGAGAGATCACGTTCGATTCTCGGTACAAACAATTGGAAGAACCGGATGGAGCCCCTCGGATCGAGCCCTCGGGACAAACCTCCCCCTCACGCTCTCCGCCTCTGGCGGATCGCTGGGTAGATGCCCCCGGTCGACGTAAATCGGAGTGCCTCGCTTTGTCAACGAGGGTGAATGCGGCCTTTACGTACAGCAACTATAACTAGAAGCACCCCGGGCATACCGGGGGGCATCTATTTGTTGCGCTGGTGGCGGGTGCGTTTGCGCAGTTTACGATACTTGTGCTTGCGCATTTTCTTCCGCCGTTTTTTGATCACTCGTGACATCGAGATCGATCCCCGGTATTGACAGCATCAGATCAGTCTCTGAAGAGCGGGGGCCATTGTAGCGACTTTGTCGCCATTTGGCAAGCGGCCCGCCGCGCGGGTGGAACCGTCGCCGCTCCTTGACCCATCACAACGCGACTTCTATAATGCACCGGTGGCCAGTCGATCTTCCATCAACCGCACTCGGGGCGAACACACCATGCGCGATCGATCCCTCGGTAGGATGTGGCCCATCCTGGCACTCCTCCTCTCCTGCTGGCCCGTGGCCTGTGCAGGCGCCCCAAAACCCCTGTCAGCTCAAGCCCAGTGGGCCACGCGGATCGACACCGTGATCGCGGCGTTGCAAACACAGTTGGAACATTGCGATCGCCGAGGCATCGCCTCGCTGCTCGCACCGCCGTTGGCTGAAGACCAGCTCTTTGCACGGGGCTTGGCCGATCTGTGTGAGCGGGCGTCCGGGATTCGCCCCGTGTTCGTGGTTGAACGGGTATGGCTGAAGAATGCCGAGACCGTCAGGGCCGACCTGCAATGGACGCTGCGCGCAGATCTTGCGCCCCCTCCCGTCCCTTCCGCCCCGTCCACATCGACAGGCGGGCGGCCAGAAGGGTCCTCCATCATGGTCATGGGCACGGCCCATCTCACTCTGGTCGGCAAGGAATCCCCGCGGGTGACGGCCGTTGACGGTGACAATCCATTCGCCCCGCAATTTGACCAACCCCTCAGCCCCTAATCGTCCAATGCCCCACACATCCACGACTGCGCGACAGCGCATCCGGCACCGGCGGGTGGATTACCTGGTCATCGGCCGGGGCATCGCCGGTCTTCGGGCCGCCATCGAACTCTCCTCGCGTGGCACCGTGCTCGTCGTCAGCAAACGTCCGACGGAGGAACCGTGGCGCCACTCTCCCCTGCCGCGCCTGATTGATCAGGGCAGCAGCGAGTACGCCCAAGGCGGGATCGCGGCGGCCATGGGTGACGATGACAGCCCGGCGCAGCATTACCGCGACACGATCCGGGCCGGACGGGGCCTCTGCTCTCCTAAAGCCGTCGACATTCTGGTCACCGACGGCATCCGGCGCGTCAACGAACTGATCCGCTGGGGCGTGCCGTTCGCCCGCTTGGGCCGCGCGCTGCACTTTGCCCGCGAGTCGGCCCACACGCGCCGACGCATTTTGCATGCGCACGGAGACGCCACGGGCGAAGCCATTCTTCGCTCGCTCCTGCGCCGGCTCCGCCAATGCCGGACGGTGCAGTTTTTCAACCGCCATTTCACCATCGATCTGCTGGTCGACGACGGCCGGTGTACGGGCGCACTGGTACAGGACGAATCGAACGGCAGCCTGATCGCCGTCTCGGCCAAGGCGGTCATCCTGGCTACTGGCGGCGCCGGACAGCTCTACGCGCGCACCACCAACCCGGCCGTCTGCACCGGCGACGGCATGGCCATGGCCTACCGGGCCGGCGCGACGCTGCAGGATCTGGAGTTCGTCCAGTTCCATCCGACAGCGCTGGCCATCGAAACGGCGCCGGCCTTTCTCATCACCGAAGCGATGCGTGGGGAAGGGGCCGTCCTGCTGGACGGACCGGGCCGACAGCGCGGCGGACGCCGCTTTCTGTTCGAGTACCATCGAGCCGGAGAACTCGCCCCCCGCGATCTGGTCGCGCGGGCGATCTGGCTGGACATGGAACGACACCGCCGTTCCTGCGTCTGGCTGGACGCCACCCATTTCGACCCTGACTATCTGCGGGTCCGCTTTCCCACCGTCTACGCGGCCTGCTTGCGCTACGGCGCGGACATGACCAAAGAAGCGATCCCGGTCAGTCCGGCCGCTCATTTTTTCATGGGCGGGATCGCAACCGACGCGGACGGCGCATCGACCCTGGCAGGCTTGTACGCCGCCGGCGAGGTCGCCTGCAGCGGCGTGCACGGTGCCAACCGCCTGGCGAGCAATTCGCTCCTGGAAGGATTGGTCTTCGGCTGGCGCTCGGCGCACGAGGCCATCACCCGCTGCGGACGACTCCGGCCGCCATCGCTGTCGGCTCGACGACTGGTGGCCGCCGACGCCGTCGGGCGGCTGAAGACTCAGAGCCAAGCGCCCTCCCCCGAACAGCTCTTAGCGATCCGACGGGCGCTTCAGACCCTGATGTGGCGGCAAGTGGGCGTGATCAGAACAGGCGGTGCACTGAAAGAAGCCATGACCGAGATCAACCGGCTTCGAGCGCAGACATCGGGAACAGCGTGCGATCGGGCCGGATTGGAGCTGCGGAACTTGCTGGAACTGGCGGCACTCGTCGCCAAGTCGGCGTGGGAGCGACGCGGCAGTGTCGGGGCCCACTACCGCTCGGACTATCCGGCCAAAGGCCAGGGATGGCGGCGCCACCACACCGTATCAAGGGGCAGTGATGGTGCCGTGCCGGAACTGAAGGTGGTTCGGTAACGTGGCTTACGGGGAAGCGAGCACCGGACCAACCGGTGCGTTGGTCAATAAAATGGCGCCCTGCGGGGTGATCACGCGCCGGACGGGACGCGAGACGGCGGACGGCGCACGGCGCAGATAGTCTCGATAATAGGTCAGGACACGCTGCACATACCGGCGGGTTTCTTCGATCGCCGGGATGCCACCGGCCGCCTCGACCCTCAGCGCCCCGGCGTTGTAGGCAGCCACCGCAAGTGGAATGTTGCCCTCGAATCGATCGAGCAGTTCCCGAAGATGGCGGGCCCCGGCGAAAATATTGGCGGCCGGATCGAACGGATCCTCCACCTCCAGCAGTTCGGCAGTGGCCGGCATCAACTGCATAAGTCCCTGGGCGCCGGCCGGCGAAACGGCATAGGCGTCAAAATCCGATTCCGCCTTGATGACCGCCTTGATCAAACCGCCTTCGATCTCATATTGACGGGCCGCCTCCGCCACTAAACGGTCCAGGATGCCTGCAGAGACGGTGGAGGAGGGAAGGGTCTGGCTTCGCAACCGAGAAGCGTCGGCGGGCCGTAACGGACGGAAGCGGGGATCGGTCGGGACGTTGGTAAAATGGATCACTCCCTGCTCATCCACAAAGTGGTAGACATCGGCGGCGGAGACGGCCGGCAAGCCCCACACCCCCGCCCCCCCCAGCAGTCCTCCCACCACGCAGACGAAGAGCCTGCGCATCACCCGGCTGCGCTCCATGCCGGTGAGAATAGCAATGGAAATGGCACTTGTCAAACGGTGAGGACAGAGTAAAACAAGGTCGCTAGGTAGCTGGGCAGTCGGGTAGCTAGGAGAACACGGTGCGCGGGCCTAGCCACCTAGCAACCTGACTACCTAGCCACCGTGTTTTAGACTAAATTGACAAGTCCGTTTGAAAACTCTTATACTTTTTTCAAGGCACGATCGCCACGGGAAGCACGACAACCCATCCCGGGGCTCAATGAGGGATTCCCCATGGGACGCGGACCGTCAGATCCATTTCGAGACCTGCTCTCGCTGCAAGAGCGCATGAACCAGCTCTTTGAGGAAAGCGCGCGGCGCACCGGCCTGCGCCCGCACGTCGATCAATGGACCCCCCTGGTCGATATCCTGGACACCGAGAACGCCATTATTTTAACTGCCGAAGTGCCGGGGCTGGAGATCGGCGACATCACCCTCGAAGTGACGAACCACTATCTGACGCTCCGTGGCGAGCGCCTCTTCCCTCACAGTGATGGGAACGTCCATTACCACCAGCTGGAACGCGCCTACGGAAAATTCGAACGGCTGTTCCATTTGCCGGAGGAAGTCGACCAGGCCAGGATCAATGCAACGCTGCGCGACGGTGTGCTCGAGATCCTGCTGCCCAAACAGCCGTCCCAACGCGCGCATACCATCCCCGTTCAAGCCCCGGAGCCGTAATCCCCGGCGCCATCACCGTTTCAGCCGAGTCACCGCGATGCGACCAGACCAACTCACCATCAAGGCCCAGGAAGCGCTGCAGCACGCACAGCAGGCGGCCGAACGCCGGCGGCATCAACAGCTCGACGTTGAGCATCTCCTGCTGGCCTTAGTCCAGCAACGCGACGGCTTGATCCCGTCGCTGCTCAAAAAACTTGGCGCCGTCCCAGAGTCGGTCGCCACCCACTTGGACACGGCACTGGATCGCGTCCCCAGTGTCTCCGGCGCCGCGTCCCCGTTGTCGATGGCCCCTCGACTGTCGACCCTGTTTGACCAGGCCGAGCGCGAGGCGGACCAGTTGAAGGACGACTACATCAGCACCGAGCACCTCTTGCTGGCGGCGCTGGAGAGCGGCGGGCCGGCGGGCGCGCTCCTGAAAGAACAGGGCATCACCCGGGACCGGTTGCTTAAAACATTGGCGGAGCTGCGCGGCTCGCAACGGGTGACCGATCAGAATCCGGAAGACAAATACCAGGCGCTCGAGCGGTACGGCCGGGACCTCACGGCGTTGGCTCGGCGGGGCAAACTCGATCCGGTCATCGGCCGGGATGAGGAAATTCGCCGGGTCATTCAGGTCCTCTCCCGCCGGACGAAGAACAATCCGGTGCTGATCGGCGAACCCGGCGTGGGGAAAACCGCGATTGCGGAAGGGCTGGCCCAGCGCGTCGTCGCCGGCGACGTGCCGGAAGGGCTCAAGGACCGGCGCGTGGTCGCGCTCGACATGGGCGCGCTGCTGGCCGGCGCCAAGTTCCGCGGTGAATTCGAAGAGCGGCTCAAGGCCGTCATCAAGGAAGTGGTCGATTCGCAGGGGCAAGTCATTCTGTTTATCGATGAACTGCACACCCTGATCGGTGCCGGCGCCGCCGAGGGCGCGATCGACGCCTCCAACATGCTCAAGCCGGCCCTGGCGCGGGGCGAGCTCCGGTGCGTGGGCGCCACAACATTAAACGAATACCGGCTGCATATCGAAAAGGACGCCGCCCTGGAGCGGCGCTTTCAGCCCGTGCTGGTCAAGGAGCCCGACGTCGAGGAAACGATCTCGATCCTGCGCGGACTGAAGGAACGGTATGAGGTGCACCACGGCGTGCGGATTCATGACGCCGCCCTGATCGCGGCCGCCACCCTGTCCCATCGCTACATTGCCGACCGCTTCCTGCCCGACAAGGCGATCGATTTGATCGACGAAGCGGCGGCCAAGCTCCGGATGGAAATCGACAGCATGCCATCGGAGCTGGACGAAATCGAGCGACGCATCCGCCAATTAGAGATTGAACGGCAGGCCATGATGAAGGAAACCGCCGCTTATGCCAAAGAACGGCTGGCCAAACTGGCCCAGGAATTGGGCAACCTGCAAGAACACTCCAAGGGGCTCAAACTGCAATGGCAACGTGAAAAGGAGGCGATCCAGGCCATCCGCGAACTGAAAAGCCGCCTTGAGCAGACCAAAATCGAGGCCGAGCGGGCCGAGCGGGAGGCAAACCTGGCCAAGGCCGCCGAACTGCGCTACGGCCGTCTGACGGAGTTGACCAAGGAGCTGGAGACGAAAAACCAGCAGCTGCAGGCCTTGCAAAAGGACCACCGGCTGCTGAAGGAAGAGGTGGACGCCGAGGATATCGCGAAAATCGTTTCCAAATGGACGGGCGTGCAGGTCTCGCGGCTGCTGGAGGGCGACCTGCAGAAACTCATTCATATGGAAGAACGGTTGAAAGCCCGCGTCGTGGGACAAGATGAAGCCGTCTCGGCGGTGGCGACCGCGGTCCGCAGGGCCAGGGCGGGGCTCCAGGACCCGAACCGGCCGCTGGGTTCGTTCCTGTTTCTCGGCCCGACCGGCGTGGGCAAGACCGAGCTGGCTCGCGCGCTGGCCGAATTTCTCTTCGATCACGAACAGGCGATGATTCGCATCGACATGTCGGAATATATGGAGAAGCACGCGGTGGCGCGGCTGATCGGCTCCCCGCCAGGGTATGTCGGCTTCGAAGAGGGCGGCCAGCTCACCGAAGCGGTGCGGCGCAAACCCTACTCGGTCATCCTCTTTGATGAGATCGAGAAGGCCCATCCGGACGTCTTCAACCTCTTACTGCAGGTGTTAGATGACGGCCGGCTGACCGACAGCCACGGACGAACGGTCAACTTCAAGAACACGGTGATCATCATGACATCGAACATCGCGAGCCAGGACATTCAGGAGTTGTCGGGCCGCGACGAGGCCGCGCTGCGCGCCAAGGTCATGGCGGCGCTGCGGATCAACTTCCGCCCGGAATTTCTCAACCGGATCGATGACATTGTGGTGTTCCACGCGCTGGCGCCCGAACAGCTCCGCGCCATCGTCGACATTCAACTCCAGCTCATCCGCAAACGGCTGGAGGAGAAGCACATCCGCCTTCAGTTGACCGACGCCGCCAAGGATCTGCTGGCGCGGGAGGGGTATGATCCGGTCTTCGGCGCCAGGCCGCTCAAGCGGGCGATCCAACGCGATCTGTTAAACACCCTGTCGGTACGCCTGCTGGATGGCACGGTCAAGGAAGGCGAGACCGTCACGGTCGATGTGCGGAACGGCTCGCTGCACTTTGCGTCCGGCGCCGCGCCCGGCACATCGCCCAGCAAATAGCCACCACATCACGTTGACACGCGGCGCGGGCCTGTGCTAAGCAGTGGACACGCGCGGGCCGTTCCCCTGATTCCGTGATCCGATAACACGGCCCGCAGTCCCGTAACAGGAAGACAACTCCTCGCACCAAAGAAGAACACGGCACCGCAGACACTGGTCCACATACCCCCGACATCATGCCCACCTTTCACGTTGTCCTTATCAGTGATGACCATGCGTTGATCCAGTGCGTGCGCGACCGGTTCGGCCATTCCGCGCGCGTCACCGTCATGCACCGGCTGAGGCGCCGATTGCCCAAAATGGCGCCGCAGGAAGGGCCCGTGCTGTTTCTGGTCGAAACACTGCATGCCTCCGCCTCCGGCCTCGCGAAATTGCTGCGGGTGGCCCACAATGGGGCCTCGCCCTATATGGTCATTGGCACCACCGCGCAGTTGATGCGCACCTGCGACCGGCTGCGTTCGCTGCTGATCGACAGCGGCCCGGAGCCATCGGTGCCGGAGGTGGGAGCGACCAACGGCTCGGAAAAATCGTTTCACCTGAACGGGATTGAATTGTCGCTCGGCGACTTCATGGAACGGAAATTTTACGAATTTGTCAGAAAAATCAAACTGAGCGGCGGTAAAAATCTTTTCCAGTTGCTGCGTCATGAGTTTGAAAAGCCTCTCATCACGCTCACGCTGAAGGAAACCAAACATAATCAAGTGCAAGCTGCCGAATTACTTGGCATGAATCGCAACACGCTTAGAAAAAAAATCAAAGAACTGAAAATTCCGATCAAACGTTAGCGCTTTTCGCTTGACTTCATCCAAGACGGCTGCTATCCTACGCCGGTCTTTCCAGCAGTTACCGACGACAGCCATTCCGGCAACAACGCAGCGCGACAGAATTTTTATTGCCAAAGGATCATCCCATGACGAAAGCCGAATTGGTCAAACGCATTGCCTCTTCCGCCGCCATCCCTGATGTCACCGCCGCCAAAGCGCTCACCGCCGCATTAGATGGGATTACCGGTGCGCTGAAGCGTGGACAAAAAGTGGCACTGGTCGGCTTTGGAACATTTTCCGTGGCCAAACGACAGGCCAGAAACGGGCGCAACCCCCGAACGGGCCAGTCGATCAACATCCCGGCCGCACGCGTGCCCCGGTTCAGTCCCGGCAAAGACCTGAAAGACGCCATTCGGTAGCCTCACCGTTCTCAGCCAACCAGCCACCGCACCCTGCTTCCTGAAAAAGGGGACAGGCTACTTTTTCTTTCTTTTCCATTTATCATTGGGCCGCTTCCAAGCCATTTTCATGCCCCGATTAGGGCGGTGAGTCACATCAAAAAGCAGCCTGTCCCCTTTTTCAGTTGCTTGACAAGCGAAAGAAGTTTCGGCTAGGATTTCCGACGATTAGGCGCGTAGCTCAGGGGTAGAGCGCTACCTTGACACGGTAGAGGTCGGCGGTTCGAGACCGCCCGTGCCTACCAGGTTCTGTTCATGGTACTGCCTGCACAGTACCCGCGCACCGCATGGAGGAAGAATAAGCGCATAGACCGTTCAGGCGCGTTGAAAACGCTAGTCGAGTTGCCTCGGCCAGCGGTCTGACAACGCCCCCGTCTCACGCAACCTTCAGTACTCGGCTCATCGTGCCATCGTCCATCATGCCATCAACCCGCCAGCGCCAGCCGGATCACGCGCAGGATCAGATCAGTATCACGCTCGACGACCACCGGATGCCCCAGACACTGACCTGCCCCCGCGGGATCACGGGCGATGACCTTCTGTCCCGCACCGCCGGGAAGATGGCGCCGGCCACAACACCGTTTGCCCCCTTTGCCATGAAAGTCAACGGCGCACTGAAAGATCTGCACACCCCCTTGCAGCAGGACGCCACGGTTGCATGGCTGACGTTCGACTCTCCTGAAGGCAAGGAGGTCTACCGCCACAGTTCGGCCCACCTGCTGGCCCAGGCGGTCAAACGACTCTTTCCCGGCGCCAAACTCGCCATCGGCCCGCCGATCGAGGATGGTTTCTACTACGACATCGACTACGAGCGTCCCTTCACGCCGGACGATCTCGCCAAGCTGGAAGCCGCCATCGCCGACGTCATCCAGGCCGATCTGCCCATCCGGCGGCATGAATTGCCCAGCGCCAAAGCGTCGGAACTGTTTACCGACCGTCAGGAGCCCTACAAAGTGGAGCTGATCCGTGGCTTTCAGGTGCCGATGGTCAGCTACTATGAGCAGGGTGATTTCATCGATCTGTGCGAAGGGCCCCACCTGCCCAGCACTGGCCGGATGGGCGCGGTGAAACTCCTCTCGGTGGCCGGCGCCTACTGGCGGGGTGACGAAAAGAACCGGATGCTGCAGCGGATCTACGGGACCTCCTTCCCGACGGCCGACGCACTGCAGGCGCATCTGGCCCGCCTCGAGCAACTCAAGCAACGCGACCACCGCAAGGTGGGGCGCGAGCTCGATCTGTTCAGCATCCAGGAGACGATCGGACCGGGCCTGATCCTCTGGCACCCGAAAGGCGCGGCGATCCGGCAGCAGATCGAAGCGTTCTGGCGCCGCCTGCACGAGGAGCACGGCTATCAATTCGTCTACACGCCGCACATCGCCCGCCTCGATCTATGGAAGACCAGCGGTCACGTGGATTTCTACCGCGAGAACATGTTCCCGCCGATGGAAATCGAAGGCGCCGATTACGAATTGAAACCCATGAACTGCCCGTTCCATCTGTTGATCTACCAGTCCCATCTGCGCAGCTACCGGGATTTGCCGATTCGGTTTGCCGAACTGGGCACGGTCTATCGGTACGAGCGGTCCGGCGTGCTGCACGGCCTGCTGCGGGTGCGCGGCTTCACCCAGGATGATGCGCACATCTTCTGCCGGCCCGACCAGGTCGAGGACGAGATCAGCCGCGTGCTGGAGTTGACGACCACGCTGCTCGGCGCGTTCGGCTTTCATGACTACGACATTTATCTCTCGACCCGGCCGGACCACTATGTCGGCACGCCGGAACACTGGGAAGCCGCCACCACCGCCCTGTCGACCGCGCTCACCCGCCGGAAGCTGGTCTATCAGATCGATCCGGGCGAAGGCGTCTTCTACGGTCCGAAGATCGATATCAAGGTCAAGGACCAGTTCGGACGGGCGTGGCAATGCGCCACCGTCCAGGTCGATTTCAACCTCCCCGAACGGTTCAAGCTGGCTTACCGCGGCGAGGACAGCCGCGAACATGCGCCGATCATGCTCCATCGCGCCTTGATGGGCTCGCTGGAGCGCTTCTTCGGCATTCTGATCGAGCACTACGGCGGCGCCTTCCCCACCTGGCTGGCGCCCGTCCAGGCCATGGTGATCCCCATCAGCGAGGCCCAGACCGCCTACGCCGAATCGGTCGCGAACCGCCTGCGGGCCGCACAGATCAGAGTCGAAATCGATCGGCGCAATGAAAAAATGGGACTGAAGATTCGTGAAGCGCAACTGCAAAAGATTCCCTACATGATCGTGGTCGGCGGCCGGGAACAGGAACAACAGACCGTGTCGCTCCGTTTACGCAGCGGCGAGCAGATCGCCGCCCTGTCCGTCGACGCGTTGCTCGACCGCCTCGCGCAAGAGATCGCCGACCGCGGGCCGTCCAAGCCCTGACCCCATCCCTCACACGAAAGGAGCCGCATATCGCCACAAAACCACGAGTCAACAAGGAGATCAGGACCGATAAAATCCGTGTCATCAGCGCCAAGAACGAGCAATTGGGCGTCCTGCTGGTGCCCGACGCGCTGCGCTTGGCGGAGACGGACGGGCTTGATCTGGTCGAAGTCGCGCCCACGGCCGTGCCGCCGGTCTGCCGTATTATGGATTACGGCAAATACAAATACGAGCAGACCAAGAAACAGCACTCGGCCAAACTGCATCAACGCGGCACCCAGCTCAAGGAGGTGAAGTTCCGGCCCTTCACGAGCCAGCATGACGTGGACTACAAGCTCCGTCACGCCATCGATTTTCTGACCGATGGCCACAAGGTCAAACTGACCGTCATGTTCCGCGGGCGGGAGCTGGCGCATCAGGAAGCGGGGCACGCCCTCCTGACGCGCCTGAAGAGCGCGCTGGCCGACGTCTGCACCCCGGACCACCCGGCCCGCACGGAAGGACGGAACATGATGGTCATCGTGTCGCCCAAGGCGCAGGCCGTTGGCAAGCGCAAGCCGGCGGCAAAACCCAAAAAAGCGGCCGCGGCAGGCACGGCGAAAAAATCGGCGGCGCCGGCCCAAGCACCCGTAGCCGCCGCACCCGCTCCACCAGCGGGTCCGGCGAGCGAAACAACAAAGGACGCGTAATGGCACGCACAAAACTGAAAACACATCGAGGCGCGGCAAAACGGTTTCGAATCACGGGAACGGGCAAGATCATCAGCACCCCAACGGGCCGCCGCCATTTGATGACGGACAAGCGGCGCAATCGCAAACGGTCGCTCAGGGGCAACGAACCGATCTCAGCGGCCGATCAGCCGGCGATCCGCCGGCTCCTGCCGTACGGCATCAGATAAGGCCGTCGCGCGACGCACGCTGGATCGGGTATAATGCGTCGCCAATATTTGACTAAACGGTACTGAACATCGGATAGAACGTCTCACTGACGTTCGACGTAAAGGAGTTACGAAGATGCCACGAGCAAAAGGCGGGCCGAAAACCCGCGAGCGCAGACGAAAACGGCTGAAACTGGCGAAGGGCTATTACGGCGCCAAGAGCAAACTGTTCCGGACCGCCACCGAGCAGGTCGACAAAGGGCGTCAATACGCCTACCGCGACCGGCGGGTCCGCAAGCGGACCTTCCGCAGCCTCTGGATCGCCCGGATCAACGCCGCCCTGGCGCCGGAGGGGCTCTCCTACAGCCGCTTTATCGCCGGATTGAAAACAGCGGGCATCGAGCTGGATCGCAAGAGCTTGGCGCAGCTGGCCGCGGATGATCCCTCCGCCTTCTCGGCGATCGTCAGCCAGGTGAAGGCGGTCCTGCCGGTGAACGCCCGGACCGCGTCGCTGGCCGCAGCCGGCTAAGGTCGAGTTCCCACGCCACGCAGGGCATCGTAATCTTCCACCGCTCCAGCACGGCGGGGTGGAGTTCGCCGATCCATCCCGCCGTCTGCTCCCCGATCCGCACGGCGCCGACGCGCCCCTCAAGAAAGGACGGATGGGCCGCAGGCTCGAGGCGATAGGCCACGCCGGCCTCCAGCATCAGAAGTTCCAGCGAGGAATGGAGTTCCGAGAAGGTCGCCGCCGGCGCGGCCAGCAACGCCGCCAGGCGCAGATCGGTGCGGCTTCGCCGGACACCGCCGGCCTCCCCGACCACCGTCGCCACCTCCCCGACCTCAAACATGTTGTGCGGGTAGAACGCATGACCCGATCCCGCCTCGACCCGCAGCAATGAGGGCAGCAGCCACGGCCGCAGGGCCGCGTACTGCAGCGACAGCGGATTCTCCACCTCCACCATCGCCGGCTCCAGGCCCATCTTCTCGGCCAGATCGCTGCGGGAGGATAAAATATTGGTCATCACTTCCTGAAACCCGAGGCCGATCATCCACCGGCGGACCTGCTCCTCGAGGCGCGTCTCGGGCGACAGCCCCCCCACGGTAAAGGTGGCCGGCAACTCCGGCGTGAGCCGGTCATAGCCGCGCTGCATCGCGATGTCCTCAATCAGATCGACCGGGTGCATCAGATCGCCCCGATAGGGCGGCGGCGTCGCCGTCCAGCGGCCGGACCCGGCCGTGACCCGGTGGCCGGCTTGGCGCAGCGCGCGTGTGATCTCCCCATCGGAGAGCCGTTCTCCGAGCACCGCGTCCACCTGCTCGCGCCGCACCGTCATGGGCGTGGAA
>JBGPIL010000027.1:0-16270 GCA_041484905.1 Nitrospiria bacterium
CACTGACATGCCGGTTTTCACGCCCCAGGCCCGCGCTTCGTAGGAGGCGGTCATCACGACGGTGCGGGCATTTGCCCCGCAGACGGCCACCGGCTTGCCCCGCAACGCCGGATTGGCCTGCTGCTCAACCGACGCGAAAAAAGCATCCATATCGATATGAAGAATCGTTCGAATCATCGTCATGTCAACCCTCCCGCAACAGTGGCAGACCAGAAGGCCAATTGCGCGCCGTGCCTCCGGCCCGATCGCAAAACTGACACCGGCGCCCGGCCGCCGAGCAGGAGAAACGGCACGGCGCGTTTGGCGACCACACCCAGTCGCGTTAGTTGCGTGAGATCCGTGATCGCCGTCGTCCGGCGCGTTTCAATAATCCGCTTGGCCGAGAGAAGACCAACACCCGGCACGCGCAGGAGCATTTCCACCGGTGCGGTGGACAGTTCCAGCGGGAAAAATTCGTGATGGCGTAGCGCCCAGGCCAGTTTCGGATCGGCCGCCAGTGGTAAATGGCCCCGCTCGTCAAACGCCAGTTCGCCGACCGAAAAACCGTAAAAGCGCAGCAGCCAGTCGGCCTGATAGAGCCGGTGCTGCCGCAACAGGGATGCGGGCGGCACATGATCGAGCGGCGTATCGGGAATCGGCGAGAAGGCGCTGAAATAGGCCCGGCGTAATTTGATCTCGCGATAGAGGCGATCCGTCGCCTGCAGGAGATCGAGGTCCGATTCGCCCGCCGCGCCCACGACGAACTGGGTGATCTGGCCGGCCCTGGCCAGGCCCGGCTGTTGCTGCATGATCCGATTGACCCAGACCATCCGGGTCAAAATGCCGTCAAGAAAATCTTTTTTTGACGACAACCGGGACAGATGCTTCGGCGTCGGCGCCTCGAGGTTCAGCGAGACGCGATCGGCCAGCTGCACCGTCCGCTCGACGGCGGCCGGGCTCGAACCGGGCATGATCTTCAAATGGATGTAGCCTTTGAATCGATAGCGGCCGCGGAGCAGTTCCGCCGTCTGGACGATCCGCTCCTGCATCGTGTCGACCTTCTTGGTGATCCCGGAAGAGAGAAAGAGGCCGTCGACCAAGCGCGCGCGATGCAGTTGCATGAAGGTCTTGGCCAACTCGTCGGGCGAGACGTAGGTGCGGGGCACGTCACGGCTGGCCCGGTGCTCACAGTAGAAACAATCAAACTCACAGACATTCGTTTGCAAGACCTTTAATAATTTGACGGTGCGCCCCCCGCCGACCCGGCTGACGTGAATGCCGCCCGGTAAAAAACGCTGCGCGTTTTTTACCCCGAACAACCGTGAGGGGGCTGGATTGTGATGTCGCGTACGGGGATTCCCAAGCAGATCACTCACGCGCTGCGGGGTAAAACACCCCGGCGTGGCCGGCGCCGCCGGGCCAATCGGAACAGATTGCCCCGCCGCCAGCTCATGCTCCTGCGCCGCCCCTTCGCCCAGAATCTCCAATTTGTGGATGGTGTCCACTGTTCTTATCGCCGCTTGGCGTCCTCTGAAGAGTAATAACTCCTGATTACCGACGTCACCACGCCTGCAATGCGCAACTCGCTGCGCGGTTTGATGGGGGCATATTTCGCGTTGGCCGGCAGCAACGTCACCACCTCGCCCTGTTTGCAAAAGTGTTTAAGCGTCCAGGCCCCATCCACCTCGGCCACCACCACATCACCATTTTTCGGCGATCGACTCCGATCGACAATCACCAGATCACCGGGCAAAATCCCCGCGTCGATCATCGAATCGCCGGAGACTTTCAACAAAAAGCTCGCCTCGCGATTGCGGACAAGCCATGTGTCGAGCGACAGCGTTTCCAGCAGCCCCTCCTCGGCCGGGCCGGGAAAGCCGGCTTCAACCGTTCCCAGCAGTTTGACCGCCCCCATCTTGGCACCAGGGGTCAATCGGCCGGTGGCATCCCGCCGGATGACGCCGCCCCCCTCGAGCTTGTTGACCAGTTTCCAGGCGGCATGCTTGGAGCGTAACCCCACCAGCCGGCAGACCTCCGCCAGGCTGGGCATCCGCCCCTGGCTCTCATGAAATTCTCTAATCGCCCGAATCCGTTCGGGTAGCGCCGCTTCACCCCCCGTTTTCTTTCGAACATGGCCAGGTTTCATGCCAAACAGTATAGGTGAACGATCGTTCCCCTGTCAAGTAAAAAGGGGACAGGCTGGTTTTTGGGACGCCTCTCCTCTCAACCGAAACGACTTGCAGCCCACGGCCCGAACCCTGATCAACCAATGTCACACCAGGAAAAACCAGCCTGTCCCCTTTTATGCGGTTCATCCTTATGGCGCATCATCTAAATAGAGTGCTATGATGGCGGCTCATGAAGAGGGAACCGGCCAATACCTCTGCGGTGGCGCCCGCGCCGTCGGCCCCACCTGTTCGATCAATTCGATCAATCATGGGCAAGGCGATCGTGGCGCTCTGCCTCCTGGCCGGCGTGGCCGCCTTTTTCCTGTTCGACGTGAACAGCTATCTGTCGCTGGACACGATCAAGACCAACCGCGACCGGTTGCTCGCCTACACGGGGGAGCATTCCCTCTCCGCCGTCCTCATCTTCATCTTGCTCTACATCGTGCAGGCCGCCCTGTCGCTGCCGGGCTCCGGGCTCTTCACCCTGACCGGCGGCTTTCTCTTCGGCACTGTCGCCGGCGCACTCTACGCCAACATCGGCGCGACCGGCGGCGCCACACTCGCCTTTCTCTCCGCCCGGTATCTGTTCCACGACTGGGTCGAGGCCCGCTGGGGCCGCCGACTGGGCGCGTTTCAACGGGGGTTCGCCCACAACGCCTTCGGCTATCTGATCTCGCTCCGACTGATGCCGATCTTCCCCTTCTTCATTATTAATCTGCTCTCCGGCTTGACCAAGGCGCGCCTCGGCACCTTCGCGGCCGCCACCTCTCTGGGCATTATTCCCGGCAGCCTCGTCTATGCCTATGCGGGCCGTCAGCTCGGCACGATCAATTTGCTGCGCGACATCGCCTCGCCGGGCGTGCTGGCCGCCTTCACGCTGTTGGGGCTGCTGGCCCTGGCGCCGACGGTGTATCGTGCCATCAGCGGCAAGCGGAACGCCGCGCCGTCATGACCACACCGACCACGAACCCGATGCCGCCGTCAATGTTGCCCCCAATGCTGCCAAATGACGAACACAATCGAGCGCTGCTCGCCCGCGTCCACCCATCCGACTGGACCAATCCCAAGCCGGCCGCCTCCTACAACCTCGTCGTCATCGGCGCGGGCACGGCTGGATTGGTCACGGCGGCCGTCGCGGCGGCGCTGGGCGCCAAGGTCGCGCTCATCGAAAAAATGCTGATGGGTGGCGACTGCCTCAACGTCGGCTGCGTACCCTCCAAAGGAATGCTGTCGGCCGCCCGCGCCTGGGCTGGGGTCCGGAAGGCGGAATTATTCGGCCTGAAGGTGCCGCCCGGCGTCCAAGGTGATTTTGGCGCCGCCATGGCCCGGATGCGCCGGCTGCGCGCCGACATCAGCCGGAACGATTCCGCCCAACGATTCAAAGAACTCGGCGTGGACGTCTTCTTTGGTGAAGGGCGCTTCGTCGACCGCCGCACCATTGAAGTAGACGGCACACGGCTCCGTTTCTCCAGAGCCGCCATCTGCACCGGCGCGCGCGCGGCGCTGCCGCCGATTCCGGGCCTCGAGGAAGCGGGCTGCTTCACCAACGAAACGATTTTCACGGTCGCCACATTGCCCCCGCGGCTGGCCGTGATCGGCGCTGGGCCGCTCGGCTGCGAGCTGGCCCAGGCCTTCGCCCGCTTCGGCAGCCGCGTGACCGTGCTCGAGCAGGCCGACCGTCTCCTGCTGCGCGACGAGCCGGATGCGGCCCGCTTGGTCCAGGCGAGGATGGAGCGGGACGGCGTGCAGTTCGTCTTCCGCGCCGCCATCAGCAAAGTCGACCAGCGCGGCGGCGAGAAAGTCCTGCACTACGCCGCCATGGGACAGATGCAGGAGTTGGCAGCCGATGCGATCCTTGCCGGCGCGGGCCGCCGTCCGAATATCGAAGGGTTGGGACTCGAACAGGCCGGCGTCGCCTCCACCGCCGCCGGAGTCACGGTGAATTCGCTACTCCAGACGAGCAATGGGCGCATCTATGCCGCCGGCGACGTCTGTTCAGCCGACAAATTCACCCACGCCGCCGACGCGCAGGCGCAGATCCTAATCCAAAACGCCCTCTTCCCCCACCCGTTCGGTCTGGGCTACGCCTCGACCAGCCTGCTCGTCATCCCCCGCTGCACCTATACCGAGCCCGAGCTGGCCCAGATCGGCCTGACCGAAGCTGACGCAAAGAGCCAGGGGATTGAGATCCAGAGTTACACCCTCCCCTTGCATGAGGTCGATCGCGCCCGCTTGGACGGCGAAGAGGACGGACTGGTTCGGCTGCATGTGAAAAAGGGAAGCGACACGATTCTCGGCGCCACCATCGTCGCCGCGCATGCCGGCGAGCTGATCAGTCAGATCAGCCTCGCCATGAGAAACGGCCTCGGCCTCGGCGCGATCACGGGGACGATCTACCCCTACCCGACCCAGGCCGAGGCGATCAAAAAAACCGCCACGCTCTGGCGCAAGACGTTGTTGACCCGTCGCTCAAAAGCCATCTTGAGGGCGTGGTTTGGATGGACAAGATAAAAGCCGTCAGGCGTGAGGGGTGAGGCGTAAGGGGAAAAAACACAGAGGAATTTTCGATTGACAATTTTAGAATGAAAGGCAAACGATGACAACGGACAAAAACCAGGCGGCCGGGCGGAATTGATGGCGGGCCCGGCGTTTTTCCTCCTCCTGGCCGTCTGCTGGCTCGCCTACGCCAACGGCACCAATGACAATTTCAAAGGCGTCGCCACGCTCTTCGGCTCAGGCACCACCGATTACCGGCGCGCGCTCTGGTGGGCCACCGGCGCCACCTTCATGGGCTCTCTGACCGCCATGGTGCTCGGGACCGCGCTGATCAAGACGTTCAGTGGCAAAGGGCTGGTGCCCGATGCGACAATGGCCGATCCAACTTTCTTGACGGCCGTGGCCGTCGGCGCCGCAGGCACAGTCTTGCTCGCCACTCGCTTCGGCTTCCCGATCTCCACCACGCACGCGCTGGTCGGCGCCCTGCTGGGCTCGGGCCTGGCCACTCACGGCGTGGGCGGCATCAATCCGGCCGGCTTGGGCGCGACGTTCGTCCTCCCGTTGCTGGTCAGCCCGTTGCTGGCCCTGGGACTGACCGTGATCATCTATCCCGTTGTTCACCGCCTCCGCGTTGTACTGGATGTCACGCAGGCAACCTGTGTCTGCATCGGTGAGGAGGTGCGGGTCATCGCCATTGAGCCGTCGTGCGGTCAGGCGGCCGTCGCAGTGACTAATCAGGTGCCGTCACTGGCCGTCGGGACCGAGCAGGAGTGCTTCCGACGGTATGCGGGCGCCCTGGCCGGCGTGA
The DNA here is from genome assembly GCA_041484905.1 of Nitrospiria bacterium. GTDB lineage: Bacteria > Nitrospirota > Nitrospiria > JACQCE01 > JACQCE01 > JACQCE01. The sequence goes on from JBGPIL010000027.1 coordinate 5,452, forward strand.
ATGTGCAGACGGCGCTGGATCGACTGCATTATCTGAGCGCCGGCGCAGTGAGCTTTGCCCGGGGACTCAACGACACGCCCAAGATCGTCGCGCTGTTGATCACCGCGCAGGCCTTCAACCTGCCCGCCTCCATCGGCCTGACGGCGATCGCCATCGCGCTGGGCGGCCTGATCAGCGCCCGCCGGATTGCGGACACCATGAGTCATCACATCACACCGATGAACCACGGACAGGGACTGACGGCCAATCTGGTCACCGCCGGCCTCGTGATCTTCGCCTCCACGCTGGGCCTGCCCGTCTCCACGACCCATGTCTCCTGCGGATCGCTCTTCGGCATCGGCGCCGTCACCGGCCAGGCGCGCTGGACGATGATCGGAGCGATTCTGCTCGCCTGGATCACCACGCTGCCCGTCGCGGCCCTGCTGGCGGCGATGGTCGCCGTCGGCCTCAGGTAAGGACGAATGAACAGTGAGGATATTTTCGATTGCCAATTTTTGATTTTCGATTGAAAGGCAATGCCAAACAATAGTGCAGTTCATTCGAAAATCGAAATTCGAAAATCGACAATTTCCTTATTAGTCTCCAAACCGACCCTCTTCCCTCAACGCTTTACCCAACCGCTGCATGTATTCCTTTCTCGGAATTTCCACGGCGCCGAAACGTTTCAAATGCGACGTGAGAAACTGCACGTCGAAGAGCGTGTAGCCCCGCGCGCGCAATCGCTCTACCAAGTGCACCAGGCAGACCTTTGACGCGTCGGTCATGCGCGAGAACATCGACTCCCCCATAAACGCCCCGCCCAGACTGACGCCGTAGATCCCGCCGGCCGGCTTGCCCTCTTGATACGCCTCGATCGAATGGGCCCGCCCCTGCCGGTGTAGGGCCGTGTAAGCGGCCACGATCGGCTCGGTGATCCAGGTCTCCTCCCGATCGGCGCAGGCCCGCATCACCCCTTCAAAATCACGATCGATCGTGATCTCGAAGCGGCCCTGTCGGACCGTCTGCGCCAGCCGCCTGGAGACATGAAACCGGTCGAGCGGAATGATCGTCCGCGGATCGGGCCAGTACCACGCAATCGAGCCATCCTCCTCGCCCATCGGGAAGAAGCCCTGCTCGTACGCGCGCACGAGCAGCTCCGGCGTCAGTTCTTCATTCATGGGCCTATTCTACTGCACTTTTCCCTGGCTCTCACGCCTTGCGGGCGATTCACCGAATCGCCCCTACATTCGAAACCCGATATCCCCTCCCGTTTTTCATTCGAAAATCGACATTCGAAAATCGAAAATTCCCGCATTCGGCATTCATCATTCGCCATTCGACCTTGGCCTGCCCTTGATATCGCCCTCCGTTTTCGCTACGATGTTCCCCCAATGCGGCCCGACATCGCCAACATCTTTCCCGAGCTGGAAAAAGATCTGCGGCTGCTCCATACCACCGGCCTCATCCCGTCGCAGGGCATCGAAGAGCTCGTGAAAAACGGCCACGTCAGCGTGCCGGCCGACTGGCCGATCGGCAACGATCAGATCCAGCCCGCCAGCATCGACCTGCGGCTCGGCCCCGTCGCCTATCGCGTGCGCGCGAGCTTTCTGCCCGGCGAGCGGGCGACCGTCCGCGACCGAATCGAAGAACTGTTTATGCACGAAATCGATCTGACCACACCGGCCGTCCTGGAACGGGGCTGCGTCTACATCATCCCGTTGCTGGAAGAGCTGCGGCTGCCGGCGCAACTCTCCGGCAAAGCCAACCCCAAAAGCACCACGGGCCGGCTCGACGTCTTCACACGGTTGATCACCGACTATTCCAAGGAGTTCGAGCGGGTCGCCGAAGGCTACAAGGGCAAGTTGTACATTGAAGTGGTGCCAAAGACCTTCAGCATCCTGGTTCGTCAGGGGACCAAGCTCAACCAGTTGCGCTTCGTGCGCGGGGCGCCGCCCCCGTCCGACGCGGCGCTCGACGCGCTGCACGCGAAGGAAACGCTGGTCTATCTCGACGGGGACGAACCCGCCGACGCGATGATCTCCAAAGGGCTCTGGGTCTCGATCGATCTGCAGGGCCGTGACGCCTCGGAAATCATCGGCTACCGGGCCAAACGTCACGCCCCGCTGATCAACCTCGATCTCGTCGATTATTACGATCCGTCCGACTATTGGGAGCCGATCCGCCGGCCATCGAGCAGGAGCCTGATCCTCAACCCCGACGACTTCTACATTCTCATCTCCAAGGAAAAAGTGCGGGTGCCGCCCAACTACGCCGCGGCGATGGTCGCCTACGACCCGTCGGTCGGCGAATTCCGGATCCACTACGCCGGCTTTTTCGACCCCGGCTTCGGCTACGGCAGCGCCGACATCAAAGGCACGCGTGCGGTGCTGGAAGTCCGGTCGCACGAAGTGCCCTTCCTGCTCGAGGACGGCCAGACCGTCGGCCGTCTGCTCTACGAACGGCTGCTCGCCGTGCCGAAGAAAATCTACGGCGTCGACATCGGCTCGTCCTATCAGTGCCAGGAACTCTCGCTCAGCAAACAGTTCAAGCGGTTGTAGGCCGGCGGCTCCGGTCACGTCCTCCACAGCAAGTAGACCAGCCCGATCCCCGCCGCCAGCAGTGTGAGCAGCCAGATCAAACAGCCCCGCTTGGACTCGGTCTGGGCTTCGGCCAGTTTCCGCTGCAGATGCGGCCGGGCCTGCACGTAACGATCGACCACATCTTTGGCATCCTTCAACTCAAGGTGGCGCGCCTGCCGGACGAGCTTGATCGCCTCAATCATCCGTCCCGCTTCAATGGCGGCCGCCGCCTCCGCAGGCAGATCGTCGCCTGAGGATGGAACTGATAGGCCCGGCGTCGAGGGTCGCTCACCGCCGCGTTGATCCGTCACCCGGTTCTCCTCCCTATGCGAGGAACATCATCACACCACAAAAAAACGAGGCCCGGGGGGCGAACACCCCCGAGCCCCGCGCAGCTCTCATCGACTGCATTTCAACGGGCCAAGCGCCCCGTCGTTTCCTACTTCATGTCCAAGTGCTTCTTCAGAATCGCGGAATTGGCAATGGCCGGATTCTTGGCGCCCAGATCGAGCGCCTTTTTGAATTCCGCGGACGCCTCCTTGTGCTTGTCCTGGCCGTCCAGCGTCAGCGCAAGATTGTAATGGGCCTCGGCTGATTTGTCATCGGCCTTGACCGCTTCGCGGAAATGCCCTTCCGCCACGTCCATGTGGCCCGCGGTGTAGTGCTTGATGCCCCCGTCATTGTGCATCTTGGCCGCCGAACCCGCCGCCGTCTCCAGCGCCGCGGCCATATCCATGGCCCGTACGCTCTGACCGGAAAATGCCACGAACATCATCGCCATCACTGCCATGCCTGCATAGCCGAACCAACGCATAGGTCTGCCTCCTGGTGAGTGTGGAACACAACTCCCGTTCCCCTGCCGTGTCCGTTGGACGTTCCGCGTGTCCATCGTATTCAAGCCATCTTATTCAGATGAAGGCCCGATTGCAATCCCCTCAACCGGCGGACGATCTGTTTACGATTGTGTGGAAGGAAGACTGGGCAACGCGCCCGCCGTGGCTCCCATCGGAGCACCCACGGGAGCCAGAGACGCTTGCAGCTCGCGGCTCGCGTTTCTGGCCTGACGATCGGCGCGATCGAGCCACTTGCGGATGCGATTGGCATCGCCATACTTCGTCAATTCGCCCCAGGAATTGAGCAGGACCAGCGTCACCGGCCGGTCGGCGATCTCCGCCCGCATCAGCAGGCAATGGCCGGCATCGGCGATGTAGCCTGTCTTGCTCAGTGCGATGTCCCACTGCCCGTTCCGGACAAGGCGATTCGTGTTCACGAACCGGACCTTCCACCCCGTCCGCCGGTCGGTGACCGAAGAAGTTCCCACGGTCGTAAACTCACGAATCAGCGGATAGCGGGAGGCTGCCTCGACCAGCGTCACCAGATCCGCCGCGGTCGACAGGTTCCCTTGATGCAGGCCGGCTGGATCACGAAACACCGTTTCCTTCAATCCAAGCCGCCGGGCCTTGTCGTTCATCGTCGACACAAAGTGTTCGGTGCCGCCAGGATAGGTGCGCCCCAGGGCCATGGCCGCCCGATTTTCCGACCCGGCCAGGGCGATCTTGATCAGATCCCGGCGCGTCAACTTGGTGCCGAAACTGAGTTTCGATCCGGAGCCGCGCAGCCGGTCCCGATCCGCTGTGGTGATCGTGATCACTTCATCGCCCGGCAAGCCCTCGTCCAGCGCCACCATCGCGGTCATGAGTTTCGTGAGCGAGGCGATTGGCCGTTTGACGTGCACATTCCGTTCGTAAAGCACCCGCCCTTCCCGGCCATCCACAACCAGGGCCGCCTCCGAACGCAGCGAGAGCTTTTTCGGATCCAGATAGGCCTGCAACAGCGAGTCGGTCTGACGGGCCGCCGGAACATCAGCTAGAACCAATTCCGGAGCCGCTTGATTAGAACCGCCAAAGGAAAGGAGCGCTGCCAGCAGCCCCCCACCCAGCAGCAGACACACTATAAATGATACCCGCCTGCTCATGAAAGCCAAGAGTAGCCGCCTTTCCGCCGAACGTCAAGGGAAAAAATAACAAATACGGGGGGATCGATTGTAAGGGCGGCCCGCCGGGTCGCCCCAACGCCCTGGCGGGGCATCGGTTGGGCATCCGGCCGCATGGAAACCGATTACACAGTCCGGCGCGATGTGGGCACCGCGGCGAAACCCTGCGTGCCGAAATGTCAGAATTTTTCCCCTCCGGCCTCATGGCACGCCGGTTGCGCAGGAATACGGAATTGTATGCGCCCCAGCCGGCGGCCGGGGCCATCAGCTTTTCTGAATGGCGAAGAGACGGCAATCGTTCTGCCGATAACAGAGAGGAGCCTATGCTACACGATCATGAAGTCAAACGCATTATCGAAGCCATCACCGATTATAAAGAGCTGATCCACCAGTCGTCCAATGTCCGCGACCAGCTCGACTCTCTTCAAAACCGGTGGAACGGGCTGCGCCAGGAACGGGACAAGCTGCGGACGGGCCTCGACGCGATCCACACCACCCTGTCCCAGATGCGGGCCGACTATCAAGGCATGGTCAAGAGCATGACCGATCTGTCCGCCACGGAGGACAACGTGCTCGACAACGTGAAGTTCCTTGTGGACGAGCTCACATCGCTGCTCAAAAAGCACCAGGAACCGCAGCCCGCCATGTCGAACGGCGCGGCTCGATAGCAAGAGCATCCAACAGGAGGGACCCCTTATGGAACTCGCAGCCGTGCTGAAACAACGGTTCGTCCCGTTCACGGATGAACAACGGATTCAGATCGAAGGCCAGCGGGACGGAGAGCGGAACCAGCCCGAGATGGGCTCCTTCAGCCCCGCGCCGTTCGAGCAGGCGCTCATCGCCAACGGCGAGCGCAAGGCCCAGCGTGCCTATCAACAAGCATCGGTCCGAATCTCCAGGCTGCAGCCGCTCTATCAAATGCTCCAGCGGCGCTACAACGACATGGCCGGCCGTCAGAAGGCCGTCGCGGGGCGGTTCGAAGCGCGCAAACAAGAGCTGGGCCGCGACGTGTCCATGCCCTTTCCCTCCCGATTCCACTGGGCGCTGATTCTCTTTCTGGGCATCGGCGAATTTCCGCTCAACACGGTCGTCTTCCGGCTTTTCGGCGAGCCGGAATTTCTCACCTACGTCATGGCCTCCACCCTGGCGATCACCATCCCATTGCTGGGGCTCTTTATCGGCCTGAACATGCGCCAGTCGCTCCCGCGGACGGCCGGCAACATCCTGATCGGGCTCCTGACGCCGCTGGCGGTGGGCGCCGCCCTCTTCGGCATCAGCGTGCTGCGCGGCGTCTACATCTCCACCCAGGCCGGGACCCCCGACGCGATCCAGACCAGCCAGAACGAGATGCAGTACATCCTCTTCTCGCTCAACATCCTGGTCTTCTTCGCGGCGCTCGTCAGCTCCTTCTACGCCCATGACCCGGATGAAAAGCTGGACGTGACCCACTCCTCGCTGGTCTTTCTGGACCGCAAGCGCAACCGGGTCCACCGCAAACTCTTCACGCTCGGCATGAAACTCAACGGAGAAATCCAGCAGGCCAAAAGCCGGATCGACCAGATCAGGGCCCTGACCAACCAGCGGGTCGCCCTCTACCGGCAGACCAACCTGCGCTTCCGGCAGTTGCTCCCGCCGCCGAGCTTTCGCCGCGACCCCGACTACCCGCCGATGAAGTGGTGGCCTGAAGTGGCGCTCGACGAGATGCAGGGGGTGGAAGAATGACCCGGCGGCCATCAAAACGGAAACCGTCCATGAAGTTGGGGGGATGGCGGAGCCGGCGCGACTATGCGGTCGGCGTCCTGATCGGCCTGCTGCTCGTCGGCAGCGTCTTCCTGGTCGCGGGCTGAAGTGCCGCTCGACGATCTGCAGGGAACGGAGGAGGGAGCTATACTATGACCCGGAAACCATCAAAGCAGAAACCGTCCATGAGATGGGGAGGCTGGCGGGCCCGGCGCGACTATGCCGTTGGCGTCCTGATCGGTCTGCTGCTCGTCGGCAGCGTCTTCCTGGTCGCGGGCTGCCGGCTCTCGACCTCGACGGCCGCCGAGCCCGGCGGCACCGAGTACGTCATCTTTCTCGACCTCTCGCAAAGCATCCGGGCTGACGATCGGGCCATCTTGAAAGAGGCGCTGACCGGTCAGATCGTGCCCGCGCTGGAGGCCGGCGACCGGCTCCTGATCGCCCCGATCACCGACCGGACCCTCACGGGCTTTCACCCGCTGGTCGACGCCACCCTGCCGCCGATCCCAGCCTTCAACGGCTGGACGGACAACCTCCTCAAACACAAAAAACAGGTGAAAGAAATCGAAACGCAGGTGCCCAAAGTGAAGGAAGAGATCGGCAAACAAATTGACTCAATCTTCGCCCGGCGAGAAGCCAGCGCCCAGACCGACATTCTCAGCTCATTGCTGCTGACCGAGAAGCTCTTCCATCGCGTCGCCCAGCGCAAAGTGCTCGTGCTCATGTCGGACATGATCGAAGATTATGCCCCCTACCGCTTTGAGAAAGTCGCCTGGACGCCGGACGCAACCGGCAAGCTGCTGGACGATCTGGACAAGGAGGGCATGATCCCGAACCTCTCGGGTGTCTGCGTCTATGTGGCGGGCGCATCAGCCAACTCCCCGGCGCAGGCCGAGCAGATCGCCGCCTTCTGGCAGGCCTACTTCACACGGGCCAAGGCCGACATGGACATGAGCCGCTACGCCCACGTCCTGCTGCACTGGCCTCCTCAGAACGCTTGCGCGTTCTGAGCTATCCGCTCGTGTTGCGCAGGCATTAAAGTCAGGGGGAGATGCTCCTCTCCCCCTGACCACCTCCATCGCCCCTACGCAGCGTATCTCCGATGAGGGGTGCGGGGGGAGAACCGGATTCTTCCCCCGATCTAATCGGGGAGCGGCGCCAGGAACAAAAAAAGCCTCCCGACTTGCATCGGGAGGCTTTTTCATTGATCCGGCTCTCGTCTTAAGCTTTGACGACGTTGCTGGCCTGCGGGCCTTTGGGACCCTGCGTGATCTCGAATTCAACTGCCTGACCCTCGTCCAATGACTTGTAGCCTTCGCCAGAGATGGCGGAGAAATGGACGAACACGTCCGGGCCGCCTCCGGTTTGCGAGATAAACCCGAAGCCTTTGTCAGCGTTGAACCACTTGACTGTACCTTTTGCCATAACCGTACTCTCCTTGTTTGAGTGTCTGTGCTCTATGCCAGTCCGGTTTCCGCGGCCGTAAAAAAACCGCAGAGTCTTGTGTGACAGCCTCTGCGGTTGTTCAAGACCTCAAAACGTCTGAGCTGGAGCGAAACGACTCTAGCATAGGAGCGCAAAACATGTCAATCCCCCAGCCCTTATGCGAAAACCGGCCTGTGCTGTCACCTTTTTCATTCGAAAATCGAACATCTGCAATCGGAAATAGCCCTGTTTCCTACCCCAACACCGCGCGTTCCAGATACTCCGGCACGCGGCAGCGCCAGCGGAACTGCTCTTCGATCCGGTGACGCAAGGCATCCGCCGCCGGCGGTTCCCCGTGCGTGATGAAGGTTTGCCGGGGCGGCGCTTCAAAGTGCGCAAGCCACTGGAGGATTTCGGCGTAATCGGCGTGCGCCGATAAACATTCGAGCGCGACCACCTCGGCCCGCACCGGCACGTAAGCGCCGTGGATTTTGACCGAGGCCGCGCCATTGATCATCGCCTCGCCCCGCGTGCCGCCCGCCTGAAAGCCGACGAATAAAATCGTGTTGCGCGGATTCGGCGCAAAGACTTTCAGATGATGCAGCACCCGGCCGCCGGTCGCCATCCCGCTGGCCGAGATCAGAACCATCGGTTCATCCAGGCCGTCCAGCCGCTTCGACTCCTCCACACTGTTGACGAAGCGCGCGGCGCGGCACATCGCCCGGCAATCCGCCGGCGTCAGGCGATGTTCGCCGGCGTGCCGGGCGTAGATGTCGGTCGCCTCGATGGCCATCGGGCTGTCGAGAAAGACCGGCAGGTCGTCCGGAATCGTCCCGGCGGCTTTGAGCCGGTACATTGTATAGAGCACGGACTGCGTCCGGCCGACCGCAAACGACGGAATCACCACCAGCCCCCCGCGCGCAATCGTCCGATTGATCACGGCGGCCAGCGCCGTTTCGGGATCGATCGGATCGTGGCGTCGGTTCCCATACGTCGACTCGATCACCAGATAGTCCGTCCGACGGACCATCGACGGCGGCTTCATAATCAGATCGACCGGCCGCCCCAGATCACCGGAGAAGAGGATCGAGGTTCCGCCGTGTGTCGCCGAGACGAGCGACGATCCCAGAATGTGGCCCGCGGGCGACAACCTCAGCGTCAGGCCGCCGCCGAGATCGAGATCGCGTTCCATCTCGACGGGGAAAAACTGCCGCAGCGACCGGACGGCCTCCTCCTGCGTATAAAGAGGCAGCGCCGGCGCGTGCTTCGAATAACGATGCTTGTTGGCCTGCGCCGCGTCCTCCTCCTGCAGATGACCGCTGTCCGGCAGCAGAATCCCGCACAGATCGCGCGTGCCCGCCGTGCAGTAGACCTTTCCGGAGAAGCCGCGCTTGACCAGCAGCGGCAGATAGCCGCTGTGGTCGAGGTGCGCGTGGGTCAGAATCACGGCATCAAGCTCTGCAGGGTTGACCGGCGGCACCGTCCAGTTTCGCAGCCGCAATTGCTTGAAACCCTGAAAGAGGCCGCAGTCCACCAGCAGTTGTGTCGAGCCGGAGGCGAGCAAATACCGTGATCCCGTCACCGTCCCCGTCGCGCCTAAAAACGTGAGTTCCATGCCGTCTAATCCGCTCGTAAACTACACTCGCTCAACTCAAGGGGAGCGGCGCCGCTCCCCTTGAGAATCCCCACCGCCCATACGCTTTGATCCATTCATCCGTTTTCTTCTCGCTAATCCTTCATCAGCCTCGCATCTCCAATCCCCTTTTCTCTTTTCATTCGGAACTCGAAAATCGATATTCGAAAATCGAAAATGCCCTCATTCGTCATTGCTCCATTTGCTCGGCCGGTTTCATCTGTCCTACGCAGGTCGTCACTCCGCCCGCGCGTAGTGCGCAGGTATGCCAACCGCCCGCCGCCACGGTCACCACATCGGTCAACCCGGAAAAGACGGGACGATCCGCCATCACACCTTCCACCCGCCCCAACTGACCCAGCGCATTGCTTCCCCAGCACCACAGCTGGCCCCCCTTGAGCAATGCGCACGTGTGCTGGCTGCCCGCCGTAATGGCCGTCACGTGTCCCAACGTCGCCACATGACCGCCCGAATCACGCACTGTCACCCGGACCGGCAGCAGCGAATCTTTGCGCAACCCGTCGCCGAGCTGCCCTTCAAATCCCTCGCCCCAGCATTGCACCGTCCGATCCTGGAGCAGCGCGCACGTATGGCGCCGGCCGGCCGCCACCGTCAGCGCTTTACCTGCAATCGGCACGGGACGGGGCGGAAAGGAGTGATGCTCCTGGATCCCGTGACCGAGCTGCCCGAAATGGTTATCACCCCAGCAGAGCAGTTGCCCGTCCTGCTGGACAGCACAGGTATGCTCATTCCCCGCCGCCACGGCGATCGCGTTCACCACGCCCGGCACCATCACCGGCAGGGACGGTTTCGCCAGCGACTCCCGTTGCACGCCGGTCTGACTGGTCCGGTTGTCCCCCCAGCAGACGACCTCGCCGGTGATCAAAATCGCGCAGCTGTGCGTCCGTCCAGCCGCAATCTGCGTCGCCGGCCCCACAGGCGACAACACCGGCATCGATGAACGGCGAGGCGCGGTCATGCCAAGCTGCCCTTGCGTGTTGTCACCCCAGCATTTCACCTGGCCCATGGCCAGCACCGCGCAGGTGTGCCACTCCCCCGCCGCCACCGCCACCACATAGGATAGATGAACCACGCCGACCGGCGCCGTCGCATCGACCGTGGTTCCATCCCCGAGCTGGCCGTACCGATTATCGCCCCAACAGGCCGCCGTTGTGTCCGAATTGACCAAACACGTGTGCGCGCCGCCGGAGGCCATCGTCGCAGGGCCCAACGCCGGCTCGGATGATGCCGCCTGCGGCTCGGCCTGGTTGGGCGTCTTCAGCTTGGGCGCCCCGCACCCGATGACCAGAACGGCCATCATTAGCATGACACACCACACCCATGTCATCCGTGTGTTGTTCATTCGATATTCGTCATTCGTCATTGCCTTTGCTCTTCATTCGACATTCGCAATTTATCATTTCTTCTATTCTCCATTCTCCTCATTTTCCATTCGACATTCGTCATTCG
>JBGPIL010000028.1:0-16025 GCA_041484905.1 Nitrospiria bacterium
GTCGGGCCGAAAATCTTCGCGCAAAACAACCCATCCCGTTCGGGCTTCAATGAGCGGTAGTTAATCGTCTCCGGTTTTTTGACCTCACCGAAGGACCACGAACGGATCTTCTCCGGCGAGGCGATCTTGATGCGAATCGCATCGAACGCAACCGCGTCCTTCGATTTATCGTGGGAGCTGTAGGGGTTTTCCGCCATTGATTCTCCTTTATTCCTTCGGCCTGATCAAATCAATATCCAATCCCAGACTCTGCAGCTCCTTGATCAGGACATTGAACGATTCAGGCAGACCGGGCTCGAGGAAATTCTCGCCTTTCACAATCGCCTCGTAGATCCGAGACCGGCCCGACACATCGTCCGATTTCACCGTCAGAAATTCCTGCAACGTGTGGGCGGCCCCATACGCCTGCAGCGCCCACACTTCCATTTCACCGAGTCGCTGCCCGCCGAACTGCGCCTTGCCGCCCAACGGCTGCTGCGTCACCAGCGAGTAGGGCCCAATGGACCTGGCGTGAATCTTGTCGTCAACCAGATGGTGCAGTTTCAACATGTACATGTAACCGACCGTAACCGGCCGCTTGAACGCTTCTCCCGTCTTTCCATCGGACAGGGCGATCTGGCCGCTTTCCGGAAGGTGGGCCTGGCGCAACAAGGCTTTGATTTCCGTCTCCGCCGTTCCGTCGAACACCGGACTCGAGACATGCAACCCGAGCACTTTGGCCGCCCACCCGAGCTGCGTCTCAAAGATCTGTCCCACGTTCATTCGAGAGGGCACGCCCAGCGGATTCAGCACCAGCTCGACGGGCGTCCCATCCGGTAGATAGGGCATGTCCTCGGCCGGCAGCACACGGGCCACCACACCCTTGTTGCCATGGCGTCCCGCCATCTTGTCGCCGACCTGCAGCTTCCGCTTCATGGCGATATAGACCTTGACCAGTTTCAACACGCCCGGCGGCAACTCGTCCCCGCGCTTCAGCCGGCCGATTTTTTCATCGTACATCGTCTGAAGGAGTTCCATTTGTTCCTTGGCGTCCCGGTCGAGCTCTTCCAGGAGTTCCTGCTCATCGACGTCGCTCAGCACCATGTGCTTCAACTGCTCATCAGTCAGGCGGTCCAACACTTCCTTGACGACTCGATGCTTGCGTTTGAGCAGCACCTCGCCGGTTTCAGGATCGACCACGTCCTTGGCGACGACTTTGCCAATCAGCAGTTTCCTGGTTTTACGCCATTTCTCTTCCTCAATAATGCGCAACTCGTCCTGATGCGTGTGATGCAGACGGGCCAAATCGTCATTTTCAACGGCCAAGACCGGCTCTTCCTTGTCGGACCCCTTCCGCGAGAAGATCTTGACCCCGATGACGACACCTTCGATTCCAGGTGGCACCGTCAGGGACGCATCCTTCACGTCGCCGGCTTTTTCGCCGAAAATCGCCCGGAGCAGCTTTTCCTCCGGCGTCAGCTGTGTTTCGCCCTTCGGCGTCACCTTGCCGACCAAAATGTCCCCGGGTTTGACCTCCGCGCCGATCCGGACGATGCCGCTCTCGTCAAGATTGCGCAGGGCCTCTTCGCTGACATTCGGGATGTCCCGCGTAATTTCTTCCTTCCCGAGTTTGGTGTCCCTCGCCTCGAGTTCAAACTCCTCAATATGGATCGACGTGAATCGATCTTCACGCACCAGCGTTTCGCTGATTAAAATCGCATCTTCAAAGTTATAGCCGCCCCACGGCATAAAGGCCACCAGCACGTTCCGGCCCAGGGCCAATTCACCGTGGTCGATGGCCGGTCCGTCGGCCAGCACGTCCCCCACCGTCACCCTGGTGCCCACATCCACCACCGGCTTTTGGTTGATCATCGTGCTCTGGTTCGACCGCTGGAATTTGATCATGGGATAGATATCGACCAGGCTTTCGGAGGTGCGTCTGCGGGCATCCGACGGCATCGATTTTTTCCCGGTCTCCTCATCAACACGCACGACGATCCGGTTGGCATCGACGCTTTCGATGACGCCGGCCCGTCTGGCCAGGGTGATGTAGCCGGAATCCCGAGCGACCACATGCTCCATGCCAGTGCCAACCAGTGGGGCTTCCGTCTGGATCAATGGCACCGCCTGCCGCTGCATGTTCGATCCCATGAGCGCCCGGTTGGCGTCATCATGTTCGAGAAACGGAATCAAGGCGGTCGCCACACTGACAATCTGCTTGGGCGACACATCCATGTACTCGATCCGCTCCGGAGGCACCATCACGAAGTCCCCGGCGTGCCGGGCGGAGACCATCTCCGCCTCGATACGCCCTCGAGTGTCCAGTTTGGTGTTGGCCTGCGCAATCGTGTATTTATCCCCATCGATCGCGGAGATGTACTCCACCTCATCAATCACCCGGCCGTTTTTCACCTTGCGATAGGGCGACTCGATGAACCCAAACTCATTCACGCGGGCATAGGTCGCCAACGAGGTGATCAGGCCGATATTCGGGCCTTCCGGTGTTTCGATCGGGCAAATACGGCCATAGTGGGACGGATGAACGTCCCGTACTTCAAACCCGGCGCGTTCACGGGTCAATCCACCGGGCCCCAGAGCCGACAAGCGCCGTTTGTGGGTGATTTCGGCCAGCGGATTGGTTTGATCCATGAACTGCGACAACTGGCTGCCGCCGAAAAACTCCTTGATCGAGGCCATCACGGGCTTCGCGTTGATCAGATCGTGCGGCAGGACCGTGTCGATGTCCAGCAGATTCATCCGTTCCTTGATGGTCCGCTCCATGCGAACCAGCCCGATGCGTAATTGATTCTCCAGCAGTTCGCCCACGGAACGGACGCGTCGATTGCCAAGATGGTCGATATCATCGACATCCCCGCGGCCGCTGCGGAGATCGACCAGATACTTGACCACCGCCGCCACATCCTTGCTGGTCAACGTCCGGTGATCCAACGGCTGGTTCACCCCCAATTTCTTGTTCAATTTCAGCCGGCCGACAGGGGACAAATCGTACCGTTTGGGCTGCAAAAACAGGCTGTCGAACAGCATGCGGGCCGATTCGACCGACGGCGTTTCGCCGGGCCGGAGTTTCCGATAAATTTCAATCATCGCCTCGTCGGCGGTTGCCACTTTTTCCGTCGCCATGGTGTCCCGGATCACGGGCGGGTACTGCGCGGGGTCGGCGTAGAGCAGCGAGAGGACGGTCACGTGCGACGCCGTGATTTTCGCCACGTGCTCGCTCGTCAATTCCGTGTTGTGCTCAACCAGAATTTCACCCGTCCTGGGATCGACGATATCGTGCAGCACGATCCGGCCCACCAGCTCGGCGGATGTCACAGGCAGTTCTTTAATTCCGGCGGCCCGAAACCGTTCCAGAAGCGCTTTGTTCAGCCGCTGGCCTTCACGTCCGGCGACCGCTCTGGCCGACTTGTCCAACAGTTCCGTGTTGACCTTCAAACCAACATGGATGTCAGGATTGAGACGGCGAAAAAACAGATCATCCTTATGGCGGATCTCTTCCGCCGGGTGAAACTCTTTCAACAGCTGTTCGTTCGTGTGGCCGAACGCCTTCAAAAGCACGGTGACCGGAATTTTCCTCCGCCGATCAATCCGGACATAGAGCAAGTCCTTCGAGTCAAACTCAAAATCCAGCCACGACCCTCGATAGGGAATGATCCGGGCCGAAAACAACACCTTGCCGCTGGCATGCGTCTTCCCTTTATCATGCGTGAAAATCACGCCGGCGGATCGTTGCAGCTGGCTGACGACCACCCGCTCGGTTCCGTTGACAATAAACGTTCCGTGCCGGGTCATCAGCGGGATTTCCCCGATATAGACTTCCTGCTCCCGGGCATCCTTGACCCGCTTATTGCCGCTTCGTTCTTCCTTTTCCCACAGGATCAACCGGACGCGAATCTTCAGCGGCGCGGCATAGGTCATCCCCCGTTCAAGGCATTCCTGAAGGTCGTACTTCGGATCGCCGACCGTGTAATCGAGGAACTCCACCACCGCCGTGTCGTTATAATCCGACAGCGGAAACACGCTGGTAAACGCGGCCTGCAATCCCACGTCCGTTCGCTGTTCCGGCGGAATATCCCGTTGCAAAAACCGCTCATAGGAATTCCACTGGATCTCGATCAGGTTCGGGACCCCAAACTTTGTCGCAAGCTTGGAAAAATCTTTGCGCTCTCGAACCGACGTGCCGGTTGTCCCTGCTGGAGACATGCCCACTCCTTCGTTCAGGCGTTCAGACCAGTGCCGCTTACTTGATCTCTACCTTGGCGCCGACTTCTTCCAGTTTTTTCTTCATCGTCTCGGCGTCTTCCTTCGATACCCCGGTCTTCAGCGGCTTTGGCGCACCCTCCACCACATCTTTGGCTTCCTTCAGCCCCAGACTGGTGAGTTCGCGTACCACCTTGATGACCTGAATCTTTTTATCGCCGCTATTGGCCAGAATGACGTCGAAGCTGGTCTTCTCCTCGACGGCTACCGCCCCGCCACCCCCGGCCGAGGGTGCTGCCACGGCGACTGGCGCCGCGGCGGAGACGCCGAATCGCGTCTCGATCAGCTTGACCAGTTCGGCCAGCTGCAACACCGGCATTTGTTCGACTGCTTTGACGATTTCTTCGTTATTGATAGTCGCTGACGTCACAGGTACTCTCCTTTCAACTCACGCCCGTTCCATGGGCGCAATGGTTACGTGGATGGTTGCCCGCTCGATGCCCTGGACGTTGAGACGGCCGACACCGCCCTGGCGAACGACGCGGGAAGCGCCTGAAGCACCTGCGCCAATTGGGCGACAGGCGCGTTCAATCTGTTGACAAGTTGCCCCAGCAAGACCTCACGCGACGGCAGGGACGCGATGGCAATCACCTGGGCGGGGTTGCACGCACGCCCTTCCACCACTCCGGCCCGAATGCGTAATTTCTCGTTTTTCACCGTAAAGGCCCTCAACACCTTCGCCGGGAGAACGGGATCCGCATACCCGAGGGCCAGGGCCACCGGCCCCTCAAACGCGACGGCCGCCGTGGCGATGGTCGTCCCTTCGGCGGCTTTGCGGGCGATGGTGTTCTTGACGATGCGAAACTCCCCGCCGGCGGCTCGAAGTTCTCGACGGAGTTTTTTCAATTCCCCATCGGTCATCCCATCGAAACGGGTAAAGATCGCGACGGTGGCCCGGCTGAACTTCTCATGCAGCTCCTGGCACATGGTCTCTTTTTGCGCGCGCGTTTTCATTGGATTCCCCTTCGACGTTCCTTCCCTTACAACGTTTTCACAAGACCGGCCGCATCGATGGGAACACCGGGGCCCATGGTCGATGACACCGTCAGGCTGCCGAAATAGATGCCCTTGGCCGACGCCGGCTTGGCCCGCCAGACGGACGAGACAATTGAGAGGGCGTTCTCGTACAGTTGCGCGGGCGCAAATGACACCTTGCCGATGACCACATGAATATTGCCGGCTTTATCAACTTTGTATTCGACCCGGCCCCGTTTGACTTCCTGGACGGCCTTCGCCACATCGAATGTCACCGTGCCGGTTTTCGGATTTGGCATCAATCCCCTGGGCCCGAGGATTTTCCCCAGTTTGCCGACCGCCCCCATGAGATCGGGCGTGGCAATCACCTGCTCAAACTCGAGCCACCCGCCGTTGATCTTCTCCGCGTAATTTTCCGCCCCGACATAATCGGCCCCCGCCTGCTGGGCCTCCCGTTCCTTCTCTCCCTTGGCGAAGACAAGCACCCTCACTTTTTGCCCGGATCCATGCGGCAGCACCACGGCTCCTCGCACCATCTGATCCGCTTGCTTGGGATCCACGTTGAGGCGTGCCGTCAATTCCACGGTTTCATCAAACTTCGCAAACGCCAGTTGTTTGACGAGGTCGGTCGCCGCCTGCAAGGAATACAGTCGCGCCTCCACTCGCTTCTTGGCCGATTCGTATTTTTTACCCACCGTCTCCTCGCTGAACGCCAACAACCGTCGCCGTGCGACGCCGTCAGCCGTTATTTCGCCGTTTCAACAACCTGGATGCCCATACTCCGGGCCGTACCCTCAATGATTTTCATGGCGCCGGCCACATCCACTGCATTCAAATCAGGCATCTTCAGTTTGGCGAGCTCCTCCAACTGCTTCCGGGTCACCACCCCCACCTTGTCCTTATGGGGCACGGCCGAGCCCTTGATCAGCCCGGCGGCTTTCTTGAGCAAATCCGCCGCGGGCGGCTTCTTCATTTCAAACGTGAAAGACCGGTCATTATAGATGGAGATCACAACCGGAATGGTCATCTCCTCCTGCCCCTGGGTCTTCGCATTAAAAGCCTTGCAAAATTCCATGATATTGACGCCGTGCTGGCCCAGGGCAGGCCCGACAGGCGGCGCCGGGTTGGCCTTTCCAGCCGGAATCTGCAGTTTCACGATCGCTGTAACCTCTTTTGCCATACGCGCTCCTTACAACCGCTCCACCTGCAAAAAGTGCAATTCCACCGGAGTCGACCGCCCGAAGATGCTCACCAGCACCTTGACCTTGTTATGATCGGGATCGACCTCCTCCACCACGCCGTTAAAGCCGAGAAACGGGCCGTCAATGATCCTGACGTCGTCACCCTTGGCAAAGTGCATCTTGCTCCGCGGCTGGGCCGACCCGCTGCCGATCTGTTGCAGCAGCGTCGACACTTCCTCCTCGCTCAACGGAGCCGGCTGCATCGCGCCGCCGATAAAACCCGTGACCTTCGGCGTCTCTTTGATCAGCTGCGCCGTCACATCATCCAGGTCCATTTCCACCAACACATAGCCGGGGAAAAACTTCTTGGTCGACACCCGTTTCTTCCCCTCCCGGATTTCGATGACATCTTCAGTGGGCACCAGAACCTGGCCGAATCGGTCGGTGACGCCCAACTGCTTGGCGCGTTCCTCCACGCTCGTTTTGACGCGATTTTCATACCCCGAGTAGGTATGCACCACGTACCACCGTTTCGCCATCTGCCCCTCAGTCACTGATAAACTTCGCCACGACCCGGGAGAGAGCCGTATCAGTCAGCGCCAGAAAAATCGAGAGCACAACCACAAAGGCGATTACGACAACCGTCGCCCCCATGGTTTCGCCCCGACTCGGAAACGCCATGCGACGCATCTCCGTCTGCACTTCCTGGAGAAATTCCCGTATCCGCCCGAAAATATTCATCCCCGCCCCAACCCCATGCACCCCGACCGACCGGCAAAGCTATGGCAGGCCAGGAGGGATTCGAACCCCCAACCCGCGGTTTTGGAGACCGCTGCTCTAGCCGTTGGAGCTACTGGCCTGTCATGTGCCCCGCACAAGATAGAGCAATGGAACAATGGAACATTTACCGATGGAAATAACGCGGGCTTTACTGTCCATGTTCCAGTGCCCATTATTTCTCTTCCTTGTGATCCGTGTGTTTCCGGCACCATTGGCAATATTTCTTCAGCTCCAGCCGATCCGGTGTCGTCCGGCGGTTCTTCCGCGTCGAATAGTTCCGCCGATGGCAGGTTTGACAGGCCAGAGAAATGATCTCGCGCATTGTAATCCTTTAGTTCACTGTTCTCGGTTCATGGTTCACAGCACATACGTTCCCGGCAAAAGGGTCCACGATTGCCCGGAAAAGAAATGGCCCGCTGTGTTCCTGGCGTTTCTTCCCGTGAACCATCATCACTATCACTCCAGGATTTTACTGATCACGCCGGCGCCGACCGTATGGCCGCCTTCGCGAATGGCAAACCGCAGCCCCTCTTCCATGGCAATCGGCTTCTGCAGGGTCACTTCAAACTTCACATTGTCCCCCGGCATCACCATCTCCACGCCCTCGGCCAGCTTCACCACCCCCGTCACATCCGTGGTCCGAAAGTAAAACTGCGGCCGGTAGCCCTGGAAAAACGGCGTGTGCCGCCCCCCCTCTTCCTTCGTCAAAATGTACACTTCGGCGGTAAATTTCGTGTGCGGGGTGATCGTCCCCGGCTTCGCCAGCACCTGCCCCCGTTCCACGTCCTCTTTCTTCGTGCCCCGCAGCAGCAGGCCCACGTTATCCCCCGCCTGCCCCTGATCGAGCACTTTGCGAAACATCTCCACGCCCGTGATCACGGTCCGCTGGGTGGGCCGCACCCCCACGATCTCCAGCTCTTCGCCCACTTTGACGACGCCCCGTTCGCACCGGCCCGTCACCACGGTGCCCCGCCCGCTGATGCTGAACACGTCTTCCACGGGCATCAAAAACGGCTGGTCGATCGGCCGCTGCGGGGTCGGGATGTACCGGTCCACTTCCGCCATCAATTGCATGATCGGCCCGCAGGCGGCGCACTCCACCTTGCCACAGCCGCATTCGACGGCTTTCAAGGCACTGCCCTTCACCAGCGGCACCTCGGCGCCCGGAAATTCGTACTTCGAGAGCAATTCCCGCACTTCCAACTCCACCAACTCCACCAGTTCCGGGTCTTCGACCATGTCCACTTTGTTCATGAAGACGACGATGTACGGCACGCCCACCTGGCGCGCCAGCAAGATATGTTCGCGCGTCTGCGGCATCGGCCCATCGGCGGCACTGACGACGAGGATGGCGCCGTCCATCTGGGCCGCCCCCGTGATCATGTTCTTCACGTAATCGGCGTGCCCCGGGCAGTCCACATGCGCGTAATGCCGGTTCTTCGTCTCGTACTCCACGTGCGCGATCGCGATCGTGATCCCGCGCTCCCGCTCTTCCGGCGCTTTGTCAATCTTGTCGTACGCCATGTACTCGGCCATCTTGTGCGCGGCGAGCACCCGCGTGATCGCCGCCGTGAGCGTCGTCTTCCCGTGGTCCACGTGCCCGATCGTCCCCACGTTCACATGCGGCTTCGTTCGCTCAAATTTCGCCTTCGCCATCTGAACCTCCGTGAAGACCTAAGTGAAGAGTGGATAGTGAAAAGTGAATGGCTGCAACCTGCGCGGACGGCAGAAGAAGCACACCGTCTTGCATCGCGCATGATCCATCATTTTACTTTCCACTATTCACTGTCCCCTATCCACTGCCCTTACTCTTACCGATGATTTCCGCTGCGGTCTGCTTGGGCACCGGTTCGTATCGTGAAAACTGCATGCTGAACGTGCCGCGTCCCTGCGTCTTGGAACGGAGATCCGTGGCGTACCCGAACATCTCCTTGAGCGGGACATCTGCCGTGATGACCTGCGCTCCGGCCCTGACGCGCATGCCATGAATTTTGCCCCGACGGGAGTTCAAATCACCGATGACGTCCCCCATGTACTCTTCCGGTACGATCACCTCGAGCGACATGATCGGTTCCAACAACGTGGGTGATGCTCGACGGGCCGCTTCTTTAAAAGCCATGGATCCCGCGATTTTGAACGCCATCTCGGAGGAGTCAACATCATGATACGAGCCGTCGGTTAACGTGATGCGAAAATCCACCATGGGATAGCCCGCCAGCACGCCGTTTTCCATCGCTTCGCGGATGCCCTTTTCCACGGCCGGAATGTATTCCTTCGGAATGGCCCCGCCAACCACGTCATTGACAAACTCAAAGCCCTTCGACACCTCCAGGGGCTCGATTTCCAAATAGACATGACCGTACTGGCCGCGGCCGCCCGTCTGTCTGATATATTTGCCTTCCGCCTCGGCTTTCGATTGAACCGTCTCCCGGTACGCGACCTGCGGTTTGCCCACGTTGGCGTCAACCTTGAATTCCCGTAACATCCGGTCGACAATGATCTCCAGATGCAACTCGCCCATGCCGGAAAGAATCGTCTGCCCCGTCTCTTCATCGGTTGCCACGCGGAGTGACGGATCCTCCTGGCCCAATTTTTGTAATGAGATCCCCATCCGTTCCTGATCGGCCTTCGTTTTCGGTTCAATGGCCATCGAGATGACCGGCTCCGGGACGCGCATCACTTCCAGCAGAAGCGGCTTGTCCTCGTTGCAGAACGTGTCGCCGGTCGTCGTCCCCTTCAGGCCGACGGCCGCGCAAATTTCCCCGGCATACACTTCCTTGACCTCTTCCCGCTTGTTGGCGTGCATCTTCAGCAATCGCCCAATCCGCTCCCGGCTGTTCTTGGTGGAGTTATAGATATAGGAGCCGGCCGACAGCGTGCCGGAGTACACCCTGAAAAACGTCAATTGCCCGACAAACGGATCGGTCGCGATCTTAAACGCCAACGCCGCAAACACCCCCTGGTCATCTGGGTGCAGTTCTATCTCGGCCTCCGTTTTGACATCGATACCCTTGACCGGCGGGACATCCGTCGGCGCGGGCAGATAGTCCACCACCGCGTCGAGCAGTTGCTGCACCCCTTTGTTGCGAAACGAGGCCCCGCACAGCACGGGGGTGATCAACAACGCGATCGTCGCCCGTCGGATGGCCGCCTTCAATTCTTCGATCGAGATCGGCTGCTCGGCGACGTATTTTTCCATCAACTGATCATCGTGCTCGGCCACCGTCTCAATCAGTTTGGTCCGGTACTCCTCAACCTGTTGCTGATACTCCGCCGGAATGTCGGACACGGCAAACGTGGCGCCCTTGGTCTCGTCATCAAAAAAGATCGCCTTCCGCTCGATCAAATCGATCGGGCCTCGAAATTCCGATTCCTTGCCAATGGGCAACTGGATCACGGCCGGGACCGCGCTAAGACGGACCACCATCGATTTCACGCTCTCATAAAAATCCGCCCCCATCCGATCCATTTTGTTCATGAACGCAATGCGCGGCACGTGATATTTATCGGCCTGCCGCCACACCGTTTCCGACTGCGGCTCGACCCCCTGCACCGAGTCGAACACGGCCACAGCGCCGTCCAGCACCCGCAGCGACCGTTCCACCTCGATCGTAAAATCAACGTGGCCGGGCGTATCAATGATGTTGATCCGGTGGTCCTTCCAGAAACAGGTCGTGGCCGCGGCCGTGATCGTGATGCCGCGCTCCCGTTCCTGCTCCATCCCGTCCATCACCGTGTTGCCCTCGTCGACTTCGCCGATTCGATGCGTAGTCCCGGTATAAAACAGGATCCGCTCCGTCGTGGTCGTCTTGCCGGCGTCAATGTGCGCCATAATGCCGATATTACGAGTGCGCTCAATGGGATATTGTCGTGCCATGCCGATGGGTCCGTTTACCAGCGATAATGCGCGAAGGCTTTGTTGGCCTCGGCCATCCGGTGGGTTTCTTCCCGTTTTTTCATCGCCCCGCCGGTTCGATTCGTCGCATCGAGCAGTTCGGCCGCCAGCTTTTCCTCCATCGACCGGCCGCTCCGAGCGTAGGCGAACTTCACCAACCATCGGAGCGCCAGCGATGTCCGGCGGGACTGGCGAACTTCAACCGGCACCTGGTAGGACGCCCCGCCAACCCGCCGTGATTTCGTTTCAACCACCGGCTTGACGTTTTCCACGGCGGTCTTGAACAAGCGCAACGGTTCGACCCCGCTTTTTTCACTCGCCCTGGCCAGGGCTTGATAACAGATCCGCTCCGCCACGCTCTTCTTGCCTTTTCGCATGAGCGTATTGATCATCTGCCCAACCAGTGGATCCTGATAACGCGGATCAACGGAGGTTCTTCGCTTCAGAATGATTCGACGACGAGGCATCAGATGACTCAGGCGGTGGCTTTGGGTTGCTTGGCGCCGTACTTTGAGCGCCCCTGCCGCCGGTTTTGCACGCCGACAGCATCCAGCGTCCCACGGATAATGTGGTAACGCACGCCGGGCAGATCCTTCACACGTCCCCCGCGCACCAGCACAATGGAATGTTCCTGTAAATTGTGACCAACCCCTGGAATATACGCGGTCACCTCGATGCCGTTCGTGAGTCTCACCCGTGCCACCTTCCGCAATGCCGAATTGGGTTTTTTAGGCGTGGTGGTATACACACGCACGCACACCCCTCGACGCTGCGGGGCTCCGCGTAGCGCAGGGCTTTTCGTCTTGCCGCGGACTTTTTCGCGGCCAAAACGCACAAGTTGGTTAATCGTCGGCACCGTTCCTCCGTCATTACTTCAGGTAAGTCCAGCTATTGGGGCAAAACTCATGCATTATAAGGAGAATCTACCCCATTGTCAAGGACGAAGAGCCTCATTCGGACGATTCATCTCTGACAACCGGGACGGCTGCTTCCCCATCCAATCCCGCGCCATCGATCGCGAGCACCGGTTCTTCCTCGATCACCGTCGCCGGCGGAACGACAAATGTCTCCCGATACTCGGCGAGACCCGTCCCGGCCGGAATCAACCGGCCGACGATGACGTTCTCCTTCAACCCGCTCAACGTATCAAGCCGGCCGGTAATGGCCGCTTCAGTGAGGACGCGCGTCGTTTCCTGAAACGAGGCCGCCG
Organism: Nitrospiria bacterium; assembly: GCA_041484905.1. GTDB lineage: Bacteria > Nitrospirota > Nitrospiria > JACQCE01 > JACQCE01 > JACQCE01. The sequence continues at coordinate 12,299 of JBGPIL010000028.1, forward strand.
CAATGAAGCTGTCTGTGCTCAAGGCCGCCTTGGTAATCCCCAGTAACACCGGAGTGCCCCGGGCCGGCTTGCCGCCATTGGCCGTGACCTGTTCGTTCACATCGCTGAAGACCAAACGATCAAACAGGCTGCCGACGAGAAAATCGGTGTCGCCGGCATCCTCGACCCTGATTTTTCTCAACATCTGGCGAACAATGACTTCGATGTGCTTGTCGTTGATCGATACACCCTGCAGGCGATAGACCTCCTGCACTTCATCCACCAAATATTTTTGCAGCTCTTTGGCTCCGAGCACAGCCAGAATGTCATGAGGATTTGCGGAACCGTCCATCAACGGTTCTCCCGCATTCACCCAGTCCCCCTCATGCGCATTGACGTGTTTGCCCTTGGGAATGCTGTATTCCTTCATGATCGGCTGCCCGGAGTCGTCCTTGACCTCGCTGCGGACGATCACCTTGCGCATGCCTTTGACGAACCCGCCGAATTCGACAAACCCATCAATTTCGCTGATGACCGCCTGTTCCTTGGGCTTTCGGGCTTCAAACAGTTCGGCCACACGCGGCAACCCGCCGGTGATGTCCTTCGTCTTGGTTGTTTCCCTGGGGATTTTGGCCAGCACGTCGCCCGGATGCACCTCATGCCCCCGCTCGACGAGAATATGCGCGCCCACCGGGAGCAAATATCTGGCCACCGTTTTGGAGTCTTCCTTGATCGACAACCGGGGCCGCAGATTGGCAGCCGGATGGTCGATGACCACCGTCCGGGACAAACCGGTGACTTCGTCCACCTCTTCCCGAATCGTCATCCCCTCAATGATGTCGCCGAATGCCACCTTGCCTCCGGCTTCAGTGAGAATCAGCAGCGAGTAGGGATCCCATTCAACCAGCTTCTGTCCGATTTTTACCCGCTCTCCGTGCTTCACCTTGATGCGCGCCCCGTAGACGACTGAGTACTTTTCACGCTCCCGGCCCGTCTCATCATAGATGGCGATCTTGGCGTTTCTGGACATCACCACCATGTCGCCGTCCTTGTTCCTGACGGCGATCGATGGAGACACCACGTCCGCATTCTTTTTGGCGTCATAGCTGAGATATTTGACGGCGCCCTCATGCTTGGCTTCCAACACGGTCTGTTCCACGACCTTGCTCGCCGTGCCTCCGATATGGAACGTCCGCATGGTCAGCTGCGTGCCCGGCTCGCCGATCGATTGGGCCGCGATGATGCCGACGGCCTCACCCCGCTCAACCAACCGCCCCCGCGCCAGGTCCCGGCCATAGCACAACATGCAAATGCCGCGGCGCGACTGGCAGGTCAGCACGGAGCGGATCTTGACCCGGTCGATACCCGCTTCGACGATCGCCCGCGCCTTCGCCTCATTAATTTCATCGTTGCGGGCGGAAATCATATCGGCGGTCACGGGATCCTTGACGTCCTCGCACGCCACGCGGCCCAAAATACGCTCTTCCAGGGGCTCGATGATTTCACCGCCCTCCACCAGGGCCGTGACGTAAATCCCGTCCATGGCCTGGCAGTCGTTCTCGGAAATGATGACATCCTGGGCGACATCCACCAAGCGCCGTGTCAGATAGCCGGAATTGGCCGTTTTGAGGGCCGTGTCGGCCAACCCCTTGCGCGCGCCGTGCGTCGAGATAAAGTATTGCAAGACTGTCAACCCCTCGCGGAAATTCGCCGTGATGGGCGTTTCGATAATTTCACCGGACGGTTTGGCCATCAGTCCCCGCATCCCGCCCAGCTGGCGGACCTGCTGGCTGCTGCCCCTCGCACCCGAGTCAGCCATCATATAGATCGAATTGAAATCGCCACCCTGCACCTTGCCGGTCTTGATGCTGGCTTCTTCGTCCGCGAGTTCCCGCATCATCTCGCTGGCGATCAACTCGGTCACATGGGCCCACGTGTCGACCACCTTGTTATACCGTTCGCCGTTCGTGATCAGGCCGTCGCCGTACTGCCGTTCGATTTCCAAGACCGCACGCCGCGCCTGATCGATCAAGAGCTCCTTCCGGGCCGGGATTTTCATGTCATCCAGGCAGATTGACAACCCTGCGCGAGTGGCATACGCAAACCCGATATCCTTGATCCGATCCAACAACAACACGGTTTCCTGGTGGCCCGTTTCCCGATAACAGATGTCGATCAATTTCATCAGCTCTTTTTTGGTCATTTCCCTGTTGACCGCCTGAAACGGCATTTGCGACGGCAGCACTTCGCTCAGCAGCACGCGGCCGACCGTGGTTGCCACCAGACTGCCGTTCATCCTCACTTTGATCCGGGCATGCTCCTCTAACATCTGGGCGTCGTACGCGACCCTGACGTCTTCCGGGCCGGAGAAGACCCCCCCGTCCCCCTTCGAACCGGTCCGCTCCTTGGTCAGCCAGTAACACCCCAGGACCATATCCTGCGACGGCACCATGATCGGGCGTCCGTTGGCGGGCGACAAAATGTTCTGAACGGCCAGCATCAGCACCCGGGCTTCGATCTGCGCTTCGACCGACAGCGGAATGTGCACGGCCATCTGGTCGCCGTCAAAGTCGGCGTTGAACGCGGCGCAGACCAGGGGGTGAAGCCGGATCGCCTTGCCCTCCACCAACACCGGATCGAACGCCTGGATGCCCAGCCGGTGCAGCGTCGGCGCCCGGTTCAATAGCACGGGGTGTTCCTTGATGACCTCTTCCAGCACGTCCCACACCTCGGGACGCTCTTTTTCCACCATCTTCTTGGCGCTCTTGATGGTGGTCACAAAACCGCGCGCTTCCAATTTATGGAAAATAATCGGCTTGAACAACTCCAAGGCCATCTTTTTCGGCAGTCCGCATTGATGCAACTTCAATTCCGGACCGATCACGATCACGGAGCGCCCCGAATAATCGACCCGCTTGCCCAGCAAATTCTGCCGGAACCGCCCCTGTTTCCCGCGCAACATGTCGCTCAGCGATTTGAGCGGCCGTCGATTGGCCCCACGAATGGCCCGTCCCCTTCGTCCATTGTCGAAGAGGGCGTCCACCGCTTCCTGGAGCATGCGTTTCTCGTTCCGGATGATCACCGACGGCGCCCGCAGTTCGAGCAGTCGTTTGAGCCGGTTGTTGCGGTTGATCACCCGCCGGTACAGGTCGTTCAGATCCGATGTCGCAAACCGTCCGCCGTCCAGCGGCACCAACGGACGCAACTCCGGGGGCAGGACGGGGATGACATCCATGATCATCCATTCAGGTTTGTTGCCGGATTTGCGAAACGCCTCGACGACCTTCAACCGCTTGATCTGCTTCTTCTTGACTGCGAGCGACGTCGCCTCCCCGATCTTCCGTTGGAGATCTTTATACAGGCTGTCCAGCTCGAGCTGTTTGAGCAGTTCCCGGATCGCTTCCGCGCCCATTTCCGCCTTGAACCGTGCGCCATATTCCTGCGAGGCCTTCCGGTACTGCTCTTCCGTCAGCATCTCCCGATCTTTCAACGGCGTGTCACCATGATCGGTCACGACATAGGATTCAAAGTACAGGATCCGCTCCAGTTGCTTGAGCGTCATATCCAGCAACACGCCGATCCGGCTGGGCACCGCTTTCAGAAACCAGATATGGGCCACGGGTGACGCCAGTTCGATATGTCCCATGCGTTCCCGGCGCACCTTGGACTGGATCACTTCGACGCCGCACTTTTCACAGACGACGCCGCGATGGCGCATGCGCTTGTACTTGCCGCAGTTGCACTCGTA